>CABUQK010000063.1 GCA_902493615.1 uncultured Collinsella sp.
CCCCGTATTGCCCGGTGCCGTTAGGAGCGCCGGTCAATACGGGGCCCGCTCCATTTGTCAATTCCTTCAAGCGAATGTGTCGGGATTGTTTCAATGCATGAATATGCAAGCCATTTACGTGTTCATGCATCTTTTGGTGCTAAAGTTTCAACCCACTTCATAACGACCACTGCGAAATGCGCATCGGTGCATAAATCGCAGACAAGGAGTCTGATATGTCTTTAAAGGTTGGAATCGTCGGCGCGGCTGGATATGCCGGAGCCGAGCTCATTCGCCTCGTGCTCGGCCATCCCGAGTTTGAACTTGTCGCCATTACGTCCAACGCCGATGCTGGCCAGCCGCTGTCTTCGGTCTATCCGAGCTTTGCCGGCGTGAGCGATCTGCTTTTTACCACGCACGACGCCCCCGAGCTCAAGAGCTGCGATGCGGTTTTTCTTGCCGTGCCGCACACGGCTGCCATGGCACAGGTGCCCGCGCTCCTTGCCGCAGGCGTTTCCTGCTTCGATTTGTCTGCCGACTACCGTCTGAGCGATCCGGCCGTGTTCGAGGCGTGGTATGCCGCCGCGCATACGAGCCCCGAGCTGCTCAAGACGCGTGCTTTCGGCCTCCCCGAGCTGTTCTGCCAGGACTTAGAGACCGCTGCTTCCAGCCATGCCGACGGCAAACCCGTGCTGGTCGCCTGCGCCGGTTGCTATCCCACCGCAACGAGCCTTGCCGCCGCGCCCGCCGTGCGCGCTGGCTGGGTTGCCCAGAGCGGCCCCGTGATCGTTGATGCCATCAGCGGTGTGACGGGTGCCGGCAAGTCCTGCAACGCTCGTACGCATTTTTGCAGCGCTGACGAGAACTTGGAGGCCTACGGCGTGGGCAAGCATCGCCACACGCCCGAGATTGAGCAGATCCTTGGCCTGACCGATCGCGTCGTCTTCACCCCGCATCTGGCACCGCTCAAGCGCGGCCTGCTCTCCACGGTGACGCTGCCGCTCACGCCGCAGGCCATCGACTCCCTGGCTCTTGAGGATGTCGTCGACTATTACAAGCAGTTCTACGCTGGACGCACCTTTGTGCGCGTGCTCGATGCCGGCCAGCAGCCCAAGACGGCTTCGGTCGTCGGCACCAACGCCGCCCAGATTGGCCTTGCGTTCAACAAGCGCGCGGGCGTGCTGGTGGCGACGGGCGCCATCGACAATCTGTGCAAGGGCGCTGCGGGCCAAGCGGTCCAGTGCGCCAATATCGTCTTTGGCTTTGACGAGCGACGAGGCTTGCCCACAGTGGCGTGCCCGGTGTAGCACATTCGATTGTTAACGATTTGGTAGTCGGGCATCGAGTGGGGCGCCACTCTTAAGCTGGTCTCATGATTACGACTGGCATGGCGCACCAACCGATGTCCGTTTTTTGTTTGACATAAGGAGTCATGAAGACGATGAATACCGAGCTGTTTGATATCAAGATTCGCGCCGTCGAGGGTGGCGTTACGGCTGCGGCTGGTTTTAAAGCTGCGGGCATCCACGCTGGGTTCCGCAAGAACCCCGAGCGTCTGGATTACGCGCTCGTCGTGCCCGATAAACCCTGTCCCGGTGCCGGCGTGTTTACCACCAATCGCTTTTGCGCGGCGCCCGTGCAAGTGAGCCGTGCCAACCTGGGCGGTGCCGACAAGGGCTACGGTATCATCGCCGGCGTTTCGGTCAACTCTGGCAATGCCAACGCCGCCACGGGTGAGCCCGGCCTTGCATGCGCGCGCGAGACGTGCAACATCGCATCGCAGGTCATCGGCTGCGAGCCCCAGCAGATTCTGGTTGCCTCCACGGGTGTGATTGGCCAGATTCTGCCGATCGACACGTTTGAGACCGCCATTCCTGCTGCCTACGAGGCGCTCTTCGCCCACGGTGGCGCCGATGCCGCTCGTGCCATCATGACGACCGACACGCACTCCAAGGAGTACGCCGTGTCCTACGTCAGCGAGGCTGCGGGTCATGCGGGCAATGTCTATACGGTGGGCGGAATGTGCAAGGGCTCGGGCATGATCATGCCCAACATGGCCACCATGATCGCAGTTATCACCACCGATGCCCCCGTCGAGCCTGCGGCACTTCATGCCCTGCTGCTCTCGACCGTCAAGCAGACCTTTAACAAGGTAACGGTCGATTCCGACACCTCGACCAACGACACCTGCATCATGCTTGCCTCCGGCGCCGCTGCCGCAGATGCCGAGCCTATCGTCGAGGGCTCCGATGCCTTTGACGAGTTGGCATTTGCCGTGCACGAGGTGTGCGAGAGCCTGGCGCGCAATATTGCCGCCGATGGCGAGGGCGCATCCAAGCTTGTTACGGTCAACGTTACCGGAGCCGCCAACGACGAGGAAGCTGATATCGCCGCTCGTGCCGTTGCCAACTCGCCGCTCGTTAAGACCTGCATCGCCGGCCACGACTGCAACTGGGGCCGCGTTGCCATGGCGCTTGGCAAGTGCGGCGTGAAGTTTAATCAGGAAGACGTTTCCATCGACATGATGGGTATGCCTGTCTGTCGCGATGGTCTGACTGTTCCCTTTGACGAGGACGAGGCTCTACGACGTTTCGAGGCGCCCGAGATCGTGATCTCGGCCGACCTGGGCGCAGGCGACGCGGCAACGACCGTGTGGACCTGCGACCTCACGCATGAATACATCTCCATCAACGGCGATTACCGTTCCTAGATTCCAGGCACGCTGCGCATCTTGCCGCGATTGCGGACAGCGGAGCACGGCGCGATAACGATACGAAAGACGAGGCAGATTATGAAATTCGCACGCGATTGTCGTTCGAGCGAATCCAACGAAGCAACCGCGCAGCTGCTGTTCGAAGCGCTGCCGTGGATTAAGAACCTGACCGGCAAGACGGTTGTTATCAAATATGGCGGAGCCGCCATGGTTGATGAGCAGCTGCGCCGCGACGTGATGAGCGACATCGTTTTGCTCAAGATCATCGGTATGCGCCCCGTCATCGTGCACGGCGGCGGCAAGGCTATCAACGAGGCGCTGAGCCATTACGATATTCCCGTCGAGTTTAAGAACGGCCAGCGCGTGACCACGCCGGCGACTATGGATATCGTGCGCGAGGTGCTGGGCGGCAAGGTTAACCAGGAGCTGGTTGCTGCCATCAACCACCACGGCAACCTGGCCGTGGGCGTGTCGGGCAGCGATGCCGGCACGCTCATCGCCGAGCCGCTCGACCCCGAGCTCGGTCGCGTGGGCAAAGTGACGCACGTCAACACCGACTATATCGAGCGCTTACTCGATAGCGAGTACATCCCCGTCATCGCTACCGTCGCGGCGGGGGAGGACGGCGGTTTCTTCAACATCAACGCCGACACCGCCGCCGGTGCCGTTGCCGCGGCGCTCCACGCGCATAAGGCGATCTTTTTGACCGATGTCGATGGCCTGTACAAGGACTTTAGCGACAAGGACTCGCTTATCTCCAACCTAACGCTCGACGAGGTTAACGAAATGCTCTACGGCGGCGAGGTCGATAAGGGCATGATTCCCAAGCTGCGCGCGGCCGTCGATGCGCTTACCGGCGGCGTATTTCGTGCCCACATCATTAACGGTACTACGCCGCATTCGCTGCTCCTGGAGCTGCTGACCGATGCCGGCGTCGGCACCGTGATCCATTCCACCGAGACGGCTTACGAGTTCGATACGCATCCGCATCCGCTTTCGACGTTTGCTGCGCGTCTGACCGAAAACCTTGACGAGGTCGAGAAGCTTCAGACGGTCTAGCTGACCCGCAGCCGCCCCATTCCTGCACCCATAGCCCCGCGCCGTCTGGCGCCCAACGAAAGGCATCCCATGTCACTTGCAGCTCAGCAATCGCTTGAATCCCATTACGTTATGCATACCTTTGGCCGCTCTCCGGTCGAGTTTGTCGAGGGTCACGGCATGAAGCTCACCGGCGACGATGGTCGTGAGTACCTCGACTTTCTTGCCGGCATCGGCGTGTGCAGCCTAGGTCATGGCAACCTGGCTGTGCTCTCGGCGCTCGAGGCACAGACCAAAAAGCTCATGCATGTCTCCAATTACTTTTACATCGAGCAGCGCGGACAGGTCGCGGCGCTGCTGTCCAAGCTTGCTAACGACGACGTAGATGGTGCGCGCGTGCTTGCCGATGCCATTGCCGCCGGCGATGAGACCACGGCAGCTGCTCTTGGTGCCCCGGCTGCGGATGAGCAGGTTTGGGAGACCTTCTTTGCCAACTCTGGCGCCGAGGCCAACGAGGGCTCGATGAAGCTCGCGCGCCTGTACGCCAAGCGTGCCGGTAATGGCGGCAACACCATCGTGTGCATGCGCGGCGGCTTCCACGGCCGTACGCTCGAGACCATTGCCGCCACCATGCAGGATTGGCTGCAGGACAGCTTCCGCCCGCTGCCGGGTGGCTTTGTGGCCTGCACGCCCAACGATGTCGATGAACTGCGTGCGATCTTTAAGCAGCTGGGGAGCGAAATTTGTGCCGTGATGCTCGAGCCGATCCAGGGTGAGAGCGGTGTGCATCCCATGACCGAGGAGTTTATGGCTACGGCGCGCGACCTGGCACACGAAGTGGGCGCCGTGCTTATCGCCGACGAGGTCCAGTGCGGCATCTTCCGCTCCGGCAAGCCGTTTGCGTTCCAGACCTATGGCGTGGAGCCCGACATCATGAGCCTTGCCAAGGGCATTGCTGATGGCGTGCCCATGGGTGCCGTCGTGGCGAAGAAGGAGATTGCCGACGTGTTTAAGCCGGGCGACCACGGCTCGACCTTTGGCGGTAGCTGCTTGGCCATCGCGGCGTGTGCCGCGACGCTCTCCGCGCTTGTGCGTGGCGATTATGCCGAGCATGCTGCCAAGGTGGGTGCCTATATGGAGGCAAAGCTCGCCAAGCTGCCGCACGTGACCGAGGTACGTGGTCGCGGCTTGATGCTCGGCTGTGATTTGGATGATGCCGCGGGCGACGCGCATGGTGTTGTTGCCCGCGCGCTGGCCGCCGGTGCCGTGATCAACGCTACGGGTGCGCATACGCTGCGTTTCCTGCCGCCACTCGTCTGCGAGGAAGCCGACGTGGACAGTCTGATCGAGATCCTGTCGGGTGTTTTGGGCTAACGCGGCGCAATAACTCAATTTGGACCGAGTTCCGGACTGCGGACGTGCCCTATGCGGCATGATTCAGCGGTCTGGAGCCCGTTTTGCCTTAGATTTGCTAAGGCAGGGAGACCTGCTGGTCAAAAAACATCAAATATGAGTACTGTTACCGATTTGGTAGCAGCAATTTTGGACTAATAAGGCCAGATGGCAAGTCGAAATGGCGATGAATACACGATTTTGATCTGACTGTTAGTCCTTATAATGGACATATGTTGCGTAACCTAAGCAAACACTATCTGTTTATATGTTGCAAGCAAAGTAGCAGTACTCATTTTTGCCATTATTTGGCCACGGCCTTTGTGACAGACGTGCTGGCGGGTTCGAATCCCATGCGCTGGGCCCAAAAAAGAAAGGCTCCCATTGCTGGGAGCCTATCAAATCAGTGGTGGGCGATGAGGGATGTCCGCGTGCGGCTCCGCCGCCCGCATCCGCTTCGTCGCTTCGCTCCTCGCGTGCTGCGCTGGAAAACGCTTCGCGTTTCCTCAGCTCCGCACCCTTGCGGGTTCGAATCCCATGAAATGGGCCCAAACAAAAACGGTCCCCTTTCGAGGACCGTTTCCAATTCAATGGTGGGCGATGAGGGATTCGAACCCCCAGCCTTGTGCGTGTAAAGCACCTGCGCTAACCGTTGCGCCAATCGCCCGTGCGGAGAGAGTATAGCAAAACAATCGCCCCATTCACCTCATATCCATTAAAGGTAACCGGCGCGTGTCACAGCGGAGCTGATTCAGTTGAGATTGCCTGAACATTCCGCCCCTCTTTACGCCCTCGGGTATACTCAAAAGCTACTGATTCGATTTGATGCCCAGCAACAGCAGAGGGGATAGTATATGTGCGGTTTTGTCGGTTTTGTCGGTGGGACGGATAACCAATCCGAGGTGCTCACCAAGATGATGGACCGCATCGTCCATCGCGGTCCCGACATGGGCGGTCAGTTTATCGACGGCCGCGTTGCCCTGGGCTTCCGCCGCCTGTCGATCCTCGACCTGACCGAGGCCGGCGCTCAGCCCATGGCCAATGAGGACGGCAGCGTCGTCATTGTCTTCAACGGCGAGATCTACAACTTCCAAGAACTCCGTTCCGAGCTCGAGGCCAAGGGCTACAAGTTCCACTGCGGCGCCGACACCGAGAGCCTCCTGCACGGCTACGAGGAGTGGGGCGAGGCCGTACTCGATCGTCTGCGCGGTATGTACGCCTTCGTCATCTGGGACAAAAAGAAGAACAAGCTTTTTGGCGCCCGCGACATCTTTGGCATCAAGCCGCTCTACTACTATCCCATGGCCGATGCGGGCGACGGCGCTCCGGGCGTGCTCTTTGGTTCCGAGATCAAGAGCTTCCTGGACTACCCGCACTTCCACAAGGCGGTCAACAAAAAGGCTCTGCGTCCGTACATGACGCTGCAGTATTCGGCGACTGAGGAGACCTTCTTCGAGGGTGTCTACAAGCTGCCGCCGGCGCACTACTTTACCGTCGATATCCCGACCGGCAAGATGAACATCGAGCGCTACTGGGATTGCGATTACTCTGCCGTCGAGAAGCCGTTCGAAGAGTATGTCGATGAGCTGGACGAGGTCGTGCACGAGAGTGTCGAGGCCCATCGCATCGCCGACGTCAAGGTCGCGTCGTTCCTCTCCGGTGGCGTCGACTCCAGCTACATCGCCGCTTGCCTCATGCCCGACAAGACCTTCTCGGTGGGCTTTGACTACAAGAACTTCAACGAGACCAACTACGCCAAGGAACTTTCCGATAAGCTCGGCGTCGAGAACGTTCGCAAGATGATTACCGCCGACGAGTTCTTCGGTGCGCTCGAGGATATCCAGTATCACATGGACGAGCCGCAGTCCAACTTGTCTTCCGTGCCGCTGTGGTTCTTGGCCGAGATGGCCCGCAAGGACGTTACCGTCGTGCTTTCGGGCGAAGGCGCCGACGAGCTCTTTGGCGGCTACGCCTACTACGAGGACACGGTCCCGGTGCGCAAGTACAAAAAGATGGTGCCGCTGCCCATCCGTCGCGCGCTCGGTAACCTGGCGCTGCATATGCCGTACTTCAAGGGACATAACTTCCTGGTCAAGGGTGCCGAGATCCCCGAGAAGTCGTTCCTGGGACAGGCTCTGGTATGGCCGGAGCGCGAGGTCGACGGCGTGCTCAAGCCCGAGTACAACACCGGCGATGGCGCCTTTGAGCTCGCTGCACCCATCTACGCACGCGTGAAGGGTCAGCCCGAACTGGTCAAGAAGCAGTACCTGGACATGAACATGTGGCTCCCGGGCGACATTCTGCTCAAGGCCGACAAGATGTGCATGGCGCACTCGCTGGAGCTGCGCGTGCCCTTCCTGGACCGCAAAGTCATGGAGTTCGCCGAGCACATTCCCGATCGCTACCGCATCAACGAGAACGGCAACAAGCAGGTACTCCGCCACGCTGCCAACAAGTCGCTGCCCGATGAGTGGGCCACCCGTCCCAAGGTGGGCTTCCCGGTGCCGATTGTCTACTGGCTGCGCGAGCAAAAGTGGTACGACTATGTCAAGGAGTACTTCACCGCGCCGTGGGCAAGCGAGTTCTTCAATACCGACGAGCTCATGCACCTGCTCGATCTGCACTTTGCGGGCAAGGGCGATTTCCAGCGCAAGATCTATACGCCGCTCGTGTTCCTAGTGTGGTACAAGCGCTTCTTTATCGACGAGGACCAGCCCGCTGTTCAGGCTGCCTAGCCTCGGCTTACGAACGCCTGCGCGTAACGGCTCCTCCGGGAGCCGTTTTTGCGTGGGTGCGTTTCAGTTACTATAAAACCGTCCCTGCCAAATGGCTGAGAAAGGTGAAAGATGCACCATTCGGATTCCGCGACCGTGACCACGGTCGATACGCTTGCCAAGCTTCTCGATGTGTGCGGCGAGCTGCGCGCATCAGAGCAGGTTGACGAGCGTGCCGTGACCGGCTGCTCGTTTGATTCGCGCGCGGTCTCGGCAGGTGACGTATTCTTTTGCAAAGGTGCTGCCTTTAAGCCCGCGTTTTTGAGCATGGCGCTCGATGCGGGCGCCGTCGCATTTGTGTGCGAGGAGTCGCTGGTCGAGTCTCTGGAGCCGCTGGCGCAGGAGAGCGGTGCTGCGATGCTGGTTGTTGATAGTGTTCGCACGGCCATGGCCCTGTTGCCGCCGGAGGTCTACGACCGTCCCGACCACGACGTCAAGATCGTGGGCATCACCGGCACCAAGGGAAAGACCACGGCCGCTTTTATGCTCCAGTCCATCATCAAAGCGGCGGGCGAGTCCTGCGGCATGATCGGCTCGGTGAGTACCGACGATGGCATCGAGTGCTACGAGAGCACCAATACTACGCCCGAGGCCCCCGAGGTCTGGCGCCATATCGCCAACTGCCGCATGTCCGGTCGCCAGTCCATGGTCATGGAGGTCTCGAGCCAGGCGCTCAAGTACCAACGCGTCGAGAATCTGCCGTTTGACGTGGCGTGCTTCCTCAACATCGGCCGCGACCACATCTCGCCGATCGAACACCCCACGTTTGAGGATTATTTTGAGAGCAAGCTTAGGATCTTTGACCAGGCAAAGACCGCCGTGGTGAATCTGGGCACCGATGAGGTTGACCGTGTGCTAGAGGCAGCGTCGACGGCCGAGCGCTTGGTGACCGTTGGCGTCGAGCATCCCGAGGCAAGCCTGTGGGCGAGCGATGTCCGCATGCTCGGCTTTAACATCGAGTTCAACTTGCACGGCATGAGCGCCGACGAGCCCGAGGCGGGGGAGAAGGTCCTGCTGGGTATCGCGGGCGACTTTAACGTGGAAAACGCGCTGGTCGCTATCGCCGCTGCGCGCGAGATCGGCATCGGTATCGAGGCTATCAAGAAGGGCCTCTCCAAACTGCGTGTGCCGGGCCGCATGGAGGTCGTGGAGTCGAAGGACGGCCGCGTGATCTGCGTCGTTGACTATGCGCACAACCAGCTTTCGTTCCGTTCGCTTTTCTCGTCGGTCAAGCGCGCGTTTCCCGCTAGCCCCGTCATTGCGCTGTTTGGCGCCGCCGGCGGCAAGGCGCAGGAGCGCCGCGAGCAATTGCCACGCGAGGCCGCACCGTATTCCGACCTGATGATCTTTACGAACGAGGATCCAGCTCACGAGGACCCGATGAAGGTCTGTCGCGAGCTTGCCGAGCATGTTCCCGACGATACGCCGAACAAGATCATCCTCGACCGCGAAGCCGCTGTGCATGCGGCGTTCAAGGCGGCGCGCGAGGAGTACGTCAACCCCGATGCTCCCACCATTGTCTTGCTGCTGGCAAAGGGTGACGAGGAGCTCATGCACGTGGGCGACGAGTTCGTGCCCATCGAGAGCGACCTTTCGCTGGCCAATCGCCTGATCGATGTTACCCAGTTTGACTAATGAACCATGATGGCGGCGGCGCCCTGAGTGCGCTGTCGCCATAAGCGTGTTCCCTCAATCAAAACATGCCGTCCAAGTCCAAACCCTTCTACGTAAACGGAGTAACCATGTCCCACAATACCCTGCCGACCGTCGCTGAGCTTTCGGGCGAGATGCGCGAGCGCTTGGCCAAGGTCAAGTACGTCTTTACCGACCTGGATGCCACGATGCTTGCACCCGGCTCGTGCGTGCTGCGCGACAACGACGGCAACCCCTCGACCAAACTCGTCGAGGCTGTCGTGGCGCTCGCTCGCGCTGGTATTCAGGTGGTTCCCACCTCGGGCCGCAACCGTACCATGATCCACGAGGACGCGCGCGTGCTCGGCCTCAACTCCTACATTGGTGAGATGGGCGGTCTGGTTATGTACGACCTCAAAGCCAACGATTGGGAGTATCTGACCGGTGACATGCCTTACGACCCCGCCTGCGGCCTCACGCCGCACCAGGTGATCGAGCAGACCGGCGTGTGCGAGAAGATCCTTGCCCGCTGGCCGCACAAGATCGAGTACCACAACGACATGTCGACCGGCTACAAATACCGTGAGGTCACCGTCGGCATGCGCGGCAATGTGCCCGACGATGAGGTCCAGGCCATCCTGGACGAGGCCGGCTGCGGTCTGATCTGGGCTTGCAACGGCCATCTGACTCATCTGTCCAAGCCGACGACGCTCGAGCTCGATCGCGTCGAGGACGGTCGCGCCTTCAACATCAACCCCGCGGGCCTCAACAAAGGCGTCGCCATTGCGCGCTTCTGCGAGCACCTGGGGATCGAGCGCGAGGAGACGTTGGCGCTCGGCGATTCCGAGTCCGACTTCTACATGGCCGATCACGTGGGCACGTTCTGCCTGGTCGAGAATGGCCTGACGAGCGCCGGCGCGCCCGAGTTCCTGGCTGCTTGCGAGAACGCTTTCGTTACGCGCGGCAAAATTGTCGACGGTTGGGCGGCGACGGCAGAGCTGCTGGTCGCGGCGCGTTCGTAGCGCGGCGCCGCCGCACTTGGACATGTCTTTTCGAGAGAGACTGGTGAGGTAATGTCCGATATCGAGAATCCGGCAGGCGACACGCGCCCGATTGGCGTGTTCGATTCTGGTTTGGGCGGTCTGACGGTTGCGCGCGCCATCGCGACGGCGCTGCCGCACGAGTCCGTCTACTACTTTGGCGACACCAAGCGCTGCCCCTACGGCACGCGCACCGAGGATGAGGTGCGCTCATTTGCGTTGCAGGCGGGTCGTTGGCTTTCGAAGCACGACGTCAAGATTATGGTCATC
>CABUQK010000064.1 GCA_902493615.1 uncultured Collinsella sp.
GGTAATCTCGGTCACGACCTTGTGTGCATAGGGCACGGCGACACGGCCGTAGCCAGTCGCGATCACGCGAACGTCGTCGGCTGTCACGTCATAGCCGGCCGCTACCAGTGCCTCGCGCAGCCGTTCGGAAGCATCGACCGAGGAGAACCCGGTTGGTTGCACGCACGTCCACGCCACCAAACCCTCCCCGTCGACCACAGCAGCCTTAGCCGCCGTAGACCCGATATCGATCCCGATCCCTATCATGGCTCTCTCCCAATCTAAACATCAAAGGTAGCGGCGCGTTCAGGCGCCTTAGCTTTAGGTTTCTCAGGTGCCGGAGATTGCCCCGAAAGAGGAGCGCAGCGTACTTTGGGTACGCAAGCGACGGTTTGAGGAGCAAAATCCGGCACCTGAGGAAGCTAGAGGGTTTCGATAAAGGCTGCGATGCGCGTCTCGATCTGGCCCATGTCACCGTTGCTGTAGTCGGTCTCGATCTTCATATACGGAATACCCGCACCCTCGACAGCCTCCTGCATGCGCGCGCTCTCAACGTTGAAGGTGTGGCAGGCCTGTAGCACGCTCTCTACCACGCCATCGACATGGTACTTCTCGCACATGGTCAGTGTGTTCTCCATGCGGCCGTCGTTAGGCGTCATGACCGAGCAGTTGATATCCAGGTAGCGGTCGGCGATGGCGCGCAGAATGTCGGGCGCGTCCGGGTCGATCATCATGGCGGCCGTACGCTCGCCCGAGCAGTCATCCATGCACACGACCACGCCGCCGTTGGACTCGATGGTGCGACCGATCTTGTTGATCACACCGCCTACCGGGCAGCCGGTGATCAGAATGCGCTTGGCATCCGCCGCGACCGGGCGCTCGCCTGCGTCATAGGCCTCGCGCAGCTTGACGACCTTTTGCTCCAGCTGCTGCGTATAGGCCTCGATATCAAAGCTAAACGTACCGGCAAACATGGTGCTCATCAGGTCGACGCCGCTCATGGCCGCCGGCTGGTTGGCCTGCAGCGCAAACATCTCGAGCTGGGCCGCACGCAAGCGGTTGCGACGACGGACGGCAGCGCGCAGGTCATCGTCGGTAATCGTGATGCCGTAGAAGCCCTCGAGCTCCTCCTTGAGCAGACGGCACTCCTCGTACCAGCCCTCGCGCTCGTAGGCGCGGTCGCGGCCCTGCGGAAGATGCAGAATGTGCGTGCGCTTGAGCTCGTTGAGTAGCTCGTACATCTTCTTCTTGCCGTCGCAGGTGGTCTCGCCGATGATCATGTCGCTAAAGTACGTAAACGGGCACTTTTGCGAGTAGGCAAAACCGTACGTCGACTTGATGAGCGGACACAGATTTGCCGGCAGCACCTTCTCGGCCTCGGGAATCACCTCATCGGACGTACCGCACAGAGCCACGCTCGCAGCCCCCGCGGCATCGATAATCTCGAGCGGCGTATAGCTGCACAAAAAGCCGACCAGGCGATTACCCGCCTGCTTGTAATCCTTGACGCGAATAAACGCCGCCTTGCGCTGCTCGTTGAACTCCTTAAACGTGCGCGGTAACGGCTGTTCCTCGATATCGGCCATAGTAGTTCCCCTCTCTTGCACCGATAATACCGACAATTAAACAACGAACCCACGCCATACCCAAAAGGAAGCATCCTCTAGGGAATGGCGTCGATAAGCTCCTGCGTATACGGATCGCTCGGGTGCGCGATCACATCCTCGGCCGCGCCTTCCTCGACAAGACGACCGTGGTAGAGCACGCCAATCCGATCGGACATATGCCGAACCACACGCATATCATGCGTGATAAACAGCAGCGTCACGCCCGTCGTGCGCTGCAGGTCGCGAAGCAAGTTGAGCACTTGAGCCTGAACGGACACGTCAAGCGCCGAGACCGGCTCGTCGCATACCACAAGGCGCGGCTCGCAAATAAGCGCCCGTGCCAGATTGAGTCGCTGACGCTGTCCCCCCGAAAGGTCGTGCGGATAGCGGTCATAATGCTCTGCCAGAAGACCGACCGAGGCCAGGGCCGAGAGCGCGCGCTCATGGCGCTCATCCGCATCGCGCACGCCGGCGATAATCAGCGGCTCCTCCAAAATGCGGCCGACACGGTTGCGCGGGTCAAAAGCCGTAGAGCTATCCTGGAATACCAGCTGGATCTCGCGGCGAAACGGCTTGCGTTCGCGCTCCGACATCGTGGCGAGGTCGTGCCCGCGATAGACAATCGAGCCGGAATCCGCACGCTCGAGACCACAGATCAAGCGTCCAGTCGTCGACTTGCCCGATCCGGATTCGCCAACTAGGCCATAGACCTCGCCCGGCGCGATCTCAAACGACAGATCGTCCACGGCGGTAAAGGCCTGACGCTTAAAACCTGAGCCCGGCATGGGATACGCTTTAGTCAGATGTGAGACCCTAAGCAGGGCTTCGCTATCAACAGCCATGGCACTCCCCTTTCTCGACTAGCCAGCATTTAGACCGGTCGCACGTATTCACGTCAACCAGCGGAGGCTCCTGCGCGCGGCAACGCTCGTCCGCCCGGGCGCAACGAGGCGCAAAGCGGCATCCACAGGGTATTGCCGTAAGCGGCGGCACTGTGCCCGGAATATCCGCCAGCGTGTCAACTCGCTCGCCTTCGAGCGGCGGAATGCTCGCGATGAGCCCCTGGGCATACGGGTGGCTCGGGCGCTCCATAAGGCCGCATGCGTCGATCTCTTCTACGATTTGGCCCAGATACATGACGTGCACGCGCGAGCAGATGCTCGTGACGACACCCAAATCATGGCTGATAAAAAGCACCGCCATGCCCTCGGAACTGTTGAGTTCGCGCAGGAGATCCAAAATCTGTTTTTGAGTCGTCGTGTCGAGTGCCGTGGTGGGCTCATCGGCAATCAGCAGTCGCGGATGACCGGCAAGCGCCATGGCAATCATCACGCGCTGGCGCATACCGCCGCTAAAATCGCCCGGATACATGTCGAAGCGAGCCGCGGCATCTCGAATTCCCACACGCTCCAACAGCGATAGAGCCTCGTTGCGGGCTTCGCGTCGGCTCACCTTACGGTGGGCCCGCACGGCCTCGACGACCTGGGCCCCGACCGTCATGACGGGGTTGAGTGAGGACAACGGGTCCTGGAAGATCATGGCGATATCGCAGCCGCGCACCTCGCGCATGCGCTTGAGCGGGCGCGCGAGCAAGTCCTCCCCGTCAAAGAGAATCTGACCGGTATAGGCCATCTTCTGTTCATGCTCCAATAGGCGCATGACACTCTGGGCAAACACCGACTTACCGCAGCCGGACTCGCCGACAACACCAACGATCTCGCCGGCATCGATATGTAGGTTGAGTTTGTTGACGGCTTCCAGCGCGTTGCCATCGCGGCCCACAAACGAGATGCAGAGGTCGCGCACGTCCAAAAGATGCTGAGCCATGGGCTAGTCCTCCTTGGTCTTGGGGTCGAGGGCGTCGCGCAGGCCGTCGCCGGCAAGGTTCAGCGAAAGCACGCTCGCGATGATGGCCGCTGCCGGGAAGAAAATCATCCACCAGGCTTTGCGCATCACGTTCTTGCCCGCCTGCAGGATGTTTCCCCAGCTGGCGTCGGCGCCTTGATACCCAGGCCCAGAAACGAGAGGGCGGCCTCCGAGAGCACGGCCTCGGCAAAGACGAAGGTCGCCTGCACCAGGAAGGGCGCCATAACGTTGGGCACGATATGCAGCCACACGATACGGGCCGTGGAGGCGCCCTGCACGCGCAGGGCCTCCACAAAGGGCTCCTCCTTAACCACCATCGCGCGCGAGCGTACGATGCGTGCTATGCTCGGCGTGTACACAATGACGAGCGCGATGATAACGTTCCACACGCTCGCCCCCATCATCGCCATGAGCGCGATGGCCAGCAGCACGCCCGGAATGGACATAAGGCCGTCGCAGATGCGCATGAGAATATGATCGAGCCTCTCGTTGTAGCACGCATAGGCGCCGATCACCAAGCCGAGCGCACTCGTCGAGAGCGTGACGGCAACGCCAACGCCAAGCGACACGCGCGCGCCCGCGATGACGCGGGCAAGCAGGTCGCGGCCAAAGTCATCGCAGCCAAAGGGATGCGCGGGCGAAGGTGCCGAAAGTCGCAACGTCATCTCCTGCGCATTGGGATTAACCGTCCACACCAGCGGACCGACGAGCGCGATCAGTGCAATCGCCAGGAAAATGCAGCCGCCGACCACAAACCCCTTGTTGGCAAGAGCCTTCTTAACGTTTGCCATCATGCATCGCCCCATTTGCGAGCGCGCGGGTCAAAAGCGCCGTAGGCAAGGTCGACGGCCAGATTGATCACCGAATTCAACAAGGCGATGACCAGCAGCACGCCCTGAATCACCGGATAGTCGCGACGCTCGATAGAGCTCGTGACCAGCTGGCCCAAACCGGGGATGTTAAAAATGGCCTCAGTCACCACGGCGCCCGTAATCAGGGCGCCAAAAGAATAGCCGACCGAGGTGAGAATCGGCAGCGCTGCGTTGCGCAGGGCATGGGCCAGCACCACGCGAACCTCGGAGACGCCCTTGGCACGCGCCGTCTTGACGCAGTCGAGCTGCATGGCCTCGATAACGCTCGAACGGGTCATGCGCATGAGCAGGGCCGCCTGCACGCATCCAAGCGATATGGCCGGCAACGCAAGATAGCGTAAATGGCTGAACCAGCCCTTCGATAGCGGCGCATAGCCGGCCACTGGGAACACACGCAACGTGACGGCGAACAGCCACATAAGCATGAGCGCCATCAAAAAGCCGGGTATCGCCACGCCCAAAAGAGCAACGATACGCAAGACCGCGTCGGTGCGCGACCCATGTTTGAGGGCAGCGACGACGCCGCAGGGCAGTGCAATTAACAGCGCGATGAGCTGCGCCAGAAGCGCGAGCGATAGCGTGGGGCCAAAGTGCTCGGCGATCGCCTGCGTGACGGGCTGACGCATAAAATACGAATCGCCCAGGTCGCCGGTAAGCACGCCGCCCATCCACTCAACGTAGCGCTGCGGCAGCGGCTCGTTGAGCCCCAGGCTATCGTTGACGCGCTCGATCTGGTCGGCCGAAGCCTCCATGCCGAGCATCGAAGAGGCCGGGTCACCCGGTGTGAGATAGATAATCAAAAATACGACGACCGAGATGATGAGCATCACCGGAACCATCGCGCCTATACGTTTGAGCGTGTACTTCAACATGCGAGGCGTCTATTTCCCCTCTGAACGTGGACAGGGCGTGGCGGCCACAGGAGACCAGACCCCTTCAGCCGCCACGCCATCTATTGCATTACTCCGGACGCTTGGCATTCCAGATGATGGCGCCGTCGAGCACCTCGACGTCCTCGACGTCTGCCTGAGTGCCCGTGATGGAAGCGTAGTGGCAAAGCGGCTCGATGACGGCGATCTCATAGAGGCGCTCCTGAGCCTCGGCCCACTTCTTGGCCGCGGCGTCGGTGTCCTTGGCGGTGCGGGTCTCGGCCACGAGCTTGAGCGCCTTCTCGTCGGACAGGCCATAGAAGGCCTTGGAGACCGAGAGGGACTGGGCCGGGATGGGCTTGTAGTTGGTGGAGGCCACAAAAAGGTCCCACTGCTCGGGCTTGCCGGAGCGGATGTCCATGAAGGTCGCGAACTCGTAGCTGTCGACCTCGGCGGTGAAGCCGGCCTTCTCGAGCTGCTCCTGCAGCGCGACGGTGGCATTGTACATATCCTTGTAGTCGGGGGTGGTCAGCAACTTGACCGTCTCACCGGCATAGGAGGTCTTGGCCAGAGCCTTCTTGGCGGCCTTGGCGTCGGCCTGGTTGAAGTACTTCTTGCCCGCGTCGGTCGCCCACTGAGTGTTCTCGGGGTTGCCAAGGTTGGGATCGATGTTGAAGAGCTCCTTCTCGCCATAGGCGGCAAGAGCGGCCGCCTCGCAGTCGATAGCCATGAGGGCGCACTTGCGGATCTCCTCGTCGGCGAAGACGCCCTCGTTCATGTTGAGGAAGGCGGTCAGAACGCCGGCGTTATGGGTGTAGAGCTTGACGTCGTCGTTGCCGTCAAAGTCGTGGTAGTTCTCGGTGGGGATTTCGCCAGCGATATCGTACTCGCCGGTCTCAAACCCGCTCACGCGCGTGGAGGCCTCGGTCACGAACTGATAGTAGATGTCCTTGGTGGGCGCGGAGACCTTGCCGGTGTAGCCCGAAGCCTTGCCGTGGGCGGCGACATAGTCCTCGTAGCGGGTGAGATGGACGTACTGGTCCTGCTTCCACTCCACAAACTTGTAGGCACCGGTACCCACGTACTCGGTCACGCCGGTATCGCCCGCGGCCTCGATGACCTCGGAGGGGAAGATACCCGGATACTGGGAGTGGTTGCCCAGGATGATAAGAAAGTCGATGGCGGGCTCGGTCAGCGTGCAGGTGACCTCGTGGTCGCCCGAGGCGGCGAAGGTGGCGCCGGGCAGCAGGCTCGCGGCGCGATCGTTGACGGTGAGCCAGCGGTTCATCGAGGCCACAACGTCCTCGGAGCCAAACTCCTTGCCGTTGTGGAAGGTGACGCCCTCGCGCAGCTTGATGGTGTAGGTCAGGCCGTCGTCGGAAACCTCATAGCCCTTGGCCAGCACGGGCTGGGGCTCGTAGTCGCTATCGAGGCCAAAGAGCGGCTCGACGACGTTGCAGATGATGTCCATGGTCACAAGCGACGACGTGGTGTGCGGATCGAGGCCGTCCGGGCTCGCCGGGAGCGCAATCTGCAGCTCGTCGCGATACTCCACATCCTGGCCGGAGGCAGCGGCGCTACCGCTCTCGGCGCCCGAACCGCCGCAGCCGGCGAGGCCGAGGCCCGCCATGGCGCACAGGGCAGCGGAGCCGGTCAGAAAACCGCGACGGGAAACGCCCGCCTTGAAAAGGTCGTTGTTCATTGAGTTCCTTTCGTGTCTGAACAAACGGATAGAATCTGCCAGGACGGCGGAAATCCCCGCCCCGGCAGCTATGCGAAGCCGATCGGCGCCCTGCGGTGCATCCGGACACCGGCCGGCATGGCAGCAGAGAAATCCCTATCGCGTGGATAGGAACACCCGGCGGCACAGCTTAGCGCAGGTGCGGCTAAATCGTCTCGAGGAAGGCCTCGATGCGGGTCTGGAGCTGACCGGCGTCCTCGCCGGCGTAGTCGGTCGTGATGTGCATAAACGGAATGCCCGCCTCCTCGGCGGCCTTCTCCACGGCAAACGACTCCATCTCGTAGAGCGTGCAGAACTGCAGGGCCACGTCGACGATGCCGTCGGCATGCAGGTCCTTGGCCATCTGGACAATGTCCTTCATACGCTGGTCGTTGGGCGTAAAGACAGCGCAGTTGATCTTAAAGTAGCGCTCGGCGATGGCGTCGAGCATCTCGTCGACCGTCTCGCCGGACTCGTCGACCAGGTCCTTGTAGTAGCGCGAGCCCGTGCAGGACTCCTCGCCTACCACAACGCCGCCGGCCTTCTCGATGAGGTTGAACAGCTTCCAGTTGGGCACGGCCATGGGCGTACCGGTGTACAGGATGCGCTTGGTCCCCTTGGGCGCCACGCCCTCGCCGGCCTCGACACGCTGCTCGCACTCAGCCGCCATATCGTTAATGGCTCCGGTCAAACGCGGCGTGTCGTCCATAAAGGCTGCCTGCACGGTCAGCAGGCTGTCGAGACCGCTGATAGGCGCCGGGTCGGCAGCGCGCGTGGCAGCGAGGCGCTGCAGGGCACGGCGTTTCTCGTTGACGGCATGGATGGCAGCCTTCAGACGCTCGGGCGTAATCTTGACGCCGCACTCTTCCTCAATCTTGGCGGCAAGCTTTTTGACCTCGGCCTTCCAGGTCATGAGCGTCGACTCGTCGTGTACGTTGGGAATATCCATGACGTACATGTTCTTTTGCGTGGCAAAAAACTCGTAGGCCTTCTTCTTACCATCGCAGGTGTTCTCGCCCACCACCAGGTCGCTCGACTCGATGTAGGGGCAGACCTCGCCCAGCTTAAAGCCGGCAAAGCTCTTAATGAGCGGACAGGTGTTGCGCGGCAGATGCTCCTCGACCTTGTCGGTCGCCCAGTCGGCACCCGAGCACAGGCCCACAGGGATACCGTCGCAGGCGAGCACGATCTCCTCGGGCACGTAGACGCAGAAGCTGCCAACAATCTTGGTGGCCTCGCCGGCCTCCTTCTTGTCGAGCATCTCCTTAATACGGCCGCTGTGGATGTTGGTGGCGACAAAATCCAGGTAGGACGTGGACTTGGGGCGATTGTTCTGCGTCAGGAACATATCGCCGTACATCTGGCCCACGGCGCCCAGCAGCATGTCGTGGTCGGCAAGATTCATGCCGAGACTCTCCCACATCGGATGGAAATCGAATTCTTCAGCCATGACGGTTCCCCTCTCGAACCAAAAACGGATAACGGCGGTATCGATGCACGACGGGTGGCGATTGCCCGGCCGTGCTCAAACCCGGAATTTTAGGGAACCTGCCTTGCGGACGGTTATTTAGTTGTGCGTCGTCTCTCCCGGAGCCGTGAACATACCTGCTCATATGCGGCTCCGAGCCATATACAGGGCACGCGCGGCAACGCGGCGAATATATGTCGTCTGCGGCATGTGCGCACCCTCCTTTACAAGTTAAGGTCAACTATATCAACGGTTGTCGTCCAGACGAACACCGCCGACATGCGTACGACAGCGTCGTGTGCCGTCGTTTAATAAATAATTATCTTAATTGATAAGAGTTTGTCATCCTTCATTCGGCGAGCGGCAAGACAAAGCCGCCGAGGCTTATATCCCCGACGGCATTACCCGGCGCTATCGACAAACCAAATGGATCCTGCTGGCATCAAAATGCATGCGCAGCGTCTCGCCTGCTTGCGGCAGCCCGTCGGCAGATACGTTCACCTTGTTGACCTTCCACTGCAGACGCGTGGGCGCATCAGCGCGCGGCACGTCCAGCAGCACCAGCCGCTCAAAGCGCGAATCGCTCACACGGGCCACATGCAGGTCATAGCTGTTGCGACCCCGCTCGGCACGGTTGTCCACATGGAAGTAGCTCGCACGAATACCGAGGTACGCCACATTATCGGGAACCTCGCGACCCACGTTAAAGGTCATGCCCCAGTCAAGGGCCTCGACTTCTTCGTCGCCGATCTTGCGCGCCCGGCTTGTGTTCTTGCAGCCCGTCAGGCGCAGCGCCGCCAGCGTCTGCGGACGGCGGACCACGTCCTCGACGGAGCCGATCTCCTCAACATGCCCGTCGTGCATCACGCAGATACGCTGGCACAGGCGGCACGCTTCGTCGATGTCGTGGCTCACGTAGAGGACGGTGCGGTTGCACACATCGAACAGGTCGAGCATGTTCTGCTCGAGCGCGCTCTTAAGATAGGAATCGAGCGCGCTCATGGGCTCGTCGAACATAAAGATGCCCGGATGCGCCGCCACCATGCGCGCAAGCGCCACACGTTGCTGCTGACCGCCCGAGAGGCGCGCGGGATAGCGGTCGGCAAAATCGGCTAGACCGAAAATGCTCAGATAGCGCTCGGCGAGCTTTTTGCGCGCGGCGGTGTCTCCCGCGCCCTCTACACCGGCGCATACGTTATCGGCCACCGTCATGTTGGGAAACAGCTGATAGTTTTGGAACAACAGGGCGCATTTTCGCTCCTGGGGCGACAGGTTGATGCCCGCCGACGAGTCAAAAAAGGTCACGCCGTTGACGACGATCTTGCCCTCGTCGGGCGTCTCCACACCGGCAATGCAGCGCAGCGTACAGCTCTTGCCACAACCCGAGGCGCCCAGCAGCGCCACACGCTCCTCGCCGGCCTCGAGCTGCATGTCGAGGGTAAAGCCGGGATAGCGCTTTTTGATATCCAGAACGAGCGACATGGCCTATCGACCTCCCTGCAAAGCGGCATCATCGCGCATGAGCTCGGCCAACGCCTCGCGATCGATACGCAAGGCATCGCCGCCCGGCGGGTCGAGCGAATCGCCCTGTCCAGCGAGATCTTTGGCCTGCTTACGTTCCGCACGGGAAAGGCCACGCTCGCGGTATTTTTGCGAATGCGCCGTGTACATGTTGATGAACAGGATGACTAGGAAGCTGAACGCTATTACGACCACGACCCAAAAGAGGGCCACCGACGTATTGCCGCCCATCCATTCAAAGTAAATCGCAATGGGAATGGTCTGCGTAATACCGGCATAGTTGCCCGCAAAGAACAGGGTGCAGCCAAACTCGCCCATGGCGCGGGCAAAGGCGAGCACCGTGCCGGCGGCAATCGAGGGCCAGCCGAGCGGCATCATGAGTTTGGTGAAGATGCGTCGCTCGGACCAGCCCAGCGTGCGCGCCGCATCGAGCATTTGCGTGTCGAGGCTCTCAAAGGCGCCGAGCGCCGTACGGTAGACCAGGGGAAACGATACCACCACGGCAGAGATCACCGCCGCCGGCCACGTAAAGACAATCGAGACGCCGTGCGCGATAAGCCACTGGCCCACCCCGGTCGAGCGGCCAAACAGCATAAGGAGCAGAAAGCCGCAGACCGTGGGCGGCAACACCATGGGGATGGTAAAGACCGAGTCGAGCAGGCCCTTGATGCGACTCGAGGTGCCCATGGTCTTCCACGCGGCAAACAGGCCCAGCGCAAAGGAGATCAGCAGGGCAAGGCCGCTCGTTTTAATGGACACCCAAAACGGTCGGTAGTCGATGCCGCCCAATAAGGAGGCCAGAGAGGTCAAGGGCCCCTGCTCATCCCGCAACAC
>CABUQK010000065.1 GCA_902493615.1 uncultured Collinsella sp.
CAATTTCGACTGTAATGGACGTTATTAAACGACTACCCACGGCTATTGCGCACATGGCTCGCATGACAGCCGTCTCTTTTATGTTTCCTTTAGCCGTTGCTGCCTAGGATGGGGGTTAGTCGGTAGGAAGGGAGCGTCTATATGGACGACGCGAGCGAGCGTTCAATCGAAGAGGACATGCTCGATCAGTTCAATTACTTTGATGATGAGGACGAGGAGCTGATCGACCGTCGCGAGCCAGCGCCGCTTGATTCCTTTGATCTGGTCGATGAAGAGACTGATGAGGTTGAGGACGAATCAACGGAGCCCCCACAGCCTTCGCGCCTTGACTCGCTGCTTTCGAGAGCCCCCATGCACCACGGCGTTCGTGCCGGCGCGCTCCATATGAAAACTGACTGGCACCAGATCGTGACGGCAGGCGATGAGCTTGCCGTCGATGCGCCGCTCACCGATAAATCATCCATCATCTGCCGCACCGGCATGCTTATGCTTGCAAGCGGAACGGGTGCCTGGCGCGTGCGCGATACCATGAATCGTGTTGCCGCTGTGCTCGGCGTCACGATTCACGTCGACCTGAGTCTTCTGTCGTTTGAGTGCACCTGCATCGAAGATGGCCACTGCTTTAACGAGGTTGTCAGCCTGCCCACAACGGGAGTCAATACCCATCGCATTTGGATGATGGAGAGTTTCCTCAAGGAAATCGAGACCTATGGTCGTCGCTTCACGGTACACGAGTACCACGAGATGCTCAGGACCGTTGAGAGCTCAAAACCCGATTACTCTCCCTGGCAACAGGGCCTTGCGGCAGCCTGTGCTTGCGGCGCCTTCGTCTTTTTGCTCGGCGGCGGCCCTATCGAGATGGCCTGCGCATTCGTAGGCGCTGGTGTCGGTAACTTTGCTCGCTCCCATATTCTCAAGCAGGGTCTTGGCCAGTTTAGCGCGCTGACGACGGGCGTTGCGCTCGCTTGCGTTTCGTATCTGCTGGCATTGCTCGGCCTTGGCCAGGTCGTACCGGGGGCAATGTCGCACCAAGAAGGCTATATCGGCGCCATGCTCTTCGTGATTCCCGGCTTTCCCCTCATTACGGCAGGCCTCGACATCGCTAAGCTCGATATGCGAAGCGGCATTGAGCGTCTTTCGTATGCCGTGTCGATTATTGTGATGGCGACCCTTGTGGGCTGGATGGTTGCCGAGTGTGTGGGGCTGGCACCGGATGATTTTGCCCCGCTCGGCCTTTCGCCGCTTGCCCTTACGCTCCTGCGCGTGGTGATGAGCTTCGTTGGCGTATTCGGCTTCTCGGTGATGTTCAACAGCCCGGTAAAGATGGCCGCGGCAGCTGGGTTGATCGGCGCCGTTTCCAATACCCTGCGCCTTACGCTCGTCGATGCGCCGACGATGATTCCCTTCCTGGGCCTCAGCACGGGAATGCCTCCCGAGGCAGCAGCGTTTATCGGCGCGCTGGTATCGGGTCTGCTGGCAAGCTTGGCCGAAGTCAAGCTCACCTACCCGCGTATCGCTCTCACGGTGCCTTCGATTGTCATTATGGTGCCGGGTTTGTATCTGTATCGCTCGATGTATTACATGTGCACCTTCGACACAGTCAATATGCTCGGTTGGTTTGTGCGTGCAGTGCTCATCGTGGCGTTTTTGCCCGTTGGTCTGGGTGTGGCACGTACACTCACCGACCCTCGCTGGCGCCACACCAGCTAATTGGTGCAAAGGGGACAGGTTACTTTGCACCCCCAATGAGTTGCGGTGAAATAGGGACTGAATTGTTGCTTAAAGGGTCAAAACAGTCCGTATTCCACCGCAACTTATGGGGTCGGGGGGGGGATTATTGGTGCCCTGCATCTTCATAAACTCAACGCTTACGAAGCGCGCGCCGTTCGTGTTAGGGTAGTTCCACCACATAAGTAGTCGCAGACGCACGTATCGCGGGCGGGCGAGATGAAGTCCCAACAGCTCCATCTCGCCCGCCCGTTTTTGTTGCGTGGTGCCGCGGCGTAACACAGAAAGGACCATGCCCTTTATGCCTATCAACAAACGAGAGAGCCTGCTGTTCACCTTTATCATGTGCTTTTGCATGGTGCTCTGGATGAGCATCTACAACGTCGCCCTGCAGCATGGGGCCATCAACGGCGAGGTTGTTGCCGCCGCGTGGCTCGGCTTCCCCGTTGCCTACGTTTTTGCCATGTGCTGCGACTGGTTTGTTGCCAGCCCCCTTGCTAAGGGCTTCGCCTTTAAATTCCTGGTCACGCCGGGCAAGAGCTCGCCGCTTGCCATGACGCTCGCCGTCAGCTCCTGCATGGTTGTTCCCATGGTTATCATCATGTCGCTGTACGGTGCCTGCGAGGGTCTGACGCACATGCCCGGCGGCATCCTTGCGAACCTGTATTCCGTGCCCGCGATCTGGATGATCAACATCCCGCATAATTTTGTGATGGCGCTGCCGTGGAACCTTTTGGTAGCCGGTCCGATTTCCCACTTCGTCTTCCGTCGCGCCTTCCCTGTGGGGACGGTTTTCGAGGAGGAGCATGCCGAGCTCTTGGAGCAGGCTATGGCTCCTGAGTGCGAGTAGCTCGCTTAGGGATCTGCTGAGCGCGGGCGACTTGCTTGGTTGGAGCCCTAAGCGTGGATAGCTCTCTCGGCGACATCGCGGGCGTGAGCGGTGCGCATGACCGGAGGGCCCGTGCTGCTCCGTTGCCCGACGTGCTAGCGCGCAGAACAATCTGTTGGTGCATTCGGCGGCTGCTGAAGCGTTTCGGCAGCCGCTTTTTATACGGAGTTTAAATACAACAGTCTGTTGTATTACGTAGAGTGGTATATCTCTAGCGGGAAAAATGCGAGAGACGGAGCATTATGGCGTTGCTAGTAGGACTGGACGTAGGGTCGACGACGACCAAAGTTTACGCGATGCACGAGGATATGACCGAGGCGTGGTGGGGATATCGCCGCCACGGGGCGTGTCAGACAGCGAGCGTGCGCGCCATGCTCGGCGAGCTCGCCGAGCGCTTTCCCCATGAGTCACTGCGCGTTGCGGTGACCGGCTCGGGTGCGCGCGATATCGCGACCGCGCTGGGCGCCTCGTACGTTCAGGAGGTGGTCGCCAACGCGCTCGCGATCAGCAGGTTCTATCCGCAGACGCGCTGCGCCATCGAGCTGGGCGGCCAAGACGCCAAGATGATCTTCTTCCGCACCAACGATAAGGGAGACATCGAGGTTGCCGACATGCGCATGAACGGCTCGTGCGCAGGCGGTACCGGTGCATTTATCGACGAGATGGCAAAGCTCATGGGGGTCGGCACCGAATCGGGCGAGTTCGAGCAGCTCGCAAGCCGGGGAACGACCGTCCACGAGGTCTCGGGCCGCTGCGGCGTGTACGCAAAGACCGATATCCAGCCGCTGCTCAACGAGGGCATTCCTACCACCGACCTGGCGCTTTCGGCGCTTCACGCGGTCGCCCGCCAAACGATCGGCGGTCTGGCCCAGGGTATCGACATCGAGCCGCCGGTAATCTTCGAGGGCGGTACGCTCGCCTACAACCCCACACTGGTCCGCGTGTTCCGGGAGCAACTGAATCTATCGGACGATCAGGTTATCGTCCCGCGCGATCCGCAGATCATGGTCGCGCGCGGTGCCGCCCTGTCGCTGACCGACATGTTCGCATCGTCCCAACCGATCGACCTTCCCGACGCTTTTGTCCGGCTGGATAAGCTCGAGACGGTCGCGCCCGCAAGCGGGGAGGGACGTCTTGCCCAGCCCTTTTTTGCCACACCTGCCGAGCAGGCGGATTTTACGGCACGCCATGGCAAAGAGACGCCGGCAAAGGGTCCGGATGCGTATGCGCCCGGAGAGACGGTGCGTGTGGCGCTCGGTATCGATTCGGGGAGCACGACGACCAAGTTCGCCCTGGTCGATGAGGCGGGTGAGCTTGTCGATTCGTTCTACGCGTCTAATAACGGCAGACCGCTCGACGTCGCCCAACAGGGTCTTGTCAGCTTGAAGAACCGCTGGGAGACAGCGGGAGTCACGCTTGCGATCGATGCCGTGGGCACCACGGGATACGGCGAGGAGCTTTTCGCGCGCGCGTTCCACGCCGACTACCATACGGTCGAGACGGTCGCGCACGCCCGCGCCGCGTGCGCATGCGTTTCCGATGCGACCTTCGTGCTCGACATCGGCGGACAGGATATGAAGGCCATCTGGCTCAACCACGGCGTGCTGACCGATATCGTCGTCAACGAGGCGTGCTCTGCGGGCTGCGGCTCGTTCCTCGAGGGTTTTGCCAAAAACCTCGGAATAGCCGTTGAGGATATCGCGACCGAGGCATTTTCGTCCAAAGCCCCCGCCGTTCTCGGCAGCCGCTGCACGGTGTTCATGAACAGCAGCGTCGTTTCCGAGCAGCGGCGCGGTAAGGGTCCGGGCGACATCATGGCCGGTCTCTGCCGTTCGATTATCGAGAACGTGTTCACCAAGGTCATTCGCGTTTCAAATCTCAACCGTCTGGGCGACAAAGTCGTTGTCCAGGGCGGCACGTTCCGAAACGACGCGGTGCTGCGCGCATTCGAGCAGTATCTGGGCAAACCCGTCACGCGTGCGCCCCACCCGGGGCTGATGGGCGCTATCGGTATCGCCCTGCTCGCGCGCGAGGAATGCCGCAAGGGCGACGCCGGCACGTCGTTTATCGGGCTCGATGCCGTGGAGCGCTTCGAGCATCGCGAATTCGGCGGCGTTACCTGCCGTCGGTGCAACAACCGCTGCCAGCGCGCGGTCGTGGCATTTGGCGACGGCTCGCTTTACGTCACGGGCAATCGCTGCCCGCGCGGCGGCGCCATCTCATGGGATGAGCTCGTGCGCGAGGTTCCCGCGGCGGAGGAGCTGCGTCCGCAGGGTGCTTGCGAGGCACAGGCACCCGGCACGGGGCGCGACCGGACCGCGGCTGCCCCCAATCTCTTTGTCGACCGCGAGAAGCTGCTGTTCGAGTCGTACCCCACGGTTCCCGTCAGCGGGGGGCGCGATGTCACGATCGGCATTCCCCGTGTGCTCGAGTTCTGGGACACCATGCCGTTCTGGTCGACGTTCTTCAGCACGCTCGGCTTTAAGGTGCGCGTCTCGGGACGCAGCACCAAGGCGATGTACGAGCGCGGTCTGGCGCACGTCACATCCGACACCGTGTGCTTCCCGGCCAAGCTCGTCCACGGGCACATCCGCAATCTCGTCGACGCCGGCGTCGACCGCATCTTCATGCCCATCATCACGACGGTGCCCACCGAAAACACCGCCTCTACCAGCGAGTGGATGTGCGCCGTCGTAAAGGGATACCCCTACGTGATGCGCAATTCCGATAACCCGGAGGAGCGTTTCGGCGTTCCGTTCGATACGCCGCTGTTCCACTGGTACGACGAGGGCGACCGAAACCGCCAGCTCAAGGCGTGGTGCAAGGAGACCTTCGATATCGATGCCGACCTGGTTGCCAAGGCGACCGAGCAGGCGGACCGCGCGCAGGAGACGTTTGAGAACCAGCTGCAGCTGCGCGGCAGGCAGGTGCTCGAGAACGTGCGCGAGGACGGCGGCTACGCGGTGGTGATCGCTTCGCGCCCGTACCACAACGACCCGCTGGTCAACCACGGGCTGCCCAAGCTCTTCTCTGAGCGCGGCATCCCCGTGCTGACGCCCGATGCGGTGCCGGGGGTCTGCAACGTCGATCTTTCCAACAGCCGCATCGACATCGTGAACAACTACCATGCGCGCATGCTGTCGTGCGCGGTCATCGTCGCATCGACGCCCGAGCTCGAGCTCGTGCAGATGGGCAGCTTCGGCTGCGGCCACGATGCGTATCTCACCGACGAGATCGCGCGCATGATGGGCGAGATGGGCTCCAAGGTTCCGATGATGATCAAGCTCGATGAGAGCGACGTCGCCGGTCCCATGGGCATTCGCGTGCGTTCGTTTATCGAGTCGGTCAACCGTCGTCGCGCGGAGGAGCGTGCCGAGGGCGCCCGGGTGCACGCGGTCCATCCGCTCGACGACCCGTATAAGGTCAAGTACACCAAGCGCGACCGGCACGACAAGATCGCGCTGGTCCCCAACACCTCCCATGCGTTCTGCAGGCTCATGACCGCGGCGATGCGCAATCAGGGCGTGCGCGCCGAGGCCCTTGATATCGGGCGCGAGGATGCCATCCGCCTGGGCAAACGCTATGTGCACAACGACATCTGCTTCCCCGCGCAAATCGTGATCGGCGAGGCGCTCGCGGCACTCGAGAGCGGTAAGTACGACCCGCACGACGTCGCCGTGGTGACTGGCAAGTATATCGGCGACTGCCGCCTGACGCACTACATGCCCCTGCTGCGCCGCGCGCTCGACGACGCGGGATACGACTATGTCCCGGTGCTCACCAACGACGACGTCGATGCCCACAATGCGCATCCGGGCTTCAAGCTCGGCCTTGGCCCGAGCATCCAGATCGCCTACGGTCTTCCCATGATCGATGCCCTCGAGGCCATGCTTAGGCGCATCCGTCCCTACGAGCTCGAGAAGGGCGCGGCGGACGCTGCGTTCGACCGCGCGCTCGATGAGGTTATCGAGGGCATGGAGCGCTCCGGGCTGAGAGGCCAGGCGACGGGCTTCAAACGCGCGCTTGCGATCATGGACGCCGTTCCGTACGACCGCTCGAACCCGCATCCGACCGTTCTCATCGTGGGCGAGTACCTGCTCAATTTCCATCTCGGCGCCAACCACGAGATCGAGCGCTACCTCGAGGACAACGGGCTCGAGGTCATCGAGGCGCGCATGACCGACGTGATCCGCAAGACCTATTTCTACAAGCATGCGCAGTCGCGCGAGTTCCACGTCGACCTGTCGCTGCCCGAAAAGGCCTGGTACGCCACGGCGGACAACCTGTTCGAGCTCGCGCACGACCGTTGCGACCGCCTGGGCGCGGCGAGCCCGCTCTACGAGCCGCCGACGCGCATGCCCGAGCTCGTGCGCGCGAGCGATAAGATCCTGCACCATACGTTCGATGCGGGCGAGGGCGTGCTGATTCCGGCGGAGATTCTCGAGCACGCCAAGCGCGGCTGCCGCAACTTCGTGATCCTGCAGCCGTTCGGGTGTCTGCCCAACCATGTCGTGGGGCGCGGGCTCATCCATGCGCTCAAGGAGCAGTATCCCACGGCGCAGTTCCTGCCGCTCGACTACGATCCCGACGTGAGCTTCGCCAACGTGGAGAACCGTCTTCAGATGCTCATCATGAACGCCAAGGCGCAGGGGTGCGGTGAGGCGCATGGCGAGACCGCGTAAGGACGCCGATGCGCCCGATGCACGCACCCGTATCATCGAGGCGTTTTGGGAGCTCATCGAGAACAACAGCATCTTCGAGCTGTCGGTTGGCGAGGTGACCCGCGCCGCCCAGTGCAATCGCGGAACGTTTTACTACTATTTTCACGATTTCGATGAACTCGTCGCCATCGCCATAGCCCAGCTGCTGCAGGATAACGAGCTCATCACCGATGCCCTCTGGCATTTTTCGAGCGAGGGCGACCTTTCGGCGTTCGACCGGCGCGACGTCCGCTGCCTGCTGCGGCGCATCGTCATCACCATGAGGGCGGGTGCCGCCGAGCAGGTCGTGCAGGGCATCCATACGATCATCATCGACCGCGTGAGAGAGATCGTCCACCCCGACGGAGAAGAGCTCAAGGCAGATTCGAGCTTTGCGGTGGGCTTTCTGGTCTCGGGCATCATGGGCTTTGTGATGGCGGTCGGCTTTGCCCGGGAGGGCGGCGAGGAGATAGACCTCGAGCAGCCGGGGGACAGCGCGTGCGCGTACCTGAGGGCGGTCGCCATGCAGACGGTGGAAACGGTCGCGCAAGTCGAGGGCGTCGATACATCCGAGCTGCTCGAACGCGTCTCCAAGGAGGCCGATGCCTATCGCGCATCGCGTGCGACGAGTCCCGACGTGGTGAAAGACGCCTAGGGTTTCTCTTGCGGGGCGCCTGTCGCGCATCGCGCGGTGAGTCCCGCGATGCGGTCATAACCTGCATTCATGTGAGCCGGGTTTATAGATATTCCTCCAGCTGTTAACATAGACAACCTGTGGGTAAAGAGACAAAAGCGCCGCCGACGGGCGGGCGTTTTGATTTCGATGAACTCATGTAAGGAAACGAGCATGTTAGATAGATTTACCGATCGAGCGCGCAAGGTCATGTCGATGGCCAAACAGGAGGCGCTCGATCTGCACTCAAATAAGGTGGGCACCGAGCATCTGCTGCTCGCGCTTGCCAAGGAGGACGAGGGCATTGCCGCCGAGGCGCTGCGCTCGCTCGATATCTCCTACGACGACATCATGGACACCCTCAAAGAGGTCCAGACCACGGTTCCCGAGCCCAGTGAGGAGACCGAGGCGGCCAAGCTCGCCTTTACGCCGCTCGTCATTAGCGTGATGGAGCGCTCATTCCGCGTGGCGCGTGAGAACAACCAGACCTACGTGTCGACCGAGCACCTGCTCATCGGTATCGTCGAAGAGGGCAACGGCATGGCCATGGACATCCTCATGCGCCTGGGTGTGTCGTCCGCCTCCATCAAAAAGGCTATCGAGAAACTCACCGCCAAGGACCAGGACAAGAAGCGTCCGCTCGCCGGCGCCGGTGCTGGTCGTCCCGGTGCGGGCCTGCCGTTCTTTAGCGGCTCGGATGCCTCTCAGCAAAAGGGGAGCGGCACCGACACGCTCAAGCAGTTCGCCACCAACCTCACTCAAAAGGCGCGCGACGGCGAGCTCGATCCCGTGATTGGCCGCGAAAAGGAAGTCCAGCGCATGATGGAGATCCTTTCGCGCCGCACCAAGAACAACCCGCTTATCCTGGGCGACCCCGGCGTGGGCAAGACGGCCATCGTCGAGGGCCTGGCGCAGCAGATCGCTGCCGGCAACGTGCCCGAGAATCTCATGAACCAGAACATCTGGACGCTCGACCTGCCGGGCCTCGTTGCGGGCGCCAAGTATCGCGGTGAGTTTGAGGAGCGCCTCAAGAACGTGATCCAGGAGGCCACCGAGGCTGACGACGTCATCCTGTTTATTGACGAGATGCACACCATCATCGGTGCCGGTTCTGCCGAGGGCTCCATCGACGCGAGCTCCATGCTCAAGCCCGTGCTTGCACGCGGTGCCTTCCAGATTATTGGCGCCACCACGGCCGAGGAATTCCGCAAGTACCTCACCAAAGACCCAGCCTTCGAGCGTCGCTTCCAGACTATCGATGTCGAGGAGCCGAGCGTCGAGGACACCGTCAAGATCCTGACCGCGCTTAAGCCGCGCTACGAGGAGCACCACCATGTGCGCTACACGCAGGGCGCTATCGAGGCTGCCGCGAACCTTTCCAACCGCTACATCCAGGATCGCTTCCTGCCCGATAAGGCCATCGACCTCATCGACGAGGCCGGTGCCCGCGCTCGCATCGCCGCGAATCGTGCGCCCGAGCCGGTGCGCGAGGCCGAGCATCGCATAGAGGAGCTCAAGGCCGCCGCGCAGGAGGCCACCGAGAGCGACGACATGAACAAGGCCGCCGAGATCACCGAGCAGCAGAAGGCCGCCGAGATTGAGCTCGCCGAGGCCAAGGCCGCCTGGACCGCCGAGCTCGACGCCAGCCCGCTCACCATCGACGTGAGTCAGATTGCCGACATCGTGTCCGTGACCTCTGGCGTGCCGGTTTCCTCGCTCACCGAGAGCGAGAGCCGTCGCCTGCTGCAGACCGAAAGCGTGCTCAAGACCCGCATTATCGGCCAGGACGAGGCCGTCGAGGCCGTCGCCAAGGCCGTGCGCCGCAGCCGCTCGCCGCTCAAGGACCCGCGTCGTCCCGGTGGTAGCTTTATCTTCCTTGGTCCCACCGGCACAGGCAAGACCGAGCTCGCCAAGACGCTCGCCGAGTACCTCTTTGGCAGTAAGGACGCGCTCATCAGCTTCGACATGTCGGAGTTCGGCAGCGAGTTCGAGGTCTCCAAGCTTATCGGTAGCCCTCCGGGTTACGTGGGCCACGACGAGGGCGGTCAGCTTACCAAGGCCGTTCGTCGTCACCCGTACTCGGTCGTGCTGTTCGACGAGATCGAGAAGGCGCACCCCGACATCTTCAACATTTTGTTGCAGGTGCTGGAGGAGGGTCGCCTGACTGATAGCCAGGGCAAGACGGTCGACTTCCGCAATACCGTGATCATCATGACGTCCAACGTGGGCGCCCGCGAGATCGCGCAGGATGCGAGCGTTGGCTTTGGCACCACCGGCGAGCAGGGCCTCACCTCGAGTGAGATCAAGGGCCGTGCGATGGGCGAGCTCAAGCGCCTGTTCCGCCCCGAGCTGCTCAACCGTATCGACGACATTGTGGTGTTCCAGAAGCTCTCGGGCGAGAACCTGACCAAGATCGCGCACCTGCTGGTGGACGACCTGCGTCAGCGCCTGATTGCCAACGGCATGAACATCAAGCTCACCGATGCGGCCTATGACAAGATCGTGGCCGAGGGCACCGACCTCACCAACGGCGCGCGTCCGCTGCGCCGTGCTATCCAAAAGCTCATCGAGGATCCGCTGTCCGAGGAACTGCTGGCTGGCGAGTGGGGCGAGGGCGATACCGTCCTGTGCGACGTGGCCGATGGCAAGTTTGTCTTTAGCCACGGCACGGGCGAGATCCCGGCACCGCGTCCGG
>CABUQK010000066.1 GCA_902493615.1 uncultured Collinsella sp.
TCTACGCGGGCGTTCTGCACGAAGGGGACATCGACTGCGAGCTCGCGCGCGACCTAGCGACGGAATGCGTGGCCGAGCGCGCCTTCGAGCCAATCGGGGATAAAACCATAGCCCGCGCCAAAGAGCTCCTCGTCCACTGCGCACGCCTTATCGTGTGCCCCGCCGCCTTCGGCACCATAAACGCCCGCAACGCAGAGCTCGTCGAGTTCGCAGGCTCGCATGGTATCGAGGTCATGCGAGCGTGCGAAGGCGCATCGGAGGATTCCAAAATTGGAGTGGGAAGGATAAACTGGACTTTCTTTTAAGGATCCTCAGGCTACAGCTCCTACGCCGGCAAGGTCTCCAAGGCGCCGGAGAACCTCAGGAACAGGAATTTCCACGCCGACGAGCCCAACTAGGCCTAATCCAAGCGAGATTCCAGACTCGACAGACCATTGAGAGTCAGATCGTTGGCGACCTCAGAGACGCGCTCGATAGGAACCGAGCCGTCAGACAGCGCCCACGTGCGATAGATACCGATAATACCCGACAGCAAAAACGCCAGATAGTAGTCGAACATCTCGTCCTTGAGACCTTGGGGCAGCAGATCGCGCTCGGCAATCTCATGTTCGAGCGGCGCACGAAGACGAGCCATGAAATCATCGAGCGGAATATTCTCGATCAGCTGACGATTGAGCACTAAGTTGTTGCACAGTGCCTCATTAACGGTTTTAAAGAAGGTCGCCGCCGCGCCCAGGGCGCGCTCGTTGGTGTCGCCGTCCATGGAAGCAAGCGTTTTCTCGACCGAGTCGACAATCATCTCCACCACATCGACGGCAATGGCATCGAGCAGGCCATCAACCGTGCCAAAGTGAACGTAAAAGGTCTTGCGGTCGACATTGGCCTCGCGCGCGATGGCACTCACCGTAATGTCTGCCAGCGGCTTTTCCATGAGCAGGCGCTCGAAAGCGGAAAGGATGGCATTGCGGCTGCGAACGATGCGGCGATCAAGGCGCGGTTTGCTGGTTGCCATGGGCGTGTCCCTTCGATATGCAAGCATTCATCAACAGATGAGAGATAATCTACGTAAGAGGATTATCCCCCATACAGCACAAATATGCCCCGCATCATGAAGAACGCACGACTGCCCTACTGCGACTTGGGATGCTTCTTCTTATTGAGTGCCGACGGAGATACGCGAATACCATCGCCTGTCTGGCGCACATAGGCTTTATGAGCCGGCTTAGCGGTCCCAGAAGCCTTCTGAGCGCGCTTCTTGGGATCAACGGTAACAGCATTCGTGGGGTGCGGCATAGTGGGCGCAGAGGGCGTCTGAGGCGTGCGGCCGAGCTTGCGCATCACACGATCCCAGCGCGCATGGATGCTCTCGTTGTGGGCGCTCTTAAGTCCCAGCAGGGGCGCAGCCAAAATGGTCGGCGCAATAAACGTAATGAGGCGCCACAGCAGATAGCCGGCGGTCGAAGCCGACCCAAAGAAATGACCCAAGAACAATGCAAAGCCGCCCTCAGCGCCACCAGTTCCACCGGGCAGGGGGACCGCAGAGCTCAGCAGCTGGACAAAGGCGCTCGCGGCCATGACCGAGAAAAAGTCGACCTCGTGGTGGCCAAAGGCAAGCATCAGGAAATACGGCACCAGATAGAAAAACGCGAGTTGCAGCATGGTGATGACCACCGTGAGCAGCATGGAAGAAAAATGTCCGGCTGAAAGCTTGAACTTCTCGGAGAAGGAGTAGATCTCGCCATCGACAAACGTGCGCCATCCCTCGATCTTAGTGGCCGAGACACCAATGCGCTCAAGCCAATTGATAATGCAATGGGCGACGCGCGTGACGGTCTTAGGCATGAGCGCGACGGCGAAGATGCCCAGCAAGATGCAGCAGTGCCCACCAAAGCTAAAGACGCACAGCAACGTCATGTCGCCATAGCGCTCGGCAAAAAACGGCATGCGAGCAAGCAGTAGGATAGCGCCCCAGGCAACGAGGCCAAACTGGTACACGATAAAACGCGTGAATTGCGTGGCGCCGGCCTCGCCCACGTTTTGGCCGGCCTTGGTCAGGCGATAGATTTGAGCCGGGGTGGAGCCCATCATCATGGGCGTCAGGTTACCAAAGAAGATGCCACTCGCCTCGACCGAGATCAGGTCGCGGATGCCGACGGGCGAATTGGGATCGAGCCAGACGGCGATCGCATAGGCCACAATGCCAAAGAACAGGTACATGAACATGCAAAGACACGCGACAACGAGCCATGACGCCTGGACGCTCGACATAGCGGCCCAGAACTGCCCCATCTGCCCGGTTACCACCAGATAGACGATATAACCTACCAGCACGACGCCGATAAAGATGGCGCCGCGGCGTGCGCTCTTATTGTCATCTCCGCCCGAGGCCTCAACCTCGACCTGGGGCTTAGACGTATGCTGAGAGGACTCCGTCATGAGACTCCTTCTAACAGTCAAAATATCTTGGATATTGTACCCGTAAGGGCCATAGGCAGAACGCAAAGCTCTGGTTCAAACGGGAATTGCAGACGGTTGTTTGAAAATAAAAAAACCCGGCCTTCCATAGGAAGTCCGGGTATCAGATGCGTGGTAGCCCGTACCAGATTCGAACTGGTGATCTCCGCCTTGAGAGGGCGGCGTCCTAAACCGCTAGACGAACGGGCCACATGACATCTGCACTGCCGTGCTGCAAGGAGATATATTACGGGACAAAAAACGTCAGCGCAAGAAGAAATTCCAAATTGCCGAAAAATTGTCGGCAGGTTATGGAATACGCAGGTAAACTTGGTAGCTAATTCAAGTTGAGATGAACCAAAAGAGCTTCGCGCTCGTTGGGAATATCGTCTTCGATCACGGCGTCGAGGGCGGAGTTGAGAAGCTGACCCAGTTCCGGCCCGGGCTTGACTCCGGCACGGATCAGGTCGCCGCCGTTGATGGCGAGCATCTTGAGCGTATAGGGCTCCCCTGCCTTCAGCAGCTCGTGCGCCAGCGCGCGCATCTCCTCAATCGTCTCAACATAATAGAAGCACGACGGGGCCTTGCCAAGTGTGTCGGCACGCTTAAGGTCCATGAGCTCGTCAATCAGGCGGGCCGTGTCGACGCCCTCACCCGAAAGCGCGCGCATCATATTGAGCAGGCAGGAGCGCTCGGGGCGCAGCGGCTTGTCATGGTATTTGATGAGCAGGCACACGTCGCGCACCAAGTCGTGCGAGAGGGCCAGGCGATCCATAATGACGCGCGCCTTCTTGGCGCCGAGCTCGGGATGACCGTAGAAGTGTCCGCTGCCGGCGTGATCGACCGTGAAGCACTCGGGCTTGGACACATCGTGCAAAAACGCCGCCCACATAAGGCTCGACGAGGGCGCGACGCCGTCACACAGCGCGAGCTCCCCCGCCACCGTCAGCACACGGGCGATATGCACGTAGACGTTAAACGCATGATAGACACTGCGCTGATCAAACCCGCGACCCGCTGCCAACTCGGGCACGGCGGCGCAGATGAGCTCGGGATAGCGGAGCATCGCGTCTCCCCCATGACCGGTCGAAAGAATGCCCTCGAGCTCAATACCCACACGCTCACGCGCCACGGCTTCGAGCAGCGGCGCGCACTCGGCAAGCGCACGCTTGGTCTCGGGCTCAATCATAAAGTCCAGACGGCAGGCAAAGCGCACCGCACGCAGCATGCGCAGGGCGTCCTCGTTAAAGCGACGCTTGGGATCGCCGACAGCGCGAATCAGCTTGCGCTCCAAGTCACCCTGGCCGTCGTAGCGGTCGACAAGCCCGCGCTCGGGATGCCAGGCCATGGCATTGACGGTAAAGTCGCGGCGCGCCAGATCGTCCTCGAGCGAGGCGGCACGCTCCACACTCTGGGGATGGCGACCATCGGTGTAAAAGCCATCCAGACGGTACGTGGTGACCTCGATACGCTCGCCATCGGAAATAGCCGTGATTCCGCCAAATTTAATGCCCGACTCCACAACCGCGATGCCGGCGGCCTCGAGCGCCGCTTTGGACTCCTGCCACAGGCCGCTACAGCACATATCAACATCGTGGCTGGGGTACCCCATCAGGGCGTCGCGCACCCAACCGCCCACGTACCAAGCCTCAAGACCAGCCGCCTCAAGCGCGCGCAGGACGCGCAGGGACGCATCGGACGGTTGAGTACCGTTGAGCGAAACATTGCACATGCCTATGGCCTCCTGCGACTATCAAATTGGCTATCGATTGCGTCTGCAAGAAGTCTAGCAAGAAACAGCCTCCACTGCACACGCAAGTCCGATAAACAAAAACGCATCCGTCCTAGTCTAAGACGGATGCGAAATAATCAAACTATTCAGACAAGGTGCCGGAACTAGCAGACCTGGCGAACCTCGATGTGCTTCTTATATTCGTCCACCTTGGCAAAATCACCCAGACCGGGGCACTCGACCACGTTGGCGCCAGTGGCCATCGAAAGGCGCAGGGCGTCCTCGACGCGCTCGGGGGCGTCGTGCCACACGGACAGGAAGGCAGCGAGCGAGGAATCGCCGGCGCACACCGTCGACAGCAGCTTGACGTCGAAGGTGCGGTTGGCAAACCAGATATGCTCGCCGTTGGAGAAGTACGCACCGGCGCCACCAAGGGTCAGCAGCACGTTCTTGGCGCCCTTGGCGTGCAGCTCGGCCATAGCGCCCTTGACGGACTCGTCGTCGCCACCGCTCACCTTGATGCCAAAGATGTCAAGCAGCTCGTCGTCATTGGGCTTGATCAGCAGTGGCTCCAGAGCAATGAGGTCTGCCAGCTGATGGCTCGAGATGTCGAGGACGAACTCGGCCCCCTTGGCCTTGACACGGCGCAGGACCTCGGCCAAGAAGCCCTCGGAAGTGTTGGGAGGCAGCGAGCCGCTGATGACCAGGCAGGTCATGTCATCGAGCGAATCGATAAGTTCAAACATCTCCTGCTCGTTGGCCTCATTGATGGCGGCACCGGCATTGACCATGTTGTACTCGGTGTCGGGACCGGCGTTGAGGAACACATTGACGCGCGTAATACCGTCGGTCCACACGGGCTTGACGGGCACGCCCAGGGCCTCGGCGCCCTTAACGATAAACTCACCCGAGAAGCCGGCGAAGAAACCCAGGATCGTGGTGTCGACACCATAGTGGTCAAGCGTAAACGAGACGTTGAGGCCTTTGCCGTTGGGCGTGTAGACGGCATTGCGGGTACGCGTGACGGTATTGGCAGTAAGGCCGTCGCAGGCGATGTTGTAATCAATGGCGGGATTAGCAGTGAGCGTGTAAATCATGAATGTTCCTTTCACGAAGCAACGTGTTAATGAAAGTATATTCCACGCATCGGTAAAAGGCTAGGACAACTCGGTGAACGGTGTGGAAGCGATGAAGTACGGCAGGACACCTCTCCCCCATGGCGGAACAAAAAAGGCGCCCCGGCCGAAACCGGGGCGCCGCATGCGCACGAATATGTCGCGTTTCGATTACTGACGATCGAGCTTGCGGACAGCAACGCGCTTGCTGTACTCGTCGACGTGACCGAAGTCACCAATGCCGACGGACTCGGCAACGTTGGCGCCGGTGGCCATAGCGAGCTTCATGGCCTCCTCGACGTTGTCGCGATCCCTGTACCACTTGTGCAGGAACGCAGCGAGGGTGCAGTCGCCGGCGCAGACGGAAGAGACCAGCTTGATGTTGAACTCACGCTTGGCGTACCAGATGTCCTCGCCGTTGGAGAAGTAAGCGTCGCCGCGGCTACCACGGGTGAGCAGCACGTTCTGAACGCCGGCGTCGTGAGCCATCTTCATGGCAACGCGGACCTCGTCGTCGGTGTCGACCGGCACGCCGAAGATGGCCTTCATCTCGTGATGGTTCGGCTTGATGAGCAGCGGCTTCTTGTGAGCGAGCTCCTTGAGCTTGTCGGAGGACAGGTCCAGGACGACGTCAGCGCCACGAGCCTGAGCGTGCTCCATGACCTGAGCCAGGAAGTCGGGCGTAGCTTTGGGAGGCACGGAGCCGGAGACAATCAGGCACTCGAGATCGCCCGCGGTGTCCAGGATGTTGTAGAGCTCCTCCTGGTGCTGCGGCGTGATCGGAGCACCCGGGTTCAGGATGCCGTACTCGTGCTGGCCATCGTTGACGTAGGTGTTAATGCGCGTGATACCGTCGGTCCAGACCGGGCGGCAGAGGCAACCCAGGTTCATGACCTCCTCGACGATGAACTTGCCCGTGAAGCCAGCGAAGAAGCCGAGCGCGACGGTGTCGACGCCCATCTTCTTAAAGGCGAAGGACACGTCGAGGCCCTTGCCGTTAGCCGTGTAGCTGGCCGAACCGGTGCGGACGTTCTCGTCGGGCTCGAGCGGAGAGCTCGAAACCGTCATGTCGACAGCCGGGTTAGCGGTTAGCGTGTAGAACATTTACAGTACCCCCTGTATATGTGAGGGCCGCGTGGCCGGCCCATTCCAACCACGCGGTTACCTCTGATACCAAATTAGCGAGCTGCGGACTCGAGCAGTGCCTTGACCTCGGCGGCGGTGTTGCAGGCGAGCGCCTTCTCGGCGAGCTCGTCGCACTCGGCCTTGGTCCACTGGCTGATGGTCTTACGGGCGCGCAGGATCGACGGAGCACTCATCGAGAACTCCTCCAGGCCCCAGCTGATCAGCAGCGGCTCGAGCAGCGGATCGGCAGCGGCCTCGCCGCACATACCGACCATGATGCCGGCCTTCACGCCGCTCTCGATGATGTTCTTGAGCGAGCGGAGCACGGCGGGATAGTAAACCTGGTACAGGTTGGAGATGGTGTCGTTGCCACGGTCGGCGCACATGGTGTAGCCGATCAGGTCGTTGGTGCCGATGGAGAAGAAGTCGGCGACCTCGGCAAGACGGTCTGCGAGCAGCGAAGCGGCAGGCGTCTCAACCATGATGCCGACCTCGATGTTCTCGTTGAACTTGCGACCCTCTTCAGTCAGCTCGGCCTTGCACTGCTCGACAAGCTCCTTGACAGCCAAGACCTCCTCGACGCAGGTGACGAGCGGGATCATGATCTTTACGTCACCGAAGGCGCTAGCGCGCAGCAGAGCGCGGAGCTGGACCTTGTACTGGTCGGGATTGGCCAGGCAGTAACGCACGGCGCGGAAGCCCATGAAGGGGTTATCTTCCTTGACCATATGCAGATACGGAATCTCCTTGTCGCCACCCACATCGAGCGTGCGGATGATGACCGGAGCACCCTTGAGCGCGCTGGCGACCTTACGGTAGGCGTTGAACTGCTCCTCCTCGGAAGGAAGCTCAGCAGAGTCCATGAACAGGAACTCGGAGCGGAACAGACCGATAGCCTCGGCGTCGTGATCGAGCGCGTTGGGCACGTCATCGGGGTTACCGATGTTGCAGGCGATGATCTTCTTGATGCCATCAGCAGTCACGGACGGCTTGCCACGGAAGGCCTCGAGGGCTGCCTTCTCGGCAGCGAAGGCCTCGGCCTTGGCGGTGTAGGCAGCGAGCGTCTCCTCGTCGGGATCGGCCTCGACGATACCCTTGCCACCGTCGACGACAACGGTCATGCCGTTGCGCAGAGCGGTGCAGCTGTTGGAAACCGAAAGGACAGCCGGGATCTCGAGGGCGCGCGCAATAATCGCGGAGTGCGACGTGCGGCCACCGGTCTCGGTAACGATACCGGCAACGTGGGCCTTATCGATCGTGGCGGTCATGGACGGCGTGAGGTCGTGCACGACAACGACAGTGTTCTCGGGCAGGACGGAGAGGTCGACGACCTCCTTGCCCAGCAGCTCGGCCAGAATACCGGTGCGGATGTCGGCGATGTCGGCCGCACGCAGACGGAACATCTCGTCGTCCATGGACAGAAACATGTTCTCGAACATGGTCGAGGTGTCCATGAGCGCCTGCTCGGCGCAGGTACCGCCGTCAATGGCGGCGTTGATGGCGTCGGTCATGCCCGGGTCCTGAGCCAGGACAATGTGTCCGTTCATGATCTCGGCCTCGGCCTCACCCACCGTCTCCTTCATGTGGTCGGCCTGAGCCTGGGTCTTCTCGCAGAAGACCGAAAGAGCGGACTGATAGCGCTCCTTCTCTGCTGCCGAATCAGCAACCTCGTGCGGCTCAAACGTCAAGTCGGGATCGACGGCGACCATGACGGTGCCGATACCGATGCCCTCGGAAGCGTTGACTCCCTGATACATTCCCATTCCTCTCTCCGTGTCATGTGATAAAGCGTTTTGCCATATCCATGACAAAAGAGCGCAGTTACCTTACAACAGGTCACTGCGCCCCCAAATATGAACTTAGTTGTTCAACATGCGACCCGTTTGAGTTCTGCTCGCCAAGACCGCTCTTGATGAGCTCGATGGCAGCAGCCAGAGCCTCGGCCTCGTCAGCGCCGTCGCACTTGACCTCGACCTCGGTACCGCAGGGGATACCAGCAGCCATGAGGGCCATCGGGGACTTGCCGTTGACCTCCTTCTCGGGGGTAACGACCGTCACGTCACAGGCATACTTGCCCATGGTGGAGGCGAACAGACCAGCCGGACGCATGTGCAGACCCTGAGGATTAACGAGGGTAGCCTTCTCAGAAACCATAGTTGACTCCTTTTTTGTGTTTAACCCCTGTCATGCATGTGGCAGGAGTCAGATTCACGACGTTGTTTATATTAACTCACATCAAACGGTTTTTCATTGTGTTTCAGACGAATTATTGGACAGATGTGTTTGTCGTCCGCTTGCTCGCCGGGCGGGCACGATTAAGTTTGCTGCTCTACAGTCCTGCGCAAGACGGAAAGCACATTAAGTGCTCTTCGGCTCGTGCGGAACTCGCGATAAATCTCACAGGCCGCGCCCGGCTCCCTGTGGGCGAGCAAGCTGCGGAAACTCGGTCGGTCCAGAGCAATATCGTGCGAACGGAATTCTGGCTAATGATCTGTTCGCGACAAAGACTCGATAGGTAGCCCCCTCTATGCCCTTTTGTAAGTTGCGGTGAAATAGGGACTGAATTTGGGGTTGAATCGTTTAAACAGTCCCTATTTCACCGCAACTTATGGGAGGGACAGAAAAAAGGCGGAGGCCCTGGAGAGGGACTCCGCCTTATATACAGGGGGCGATGGTATTCGCGTGTTGCGGGATTAGACCAGGCGGGCGTTGATCGTCTTGGCGATCTTGGCGGCGTCGGTGGAACCCTTGACGGTGGCACGGAAGTCCTCGTCCATGAGCGCCTCGGCGACCTTGGACAGGATCTTAAGGTGCGTGGTGCCGGCCTGGGCACCCGGGATGAGCAGCGCGATGGCCACGTTGACGGGAGCGCCGTCCATGGTGTCCCAACCGGTCACACCGGACTCGTCCTTGACGACGATGACGGCAGCCTCGGTAATGGCGTCGGACTTGGCATGCGGGATGGCGAAGCCCTCCATCATGCCCGTGGTGCCCTCGGCCTCGCGGGCCAGGAAGGCGTTCATCACGGCGTCGGCGTCGCTGGCGATACCGGCCTTGACAGCCTGGTTGGAAACGAAGCTCAGAGCCTCGTCACGAGAAGCGAAGTCCTCGGCGACAAAGACATTCTCGACCTTCACGAAGTCGGCAGCCTCGGCCTTGGGGGCCTCGACGGCAGCGGCCTTGGGGGCCTCAACGGACTTGGCTACAGGAGCGGCCTTCTGATTCTTCTCGAAGTCGTACTTCTTGAAGGCCACGAACAGGATACCACCGACCACAGCGCCGATGAGGATCGCGAGGACCCACAGCGGACCGTTCTCGACAACGGGCAGGACCAGGAAGCCGCCGTGAGGCGCCGGATCGTGAACGTTGAAGAAGATGGTCAAGATGGAAGCGATGGAAGAACCGAGCATCATGATGGGCATGACGGGCCAGATGTTCTTGGTCATGAACGGAATGGCGCCCTCGGTGATGTGGGTGCAACCAAGGATGAGGTTGACGATACCGGCGTCATGATCCTCCTGGCTGAAGTACTTCTTGCCGACAACGACGGCGAAGGTGGTGATCAGCGGCGGAACGATGCAAGCGGCGGAGACGGCAGCCATGAAGTTGGTGCCGAAGTTGTAGGTCTCGGTGCCGACGCCAGCTTCGAGAGCGGTACCGAGCAGGAAGGTACCAGTAGCGTAAGCAGCCTTGTTGGCCGGGCCGCCCATATCAAAGGCGCACATGCAGCCGATGGCCAGGCCAAGGATCACCGGACCGGAGTTACCGAGGCTCTGCAGGAAATCCATCATACCCTGGTTAATGGCAGCCATGGGGCCGGAAATACCGAGCATGACCAGGCCGACGATGGCGGTAGAGCACAGCGGATACAGGAAGATTGCCTTCAGGCCATTAAGGCTCGCGGGAATTTTAGAGAAAACCTTCTCGAGCAGCAGGATGACA
>CABUQK010000067.1 GCA_902493615.1 uncultured Collinsella sp.
GCCCGCTTGGTATCGCGCTTAGATTCGCGAGATTGCGGCGATTGACGGCCTACTTGCCGACAACGCCCTCGGCATCCCACCAGTCGAGCTGGGCGATGTTGTCGCGGATGTGCTGACAGCTCTTGTGGAAGCCCTCGAGCTCGTGCTCGGACAGGTCGAGCGTGTAGACCTCCTCGACGCCCTCGGCACCGATCACGCACGGCAGGGAGGTGAAGATGCCCTCCTCGCCATACTGGCCGGTCATAAGCGTAGAGGCCGAAAGCACGGCGTGCTCGTCGTGCAGCACGGCGGCGCAGACGCGAGCGGCGGAGTTGGCGACGGCGTACTCGGTGCACTGCTTGCCCTGGTAGGTTACGTAGCCGCCCTTGCGCGCGAGTTCCTCGGTCTCCATGTGGTCGAAGGCATACTTGTCGGGGTTCTCGGCCTGAAGTTCGTTGAGGCTCTTGCCGGCGATGGTTGCGGCCTTAAAGGCGGCGAGCTGGCTAAAGCCGTGCTCGCCGATCATGTAGGCGTCGATGGACTTGGGGCTCACGCCGACCTTCTTGGAGATCTCGGTGCGCAGGCGGGCGGAGTCCAGGCCGCAGCCCGAGCCGATGATCTTCTTGGGATCGTAGCCGGTCAGGTGCCACAGCTCGGTGCACACGACGTCGCAGGGGTTGGAGATGCTCACAAAGATGCCGTCAAAGCCGGCGTCGACGATGCGCTTGGCAAAGGTGCGGGCGGCGTCGGTGGTAAAGAACAGCTCGCCGTCGCGGTTGCCGGCGGCCAGCGCGACCTTGCCGGCGGCGTTGACGATGACGTCGCAGCAAGCAAGCTCCTCGTAGTGGTCGTAGCAGTTGACGATCTTGGTGTTGTACGGGACAAACGAAAGGGAGTCGCGCAGGTCCTGGACCTCGGACGTCACCTTGGCCTCGTTGATATCGCACAGGTACAGCTCATCGGCAATGCCCTGCATGAGCAGACTGTTGGCAACATGTGCTCCTACGTGGCCCTGGCCGACCACACCGATCTTACGCGTTTGGTACATATATGTATCCTTTCGGCCGAGTTTTTTGCGTCGAACCATTGTAGCGTCCTGCTGCCACTTTGCTAGGCTAAAGCGCCATAGATTTTTGGGCATGCCTTAATCTCTACTTTTGGAGCGATTTGGGCCGCTGACGGTATCGCTGGGCGATGTGCTCGCGCGGACGGGGCCGCTCGTTGTACCATAGCTGCAACTGACTCGTAAGGAGCATCCATGCCCATTCGCATCCCCGACGCCCTCCCTGCCGCCGCGCAGCTCGAGAGCGAGAACATCTTTGTCATGACCGAGTACCGCGCGCTGCACCAGGACATCCGTCCGCTGCGCGTGCTCATCCTCAACCTCATGCCCACCAAAATCGCTACCGAGACGCAGATCATGCGCAAGCTCTCCAACACGCCGCTGCAGGTGGAGGTGGACCTGCTGCGCACCAAAACACACGAGGCCACGCACGTGAGCGCCGGCCACCTGGAGACGTTCTACCGCACGTTCGACGACATCCGCGACATCCACTACGACGGCCTGATTATCACGGGCGCCCCGGTGGAACAGATGCCGTTCGAGGAGGTCGACTACTGGCCCGAGCTCTGCCAGATCATGGACTGGTCTACCACGCACGTACACTCTACGCTGCACATTTGTTGGGGCGCGCAGGCGGGCCTGTATCACCACTACGGTATTCAGAAGCACGACCTGCCGGCAAAGGCGAGTGGCGTGTTCGAGCATTATCTGGTGAAGCCGCAAAGCCCGCTGGTTCGCGGCTTTGACGACCGCTTCTATGCCGTGCACTCGCGCAACACCGATGTGCGCCGCGAGGACGTGGAGGCCGAGCCGCAGCTTGAGGTCGTGGCCGTGTCCGACGAGGTGGGCTTGTACATCGTCAAGTCGACCGACAGCCGCCGCTTCTTTGTCTTTGGCCATCCCGAGTACGACACCGACACGCTGCGTCTGGAGTACGAGCGCGACGTGAAGCGCGGGCTCAACCCCCAGGTGCCAGCGCATTACTTCCCAGGCGACGACCCCACCGCAGAGCCGCGTAACGTCTGGCGCAGCCAGGCTCAGTTGCTCTACACCAACTGGCTCAACTACTACGTCTACCAGACCACGCCCTACGACCTAGCCCGCGCCGGCGAGGAGCACTAGGCTACGGCTGCTGCTGTGCCGGCGGCGTGACGAGCGTGGATATCCGGACGGACGAGCGTGGATTTTCGGACGTTTACAAATCGAGCGTGGATAATCTCCCACCTTTGGCTTGAAACTAGGCTCAAAACGGGAGATTATCCACGCTCATTTTTTAGGCATGTAGATGCCGATGGCTCGGCTAAGAGACGGTGCATGCAGAGGCAAAGTCGCATTTGTCGTAGTCTTGAATCTCGACGGGTTTTTCTTTCTGATAATCCAATGGACCAAGGCCTCAAAATGTGGAGACAGGGATCTCTTGGCAAGGCTTCTACCTGCAGATATAAGCCATCAGCCTAAAACGTCCAAAACCGTCAAGCATTTGGTCAGCGCCCGGACAGTATTTGGTCAGACTTCGCATGAAACCGTCTGGTACGTTTGCGCCGTTCCAAGAGTTGGGAGGCGACATGGGAAACATGACGGCGAATCAAAGACTTGCAAGTCACATTAAGGCGTGCGAACAGCAGATGAGCTGCGTGTACGCGCGCACGGCGGCGGAGGCAAAGCAGATTGAGCGGCGGGCGGGGGCGGGAAGTCTAGAGGCGGTCATGCCGGGGCTGTATGCGCGTCCGGAATACTGGTCCGAGCTCAAGTTTCGGCAGCGTTATCTGCATCGGGTGCGGGCGCTTGCGCAAAAGCACCCCGACTGGACATTTTGCTCCTATACGGCGGCTGTTATCTATGGCCTTTCGGTTTCGCATGCCAATTTGGCGCACATCCATATCGCCGCGATGCCGGCCCAATCGACGACGCCGGGCTCTCAGGTCATTCGTCATCGCTATGCTCGTCAAACACGGGCCACCCAGATGGATATCGCCGTAACCGATATCGATCAAACGATTACGGATTGCTTGGTCGATGCATCGTTTGTCGAGGGACTGATCATCGCGGACTCGGCGCTCCATGAGCAACTTTTGTCGAAGGAGCATCTCGTTGAGACTGTCGACAAGCTTGGCCTGAATCGTCGCGGCGTTGTGACGGCGCGCAGAGTTGCACGATGTGCCGATGGGCTGTCGGAAAGCGGCGGCGAGTCCAAGGCGCGTGCCCTGATGATCGAGCGCGGCTGGCAGACGCCGGAGCTGCAAGTTGAGCTGTTCGACCCGGTTGAGCCGGGACGGCCGTATCGCGTCGACTACTTGTGGCGCGTGGGCGACCGGATGATTATCGGGGAGTTCGACGGATTCGTTAAAAGCGAGAAGGCGGCGGAGGAGGGCAAGCTCGCGAAGGCGCAGTTCGATGAGCGCCAGCGCGAGTCGAGACTTTCGCTGCTTGATAACTGCAAGATCGTGCGCTTGTGCTGGGATGATCTAAGGGATCCGACAAAGCTCGATCGCAAGCTCAAGGTCGCCGGCGTGCCGCGTGCGTGCTGAGGCAGTTGCAAGGCGTTTGGCTGCACGAGCGTGGAAAATCAGACGGACGAGCGTGGAAATCTGGACGCTCATCTTGCGGGTGCGAAACAGCGGCGATCAGGCGCTGACGATGTGGGGTAGCGGCAGGTCGTGGGCGTCGGTGGGGACGTGGTCGACACGCTGCTCGTCAAAGGCGATGCCGATGATTTGACATGCGGGTGAGAGCATGGGCAGGTAGCGATCATAGCAGCCGCCGCCGTAGCCCAGGCGTGCGCCGGCGCGGTCGAAGGCTACAAGCGGTACGACGATCATGTCGAGAGCTTCGACAGGCACGATAGGGAAGCGGCTGCTGTCGATGTCCGTAGCCGCAAAGGCCCGCGTGGGGTGGGCGATAAACGGCGCCGCGGACGCATCGTCGGCGGCAACTGCCCGCATACACATGCGCTGGCCACAAGCTGCGGCATCAATTGCCGAGAGCATGCACGGATAAGCTACGCGCCAGCCGCGCGCGGCGGCTGCAGCGGCAAACGCGGCAGGGTCGACCTCGGAACCCATCGCGGTATAGACGGCAACGGTGTGCGGCGCCGCGGCATCCAAGCGATCCAACAGCTCAACTAGCCGCGCACAGATAACGGCAGACTTCGCTGCCCGCACATCCAAATTAAGAGCATTGCGCCGAGCAATCACCGCCCGCCGCAACTTAGCCTTGTCCATCCCAGCCTCCTCTAGCAAACCTGTAAATTAGGGACAGGTTTATTTTGGCAGGTTTTATCTGGGCAAACACCCAAACCACCACACAAACCATCGCAAAGGGAGCAGTTCATGGACACCTTCGTGGTGGTTTTGACGAAGGGCGGGTGTTCGCGGCGGTTTGTATCGATCTGTAACAGTAACTCGGCAAAATCGGACCTAGATGTTACAGATTGAGACAAAGGGCCGGCGTCATCCGGGAACGTCTCGATTTGTAACACCTAGAGCCGATATTGCCGCCTAGATGTTACAGATTTAGACAAACTGGTGGGACGGGCTGAGCTGCCCCGCCCAAGCAGCGGCAAAAGAAAAGGTAGATTTTCAGGCATGTCCCAAAAATCTACCTTTACTGTGCGTTAGCCCATCAGGTCGACGACGTTAAAGCCGGCGTTGCTCTTGGCGATGACGTCTCGGCCGCCAAAGACACAGGTTGGCGACTCGGCTGCGATGCGCGTCACGTCGGCGCCGAGCGAGCGAAGCTCACCGGGTGTGGCGGCGAGCATCTGGGCGCGGCGCTCCTCACGTGCGTGCGGATCGAGCCCGGCCAGGTAGGTCGTGTTGCGGCGTTTGGTGAGCGCGTACGGCTTTACCGGCGCGTCCATGCCGCTCACACAGCTCACGATAAAGCCCTCAAAGGCGGCCTCGTCGGGCTCAAAGCTGCCGAGCCATTCGCCTGCGCGCGCCACACGCTCAATCGAGGGGTCGATTGCCGGGTCGCGGTAGGTGTAGAACGCCGCCTGACGCTCGCCGGCCGCGCGGAATCCGCAGCCGTACGCACCGCCCTTAACGCGGATCTCGTTCCACAGGTAGTCGTAGGAGAGCGCGTTGGCGGCAACCGCCCAGGCGCCCGTCACGTCGATGCCCAGGCGACGCGGATCGCACGCGCTTGCCGCAAAGCAGATGTCGCTGGGGATGACAAAGGCCTCGTGGCGGTCGCACGGCGCCGGCACCACGAGCGCGTCGCGGCCGGCATCGGTGCTGTCGCCAGCGTCCAGCCCCAGGTCGCCCGCGGCATCCCAGTACGCGTCAAAGTCCTCGTCGCTGCCGGTAAAGCTCGCCATGCAGCCGTCGGCCACAAAGATGCGGCTTGCCAGCTCGGTAAGCTTGGTACGCAGCCCGTCCACGCGCTCGTCAAAGTGCTCGAGCAGATTGCGCAGGAACAGGTAGAAGTCCACGCCCGAAAGCTGCTCGCGCACCACGGCCGAAGGCGAGCTGTAGCTCATCGCGCGACCCAGCGCCGCCGAGTGTCCGTTGTTGATAAAGCCCTGCTCAAGCCCAATGCGAATCTGCGTGAGCACGTCGCGCACACGGTCGGCGTCGGCGTCTGCCAAAAGCGTGCTCGACCATACCTCGCGCGGCAGACTCGCCAGCGCATCGATCTTCTCGGACAGGGCGCCGGCGCTCACCAGCAGGTAGGGGCGCACGCCGTCCACTTCGGGCTGCGTCATGACTTCGGTCGTAAAGCTCAAAAAGCCGAGCTTGCCAGCGAGCAAGTTGTCGAGTTCCTCGGCCGAGTGCTCGCGCGTGGGCAGCTGCTTAAGCAGGCGGCAGAGCAGTGTCACATAGGGCAGGTCCTCAAACGCGACGCAGCTCAGGTCGAAATACTGCATGGCGTAGGCCAAACGGTTGGTGGGGATGCCGTGGCGCAGGCAGGGGATGGGCGCGGTCGTGTCCACGATCAGCGGCGGCTCGGGGCGCGCCTCGCCAATGTCGGAAACGCGCAGGCGCGGCAGTGTGGCCTTGGCCTCGGGTGTGTCTTCCGCCTCCTGCGCGGCACGCAGCGCGGCCGTGCGCTCGACCACGTCGGCCAGCTCGGCATCGGTCATGGCATCGCGCTTGGCTGCCAGCTCGGCGGCCTCGGCACCCTCCGAACCCTCGGCGGCGTCCACCGGCACCAGCTCGACGAGCGCCATGTGATCGTTCTGCAGCACCAGCTCGCGCAGCAGGTCCTCAAAATAGCTGCCGTCCAGCTCGCTACGCAGCTCCTCGTACACCGGGCCGTACTTGAGCGCCAGCGTCGCGGCGTCGTCATCGTAGAGCCACGTGCTCAGCGCGTCGCACGCAATGGCCACGCCGTCGGCGATGCCATAGTCGCGCTGGCGCAGGTCGTACTCGTTGCTGCTGATGATGGCCTCCAGGCGCTCGCGCGGAACGCCATGCTCGCATAGGTCGCGGCAGGCGTCCTGGAACACGCGGCGCAGCTCGCGCGCCACGCCGGGCTGCGCGTTTTGCAGCATGATGAGCTCGTAGGGCTGCAGGCTCTCGGCCGCGGTGTAGCTCGCCACGTTGCCGCCCAGGCCGGCGGACAGAATGGCCTTCTTAACCGGCGCTTCGTTGGAGCCCAGCAGCGCCTCGAACAGGATATCCGCTGCGATCGTGCGCTTGCGGTCGAGCGCGCTGCCCAGCACAAGGCCCAGGCCAACCAGGGCGTTTTCGGGCGTGGTGGCCATCTCGACGCGCTTGTACTCGCAGGTCACGGGCGCCTGCACGTCCAGCGGATTGGGCGCCAGCGTGGATGGGTCCTCGCCGGCGGCGACGGCAGCGTCCATGCGGCGGCTCGCAGCACTCGGCTGCGACAGATAGCGCTCGTCCAAAAACGCCAGCGCGCGGTCCACGTCCAGGTCGCCGTAGAGCGTGATGTAAGAGTTGGAGGGGTTGTAGTGGCGCGCGTGCGTGTCCAGGAACTGCTCGTAGGTGAGCGCGGGGATCGCGCGCGGGTCGCCACCGCTCTCGTGTGCATAGGCGGTGTCGGGGTAGAGCGCGGCGTTGACGGCGTCGTCCAGCACGCTCATGGGATCGGACAGCGCACCCTTCATCTCGTTGAACACCACGCCGTTATAGCGCAGCGTGCCCTCGTGCAGGCTCGCGGAGCTGCTGTCGCCCTCGGCGCCCTCCGGCAGGTCCAGTTCGTAGTGCCAGCCCTCCTGCTCAAAAATAGTCGGCTTGGTGTAGATGGCCGGGTTGAACACCGCGTCCAGGTACACGTCCATCAGGTTGTACAGATCCTGCTCGTTGGTGGTGGCAACGGGGTAGATGGTCTTGTCGGGGTAGGTCATGGCGTTGAGGAACGTCTGCATGGAGCTCTTGATCAGGTCGACAAACGGCTCCTTGACGGGGAACTTTGCCGATCCGCACAGGACCGAGTGCTCAAGAATATGGAACACGCCGGTGGAATCGGCCGGCGGCGTCTTAAAGCCAATGGCAAAGGCCTTGTTTTCGTCGTCGCATGCCAGGTACAGCAGGCGAGCGCCCGAGGCGGTGTGGCGCAGCACGTAGGCGTCCGAGTCGAGCTCGGGCACGGTCTCGCGGCGCTCGACGGCAAAGCCGTGGCAGGTAGTGCCGGGCACTAGCAGTGCGGCGGCAGCGGCGCGCGGGTCGGTTGAGGCAGTGGGCATATGCAGTCTCCTTTGACGCCCCAGCGGGGGCGAATCGAGTCGAATCCTCGAGAGTATACCCATATGGAGCCCTCGACCAATCTGCCGGATGAGCGTGGATTTTCGGACACACGAGAGTGGATATTCGGACGCAAATTGAACGAGAGAGGATTTTCGGACGGAAACAGCCCCAAAACGCCAAAAACCGTCCGGAAATCCACTCTCGATTCTTGACCGTCCATCACTCATGCATTTCTCATCTCTCACTCATCTCTCATATGAGAGATAATAGAAAGATGAGAGATAAATATGAGAGATAACTGAGCAGCAAAGAGACAGGCAATCATGGTATTGTCTCAATACCGATTGTTCTACCAGCAAAAACATGTTTAAATGAAACAGATGGCAGACATCTTATCTTCTATCTCTCACTCATCTCTTATATGAGAGATAGCAGTAAGATGAGAGATAATTACGAGAGATAACTGAGAGACGAAGGAAATCTATTCGTGGCATTCTCCGCCGGACCGAGTGAAAGGACGTGCAGATGAACGAAAACGAGCTGACCGGTCTGCTCGAGTCTTTAAGGCGTATGGGCTCGGATGATCTTAACGTCGAAGTGAAGGAGAGCGCCACGACGCTTTCCCGCGATGTGTGGGAAACGGTGAGCGCATTCGCGAACACTGCCGGCGGAATCATCGTGCTCGGAGTGAGTGAGCGCGCAGGTTTTGTCCCGGTTGAGAACTTCGAGACCGAGAAAGTGCTCAACCAATTTGTGTCAGGCATGGGTGATGCGGGCGGTCGAGGAAAGCTAGCCAATCCGCCCAAATACACGATCGAGCGAGTGGAGCTTCAGGGCGTCATCGTTCTCGTCATTACGATTGAGGAGCTCGATCCGTCGAGCAAGCCCTGCTATGTCATAGAGCGAGGCGCCCAGGGCGGCAGCTACAAGCGCATCGATGACAAAGATGTCCCGCTTTCGTCGACCGAGGTTTTGGCACTGCCGTCATATGAGCGGACGAGTCCTAGCGATCGCGATGCGGTGCCCGGCACGAGTGTGGGCGATCTCGACGAGTCGCTGGTCGACCGCACGATAGAGCGTGCCTATTCGTTGACGCCTCGAGCGATGCGCGGTGCGGCGGACAAGAAGACAAAGATGGAGCGTCTGAATTTCCTCGACTTCCAGGGCAATGTTACCAAGGCCGGCCTCCTTGCCGCGGGCGTTTACCCTCAGCAGTTCTATCCCAAGCTCTTCATTGACGTGGCTGTCCACGTGGGAGCTCAAAAGGGAGCTGTGGGGTCGCTGAGGTTCATGGACCGCACAATCTGTGAGGGAACGTTGGGCGAGATGATCTCGGATGCCGTCGCAGCTGTCGCCAAAAACCTGCGCCGCATCTCGACCGTCCAAGGCATCTCGTGTATCGACTCGCTGGAGATTCCCGAGGAGGTTCTGCGCGAGGCAATCGCCAACGCCGTAATCCATCGAGAATACGGGGATCGGTTCTGTGGACAATCGATTGCCGTCGACGTCTTTGACGATCGTGTCGAGGTGACGAATCCTGGCGGCCTTTACGGGGGAAAGACTCGCGAGAACTTGTTTGACGGCAGCTCCCGATGCCGTAACGCGACGCTTGTGAAGCTCATGTCGATTGTCCCGCTGCCGGATGGCGCAGGTTCGTCGGCTGAGGGCAATGGCTCGGGCATCCCGATGATGATCGATGCCATGCGCGCGCATGGTCTGGCCGAGCCCCTGTTCTGCCCGGGATTCGATCGGTTCAAGGTCGTATTTTACCGTTCAAAGATCGAGCCGGTCGATCATGGCGGGGGCTTAATTGTGACGGCACTCAAACACTACGGCGAGCTGGGGACGCGCGAGCTGGCAGAGCGCACAGGGCTCACAATTTCCCAGGTTAGGTCGCGCGTCAACGCGCTCATTGCTCAAGGCGAGCTTGAGCCCACGGCGCCGGCGACGAGCCGCAACCGCAAGTATCGACTGTCGGAGTGCGTGGGATAGATGCGTTAGTGGACGAGGCGACCCAATAATCGACCCTCGATTGGCGTCCATTAAGGTAAAGCGGTTGTTGCCCAGTCGACGGTGATGCTAAAGACTCGGCTTACGCCGGCATGGCCCCGAACCCGTCTGTCAAGAACAGCCTAAGAACCAGCTTGATGACATTTCCCGGTTTGACTTCTGCCGCGTCAAAGACGTGGCGCTCGGCGAGCTCGCTACAGTATGCATAGATGTCGCGGATAAGGTCCGCGCCCGAGAGCGTAAACATGTAGCCTGCGTCCGAAAGCGCATTGGGCGCGGCAGGCAACTTGGCCATGTGACAGAACGTTTGCAGGTCGGGCGCCATAACGTTCTGGTAGTCGAGGTGGCCGTTGGCATCCTGCGCGGCAAGCTCCAATTGGCGCACAAAATCCAGCGCCGCCGCTAACACAAAGCTCGGCGTAGGCGCATTGACGTCCTGAGTGGTCGCCACAAGCCTGCCCGCCGCCTGCGTGACAAGCCAAGCGACCTCGCGCTGGCAACGCACGGCCTTGCGCGTAACCGGCTTGATGGACGAAGAAGAAACGCTCCCCTTAGTGAACTGCCTCCCATTTCTTGGACATGAGAAATGGGAGGCTTTTTATGCGTGTCG
>CABUQK010000068.1 GCA_902493615.1 uncultured Collinsella sp.
CGGCGGGGACCAGGATCTCGTCGTATGCCGCGTGCACTCCCTCGCCGATGGCGTGGATGTCGTTGGCCTGCTGCTCGGGCAGATAGGGGATGCCGACGCCGCCGGATAGATTGATGAAGGCGACGTGTGCGCCGGTCTCGCGCTCCAGGCGCACGGCAAGCTCAAAGAGGATGCGCGCGAGCTTGGGGTAGTAGTCGTTGGTGACGGTGTTGCTGGCAAGGAATGCGTGGATGCCAAAGTTCTCGGCGCCCTTGGCCTTGAGCGTGCGGAAGGCCTCGAAGAGCTGCTCGGTGGTCATGCCGTATTTGGAGTCGCCGGGGTTATCCATGATGCCATTGGAGAGCTGGAACAGGCCGCCTGGATTAAAGCGGCAGCTGACCGTCTTGGGGATGGGGCCCGCAACACGCTCGAAGAACTCGATGTGGCTGATGTCGTCAAAGTTGACGATGGCACCCAGCTTGTCGGCGAGCTCAAAGTCCGCCGCCGGCGTGTCGTTGGACGAGAACATGATGTCGTGTCCCGTGATACCCAGCGAGCGGGCGATCATGAGCTCGGTATAGCTCGAGCAATCGCAACCGCAGCCGTATTCGTTAAGAATGGAGATGAGCGCCGGGTTGGGATTGGCCTTGACAGCAAAGTACTCCTTAAAGCCTGGGTTCCATGCAAAGGTGTCGCGCACCTCTTGCATGTTGCGGCGGATGCCCGCCTCGTCGTATAGATGAAACGGCGTGGGAAACTGCTCGACGATATGCTCGAGCGTCTCCTTGTCCACAAACGGCTGCTTGGCCGCATATGCCTCGTTGGGGGTCAATGCCATGTCCCGTAAACCTCGCTATCCAGACGGCGCCATCTGCGCATCGAATCCGCATAGCGTGGACCCAATGTCCGGATAGCGCTCCCGCATTGCTGCAGACAGTCCTGCGGGTGTTTCCCGCAGGCCCACCAGGTTGTTCGTGCCCGAAAAACCCAGTTCGGCGGGTTTCGCCTTCCCGCGGGGTCAAAGTCTGCCGACTCACCCGCGGCTCTTCGTGCCCGCGCCTCTATCAAGTGGTAACGACCCTACCACGTTGCACTTTACCAAACAAGAGTATTCGTATATAACGTTTAAAAAATGCAGGGATATGCTAGAAATAAGGGCGTCATAATTCTGCATCACAATATTGTGCAAATGGATATGCCCCATGAAAGGATCCTTTATGACCGAGCTCCAAGAACTTCGTCGCTATCGTCGCGACCTGCATCGCATTCCGGAGCTCGATTTCGATCTTCCGCAAACCATAGCCTATATCGAGGGCGTGCTGGCATCGCTCGCTTGCGAGGTGACCCATCCCTGCCCCAGCTGTGTTTGTGCTTTCTTCGACGCTGGCACGGGCGCTGCGCATGCTACGGCGATTCGCGCCGATATGGACGCGCTGCCCATCGCGGAGGCGACGGGTGCGGCCTTTGCCTCGACGCATTCCGGAAAGATGCACGCTTGCGGACACGATGGGCACATGGCAATGGCACTTGCGGCGACAACCTTTGTCGATCGCACGATTCGTGAGCAGCCGGGCGCCATCAAGCGCAACGTGCTCTTTGTGTTCCAGCCTGCAGAGGAGACGACCGGTGGCGCCAAGACAGTTTGCGAGAGCGGGGTGTTTGAGCGCTACGGGGCGGACCGTATCTTCGGGTTCCACGTATGGCCCGACCTGCCTGCGAACACGTTGGCGAGTTGTTCCGGTCCGCTGCTGGCGCGTTCGAGCGAGACGCATATCCATATTCACGGAACGAGCATCCATATTGCTAAGACCTATGGTGTGCCGGTTGAGGAGTCACACGATGCCGCGTTGGCGGCAGCGAAGTTTTTGGTTGCCGAGCGCGAGCTGATGGACGAGCTGGGCACCGACGAGCCCTGTATCGGCAGGTTTGGCCTGCTACAGGCCGGTACCGTCTGCAATGCGGTGGCGGGGGAGGCCCATGTTGCGGGCAGCTTGCGCGTGTTTACGGACGATATGTTCGACCGAGCGCGCGAGGGCGTGCGCCGCGTGTTGGACGAGGCCTGCGCCGCAACAGGCTGTACGTACGATCTCGACTTTGCCGAGGGCTATCCGCCGGTCGATAACGACCCCGAGCTATTTGCCCGAATCGCGCCTGCTCTGCCCGAGTTACAGCTCGTGGACGAGCCGCTGCTGATTGCCGAGGACTTCGCCTTCTATCAGCGCCATCTGCCGGGCGTGTTCTTCCTGCTGGGCACGGGCGTTCCTGTCAGTCAGGATAATCCGAGCGACGCCGAGGGCTGCCCTGCCTATGCCACAAGTGCCCTGCATACTGATACCATGCTCTTTGACGAGGAAATCCTACTCAAAGGCCTCGATGTCTACAAACGATTGCTTAACTTGGAGTGACGATGAAGCGCCGACAGACTGCCGTGTATAGTCCGGGTGGGTGCGGGTGCGGCTTGCTGCTGCTCCCGGTTATTGCTGTGAGCATTGGCGTGATGTTTGCGCTTGCTGGACTGGCCGCGGCAGCACTTGTGCTGTTGATTGCGGCCATTGGCGTGACGATTTGGCTCTGCCGCAATCGCGAGCGACGCCGTGCCGACGGTAAAACCAATGTCGGCTGGGTCGTATTCCTGGTCATTGCGTACCCGCTGAGTGTCAGCTACCTGGTGTTCTTTGTCCTGTTGATGATCAGTGCCTTTACCGGGGAATCCGTTACGGTGGGTTGATGCACTGCCAGCAGACGGTCGCGCAAAGTGCGTTTGCTCGGCGTTTGGACAACCGCATTGGCCGTTTACCGCAACCTTAGCTCTCAGCTAATGAATTCAAGTTTAATCCTTCCTACGATGTGCTGTGTGCCGGCGCGGTAGCCGGATCGTAGGAAGGATGAATAATGGCAAAAGAGGGAAAGAAGCCGATCGGCAAGATTGTCCTGGGCATCATCGTGGTGCTGGTTATCGTCGGTGCCGTGGGCTCTATGGGTGGCAATTCAACCGATTCGTCTGCGAGCGATTCGGCAAAGTCTGCCGAGGCGACACAGCAGGCTGAGGAGCAAAAAGAACCGCAAGAACCGTATACCATTGCTGACGAGGCTGAAGACACCTCCAATCAGTTTGCCTATAAGATCACGGGCACGCTGACCAATAACACGGACAAGGAAAAGAGCTACATTCAGATTGAATATGTTCTGTATGATGCCGATGGCAACCAGGTTGGAACGGCTCTTGCAAACACCAATCATCTGAAGGCGGGCGGCTCCTGGAAGTTCGAGGCGCTGGGTACGGTGTCTCCCGACCAGGTTACTAGCTGGGAGCGTTCGGACGTAAGCGGTTTCTAGCATGTTGCATGCACTGGGGGAGGTGAAGTCGTATGCCCGATAAAAAGCTGACCGAGGAGTTGCTCAACGAGCTCCTTGATGCGCCGAGTATCGATGGCTATATCAAGGAACACGACTTTGCCGCCCCGTCGCTTTCGGGCTACCTGAAGCAGCTACTGCAGGAAAAGGGCTTGGAGCGCTCACGCGTGGTTCGTATGGCCGATCTCAATGAGACCTTTGGCTATCAGATCTTTACCGGTGCGCGTCATCCGAGTCGCAATAAGGTGCTGCAGATTGCCTTTGCGATGGCGCTGACGCTCAAGGAGACTAACCGTGCGCTGACGGCTGCCGGGGTAAGCGTCCTTAACTGCAAGGACCGCCGCGATGCGATTATCATCTTTTGCATCGATCGCGGGTGCAGTCTCCAAAAGGTCAACGAGGAGCTGTATCGCTTTGGCGAGGAGACGGTGAGTTAGCGGCTGATATCTGAGCTGGCGGAGCTGCCGAACAACGATGCAAACGAACGGGGCGCGGATGCCATGGGGTGTCTGCGCCCTGCGCTATGATGGAGGCTATGGATACTCAGACCCCAACATATTCCGATGACGAGCTGACCGCAGCGCTTGCCGAGCACCTGGCGTCGCTCGATCGCGACGACAGCTATCGCGTGGAGCGTGTGCTTAAGCGCTCGTCCGTTGAAGCAACCGAGCTCGTGCACTTTGAAGGAACCGGCGGTGGTTCGCTCGGCCCCTTTGTCCGTAAACGCATCGAGGCTTCGGCTCAAATCGGCGGGGCATACGAGCGTCTGTTTGCCGCTCAGCGGGCAGGCAGGCGTTTTGAGCACCTGCCCAGAATCGTCGATTGTCGTCGTGTGGGCGACGAGCTTAACGTGGTTATGGAATACATCGAAGGGGAGACGCTCGGGGTGCTGGTGGACCGTCTGGGAGCCACCACCGATTATGCACGTGAATTGTATCCTGCCCTTTGCGACGCCGTGGACGAGCTCCACGCCGGTTTTGTAATGGTGGGGGAGACGTCGGCGCCGGTGATCCATCGCGACCTCAAACCGTCGAATATCATCGTGACGGGTGCGAACCGAACGCTCGATGAGGGCCTGACGTTTTCATCGCTGGTGATTATCGACTTGGGGATCGCGCGCGTATGGCGCGATGGCGCCGATGCCGACACCGTCAAGTTTGGCACGCGACCCTATGCGCCGCCCGAGCAGTATGGGTTTGGGCAGACGAGTGTACGTAGCGACGTCTACGCGCTGGGCGCCCTGCTGTTCTTTTGCTTGACGGGAACCGATCCGAAATCGGGGTTCGACATGCGCGAGCAATGCGCGGCATTCCTGCCCCTCTGGCCGATGTCATCTGCATGTCGATGGCGCTCGACCTGGCCAAGCGTTTTGCGAGTGCGGAGGCATTGGGACGGGCGACGCGCGCGGCATACGACCTGAGTCGCCCCGTGCGGCCTCCTGCGCCTGCGCCTGTCCGTACTCCGACATCGGAGACGGTGTTGACGCCCCAAGGGCTCCAGAACCCCGCAGGGCTTCCTAGGCATGCCGCCTCCGCTGCATGCGGTCTGCTCTCCCGCGTTCCGGAGTCTCTGGGGCGCATTTGGAATACGCTCGTCTGCTTCTCGCTGCTTGTGTTCTTTGCCGGAAGTCACTTTGCCGTCTTTTACCCCACGGGAGCAAACCAAAGCTACCCGACGTGGCTTCTCATAATCGAGTATTTTTTCTTTGTCGATGGCCTTATGGTGCTTATGCATTTTGCGCTGCTCGATAAGCGCCGTCTTCGTCGGCGATTCGCATTGCTCGACAGCTATCGCGGCAAGAAGCTCGCGAAGCTCTTGCTCAAGGCATTGGGTGTGCTGCTCCTATGCATGATCGTCATAGTCGCGGTTGCCAATGCGACCGGCGTCGTCGATACCTCCGCTACCTAAAAGAAAAGGGCCCCATTGGGGCCCTTTGCAGTTGCACTTAGATGCGGTTCATCTGAGCGGCGACTTTGTTGTACCAGTCCTGCCACGTGGGCGGGCAGTACTTTTTGGCCGCTGCCGGGGTAAGGGTGGAGCCGTAGTTGGCGCCCAGATAGGCAACGTGAGCGGAGATGCCCTCGCTCCAGCTGCCAAAGCTGCGCCAACCGCCGCCACGTGCACTCCAGCCCCAGGCGTTGTAAGAATTGGCGCAATAAGCACCCTTGGTGCTCTCGATGCAGGCGATGGCGGGGGACCAACGGGGGTCGACACCGGTATTCCAAGCGGCGACGGCAAAGTTATAGCCCTGGCCTGCCATGGGGGAGCCGGCGAGATAATTGTCGATGCGGCTCGTCCACTCATTAATGAACGAATCGTAATCGGAGCTACCGGTATTGGCGTTGTTCACCGTGGTGTCGATGGTGGTGTTGGTGTTGGTGGCCTGGCTGCTGGAATTGCTGCCGCTTACGCCCTCGCCCGAGAGCTTTTCGGCGGCAGCGGCCTTATCGGCCTCAAGCTTGGCAAGCTCGGCGGCATTTTCCTGCTCGGCTTTTGCCTGTGCCTCGCTGCGGAGCTGCTGGGCCTGCGCCAGCGCATCCTCGGCGTTTTTCTGCTCCGCCTCAAGCTGAGACTTGGCCTGCTGGAGCTCGGCCTTGTTCTGCTCGAGTTCGGTTTGCATATTATTGAGCTCTTCGATCTCGTCGACGCTCGAGCTCGTGATCTGGTTGGTGTATTTGCAGGTCGTGATGAACTCACCCAGGCTCTGCGCGTTGACCAGGAAGCTCACGATGGGGTTAGTGCCCTTCTGGTACTTGTACAGATCGCGCATGGCGGAGCTTGCCTTGGCCTGCTGCTCGGGAAGCTTAGCCTCGATTTCCTCGATGCTTGCCTCATTGGAGTCAATCTGCTTTTGCAGGTCATCGAGCTTGGTGCGGGCGTCGTTGTAGGCGCTCGTAGCGGCTTCGATCTTCTGCTGGGCTGCGGAAAGCTGGTCCTGCGTTGCCTGCGAGGCGGCATACGCCGCAACGGGGGAGAGCATCGGCGTGGCCGTCAGCGCAACGGCGAGCGCGGCGCTCGTGATGATACGAGCCGGCTTCGACGCAATGAGCGCTGCGGTGCGATGATTCGAATGCTGCATCCAGTCCCTCTGCAATCAATCGTAGGTTATGGTTCGAACGGTATTCTACTACTGCTTTCGACCTCAACTTGAACCTTAAAGGTCCCAAAGGGTCAAGTTGAACTTGAGGCTTTGGCTTTGACCTGCAGTTATGATGAATTGTTGAGAAACCATAGAGTTCAACTTTAACGTTACAGAGCCCTGTTTGAGAGGAGTTTTGGGCTGTAAAAGCCATCTCAACGTGGGGTTTTATAACTACAGCGTGCCCTTCTGGCGAGCCCGCTCAATCTCTTCGAGGGCCTCGGCGGGGGTGAACGAACAGGTGCCGTCGCCGAGTTTGATTACCTGGATATCGTCGCCGGCGTAGACCTCTCCGCCCTTTAGTACCACGCCGAAAACGCCCTCGTGGGGAAAGATGCAGTCGCCGGCGAGATAGTAGATGGCGCAGCGTGTGTGGCAGGCCTTGCCGATTTGGCTGATTTCGACAAGCACCTCGCTGCCAAGCTTGAGCTGCGTGCCCAAGGGGAGCGAGAGCAGGTTGATGCCCCGGGTTGTGAAGTTCTCCCCAAAGTCACCCTCGTGTACGTCGAGCCCGCGTGCCTGCGCCGTCTGGATGGACTCCGCGGCTAAAAAAGAGACCTGGCGGTGCCAATGCCCGGCGTGCGCATCGGTGGCGAGGCCAAATTGCTCTATAACGGTGTCGTGTCCATCGGCGACGGGCGACTTGCGCGTGCCCTTGTGCGCCGACGTGTTGATTGAGACGATGCGGGCAGGCCCGTTGTAAGCATCGTTTGCCGTTCGTAGGGGAACGGCCGATTGTGCGCGTTCCTCCAGCTCGCGCTTCGCGGCATTGAGGATGGGATTATCGGTCGGATGGTCTTGGGGCACGTGTGCGCCTTTCGCTCGAAGATGTCAATACGATGAATCCTACAACAATGGTAGGTTCATTGCCCATTGTCATACAACGGTGAGCGCCGTCTTCGTGCTGGACGATTACGTCGATTGCCATAGATACGGTGGAGCTTTGGGCGCCGGCGGCTTGGCACGCTAGAATGAATCAGTTGCGCAAAGACCGCCCGTTGTGTGGGCAGTTCATGATAGGAAGTTTCCATGGCATTGCAGTTTACAGAGCGCGAGTTCATTCCCGTGCTGCTTGGTGGCGACATCAACGCCTATTCGGTGGCGCGCGCCTTCTACGAGGAGTACCAGGTCAAGAGTCTGGTTTTTGGCAAGTACCAGACGGGTCCCGCGTACCGCAGCCAGATTATCGACTACACGCCCAACGTGGATATCGATACCATGCCCGTGATGCTCAAAACCGTCAACGGCATTGCCCAAGCGCATGCCGATAAGACGATTGTCCTTGTGGGCTGTGGCGATAACTATGTTGCCCTCGTGGCTCAGGCCAAGGATGCCCATGAGTTGGCGGATAACATCGTCGCGCCTTACGCTCCCTATAGCATGCTTGAGCAGTGTCAGAAGAAGGAGATCTTCTACGAGCTGTGCGAGAAGCATGGCGTGCCCTATCCACACACGTTTACCTTTACCAAGGCGATGCTCAATGCTCAGGGTGAGGCGCCTGCCGAAGTGCTCGACCAGATCGATTTTCCTTACCCGATGATTCTGAAGCCTTCTGACGGCATCATGTGGTGGCAGCATGAGTTCGAGGGCCAGAAGAAGGCCTATGAGATTGCCGACCGCGCCGAGCTGGAACAGGTCATTCGCGATTCGTATGCCAGCGGCTACACCGACGATCTGATCTTGCAGGATCGCGTGCCCGGCAACGACGAGTACATGCGCGTGCTCACCAGCTATTCCGACCGCAACGGTAAGGTCCGCATGATGTGCCTGGGCCATGTGCTGCTCGAGGAGCATCAGCCCCACGGTGTCGGCAACCATGCCTGTATCATTACCGAGCCCAACGACGAGCTCATGGGCGGCGTGCGCAAGTTGCTCGAGGACCTTCACTTTGTGGGCTATTCCAACTTTGACGTTAAGTACGACGAGCGCGATGGCTCGTTTAAGTTCTTCGATTTCAACACGCGCCAGGGTCGCAGCAACTACTACGTTACCAACAGCGGCTTTAACGTTGCCAAGTATGTGGTGGACGAGTATGTGCTCAACCGCCCGTTTGAGCCGGAGTTTGTGACGGCGCAGGACGAGGCCCTGTGGATGGTCGTCCCCATGGGCGTCGTCGACAAGTACGTCAAGGATCCCGAGCTGCGCGCTAAGGTGCATCGCCTGGACAAGGAGGGCAAGGGCGCCGACCCTTCGTTTATGAAGGGCGACTTTGTCTTTAACCGCTGGCTGCGCATGTGGCACACCAAGCTGCGCCACTTTAAGCTGTTCAAGACGTATTACAAGTAGATGAGCGCGGCGCCCGTCCGGTTTGCATCGGGCGGGCGCGGGTATGATACGCGCAATTGCGCAAGCGTCACCAAGGAGGCGGCGATGGAAAAGCTGGGAGTTATCGGCGGCATGGGCGCCGAGGCCACGTCGTATTACTACGACCAGGTGGTGCGTCATACGGCTGCTACCTGTGATCAGGAGCATATCGACATGGTGGTACTTTCCAAGTCGACCATGCCCGACCGCACGCTGGCCATTAAGACCGGCGAGCATGCCAAACTGCTGGCGACCATGAAAGAGTGCGCCCAGGCACTCGAGTCGCTGGGCTGTGCACACATTGCCATTCCCTGCAACACGTCACACTACTTCTATGACCAGATCCAGTCGTTTACGAAGGTGCCGATTATCCACATGCCGCGTGAGTCGGTGCGCTATGCTCTGGCCGGTGCGGTGATGGGGGAGTGCGAGTTCGACCCCAACCTGAGTATGCCGGCCGAGCCGGTGCATAAGATCGGCATCATGGGAACCGATGGCACCGTGGGCGCGGGCGTCTACGGCCGCGAATGCGAGGCCGCGGGTGTCGAGGTTGTCTATCCCAGCGAGAAACGTCAGAACGATGTGATGTCGCTTATCTACGATGATGTGAAGGCCGGACGTGAGCCCGATATGGATAAGTTCGACCGCGTGATGTGGGAGTTCGCCCGTAGCGGCTGCGACCGCGTCATTCTGGCCTGCACCGAGCTCTCGGTGCTGCAGAAGTACCGAGAGATGCCCGAGATCACCCTCGACGCCATGGATGTCCTGGTGCGCGAATCCATCATCCGCAGCGGCGCCCCCTACCGCCTCTAGCTTCCGACCTGCCAAAAAGGGACAGGTTTATTTTGGTAGGTTTTATCTGGTGAAACAGTAAAGGCCTCGGCTCGTTTGGTGCGAGCCGAAGCCTTTTGCGTTGGGGCGGTTGCTGTCGGTGGTGAACTAGAACAGGAAGCCGATGACGATGAGGGCGATGCTGACGATGAGCACGGCGATGTCCAGGCCCTTGATGGGGTAGCGCTTGTACGAGCTGGCGCGCGTACGCAGATAGAAGCCGCGCTGTTCTGCCGCCAAGGCTGTGGCATCGGTCTTGCCCACGCTCGAGATGAGCAGCGGCACGCACAGTGGCAGCATGAGCTTAAGCTTCTTGATGGGGTTCTTGGTGTCGTACTCGACGCCGCGTGCGGTCTGCGCCTCCATGATGGCGTTCATCTCTTGACCAAACACCGGCACGAAGCGCAGCGCCGTGGTAAAAGTGAAAGCATAGCGATACGGCGCGTGCAGCACCTCGACGCAGGCGTTGGCAAGGTCGTTGAGCTTGGTCACCATGAGCATGAGGATGAGTGGTAACGCCACGCCCAGCAGGCGCAGGCAGGCCTTCGATCCTGTGATGAGACCCGTGTCGGTGATAAAGTTCCACACCACGTTGCCATCGCGCATAAAGGCC
>CABUQK010000069.1 GCA_902493615.1 uncultured Collinsella sp.
AAGGGGTGGGGAAAGATGTTGAAAAATGGGGCGGTTCCCCATATTATTGATGACGTCGACAGGCGGGGTGGTTCCCCGCGTACGTGCCATCTGAGTAACCGAGGGGAGGGCGCACATGGGAATGACTGGTGCATACGAGCGCAATCTCGATGCAAAAGGTCGTCTGTCCCTGCCTGCACCCCTTCGCGAGGAGCTTGGAGAGCACGTTCGCGTGTTCAAAGCCCTGGATGTCGATGCTCTGTACGTGTTCTCTGCCGAGGCCTTCGATAAGTGGGTCGAAGGACTCTTCGCGGGTCGTGAGGGCCACGAGGGTTTTAACCCGCGTGACATTAATGACCAGAAGCTCATGAGGGCGATCAACAAGCGCACCACGTCGATGGACGTGGACAGCGCCGGTCGTATCGGTCTTTCCGAGTCTCTCCGCAAGCAGGCGAACCTCGACCGCGAGGTCACGGTTGTGGGCAACTACGACCACCTTGAGGTTTGGGATCGCGCCGCGGCCGATGAGGACGATGACGATGAGGCCCTGCTGGACCTCTTCTTCTCGTAAGGGCAAGGCACGGGTAACGGATGGAGCGTGGGATCTTGACACAAGAATATCGGCATGAACCTGTCATGCTCGGCGAAGTGCTTGAGTCGCTGCGGCTAAAGAGCGGCTCCGTTGTCTGCGATTGCACCCTTGGCGGTGCCGGCCATTCGGTAAAGATGGCCGCGCAGGTGGGGGAGACGGGCCTTTTGCTCGGCGTCGATCAGGACGACATGGCCCTCGAGGCCGCTGGCGCCCGTCTGGACCGCGAGGTTCCCGGCGTTCCGCACCAGCTGCTGAAGGGCAACTTCGGCGACTTGGACGAGCTACTTTGCTCGGCCGAGGTGCCCGGGGTCGATGGCTTCCTGTTCGATTTGGGCGTTTCGTCGCCGCAACTCGATATCCCTGGCAGGGGCTTTTCGTATAACGAGGACGCCCCATTGGACATGCGGATGGATCCGGGTAATAACACCTTAAACGCAGCTGAGGTCATCAACACCTATAACGAACACGACCTCGCCCGGATTCTACGCGTCTACGGCGAAGAGAAGTTCGCCTCGCAGATCGCGCGCGAGATCGTGCGCCGCCGCGAGCAAGAACCGATCGAAACCACCGGCCAATTTGTCGAGATCATCAAGGCGGGTATCCCGGCTGCCGCTCGTCGGCATGGTGGACACCCGGCCAAGAAAAGTTTCCAGGCCATTCGCATCGAGGTCAATCACGAGCTCGATGTGCTCGAACGAGGGCTTGATGCCGCCACCAGGTGGCTCAACCCGGGCGGACGTATCTGCGTCATCTCGTATCACTCGCTCGAGGACCGTATCGTAAAGAACCACTTTAAGGAGATGAGCCAGGGGTGCACGTGTCCGCCGGAGATTCCGGTGTGCGTGTGCGGCAACGTGCCGATACTCAAGGTCATCACCCGCAAACCCCTGGTTGCCCAGCCTGATGAGGTTGAGCGCAACCCTCGGGCGAGATCAGCCAAAATCCGCGTGGCGCAGCGTCTGTAGGCGCGACCGCGCGATATTGGACCTCCCGCTCGCACCATAAACGAAGCTTAAACACACTACCAACGTACTCGGGATGGGAGGCGGCATATCATGGGCTACAACACTTCAAGCGCAGCACTCGCCTATGATATGAACGCCATGCCCGCCTATCGTGAGACGCCGCAGGCCCCCGTTGCTCCCCGTGAGCAGCGCACGCCGCGCTTTGATGTCTACACGGGCGCGGGCCGTCAGGCAAACCAGGCGGTAAGCCCGGTTTTCATGAGCGTTCTTAAAACGTTTTGCATCATTGCGGCTATCTTCATGACGATCGGCGTCGCCCGCGTGGCGCTCGCCGGCGTTACGGCCCAGGTGCTCAACAGCAACGCCGAGCTTACCAACACGCTCGAAAAGGCGACCGATGAGAGCTCCGACCTGGAGGTCATGCATTCGGTCTATGGCGCCGACACGCGCATTCGCGACCTTGCGGGCGCTTATGGCATGGTGGAGCCCAGCGAGAGCGTTACACTTGACTTTTCGCAGGATGCAGCCGCGGGCGCCAACGCGACCGCGACCGCTCAGTAGCAAGACGGTAGCTGAGTATGACAAATGACTATCGCCGCGGTTCCGATAGGGGCCGCGGTTCTGGACGTCCCTCGTCGCGGGGACGTTCTGGTTATCAAGGAACGGGTCGGCAATCTTACAACGCCGGGCGGTCCCGTGGCAACGACCCGGCGTCGCGACTTCGCGGCTCGGGCGGCCCTCAAGTGCATAACACCAGGTCGCGCAAGAGTTCGCCGACCGAATGGCTCACAGGCACGCCTCTGCCTCGCCGCAAAGCCGTCATGGGATTCATTGGGCTTGGCTTGGGCTTGGGCGTCTTTCGCCTTGCCGACTATCAGGTTGTCGAAGCCGATAAACTGCGCGAGCGTGCCGATGCGCGTCGCCTGCTTGCGCAGACCCTCTATGCCAAACGTGGCACCATCTACGACCGCAACGGTAACGTGCTGGCGTCGTCGGTCGAATGTCGCAACATCGCCGTGAACCCGCAGCTTGTCGAGGACGTTGACAAGACGGTGTCGGCGCTGGTCAAGGCAACTGGAATCGATAAAAAGACCTGCCGCAAGCTCGTTGAGTCCGATGGAACCTGGGTGTATATCAAGCGCCAGGTGGACGAAGACGATGCTGCGACGCTGGAGAAGAAGAACCTGCCCGGTGTGCTTTTTGAGCAGGCCATGAAGCGCGTATATCCATACGGCAATCTGGCATCGCAGGTGCTGGGTGTAGTGAATGTGGACAACGATGGCTTGACGGGTCTCGAAAAGCAATACAACAAGCTTCTGACCGGCACGAACGGTTCTCTCGTACGCGAGCGCGCGAGGGACGGCAGCTATATCGCGGGCGGTGCCTATAAAAAGGTGGCTGCGGTCGACGGCGTTGATATCGTGACGACGCTCGACGTCAATATCCAGCGTGCGGCCGAGGATGCCCTGGCAGAGGCAGTTGAGAAGACTAAGGCCAAGAACGGCTCGGCGCTGGTCACCGATCCTACGACAGGCGAGATCTTGGCAGCCTGCTCGTATCCGACTTACGACCAGACCAATCTGGAAAACGCCAAGACCGAGGATATGAACTTGCGCCTGGTCACCGACGCCTACGAGCCCGGCTCGGTCTTTAAGACGCTCGTGGCGGGCGCCGGCTTCGACTTGGGCGTCGTGCGATCGAGTACGTCGTTTGAGGTGCCGGCGAGCATCAAGGTGGGCGACGATACCGTCACCGATGCCGACAAGCGCGACTACGCCATGACCATGGATGTGCGCGAGATGATGCGCCGTTCGTCCAACGTGGGCTTTGTCCTGGTGGGGCGTAAGATCGGTGCCGATGACTTTGCCGCTTATGTGGACAAGTGGGGCATCGGTCACAGCTCTGGTGTCGATTTTCCGGGCGAGAGCCTGGGTATCGTCAAGGAGCGTGACCAGTATGACGGCGCCACGCTGGGCTCGATGAGCTTTGGACAGGCGCTGTCCGTCTCGCCGATTGAGATCGCACGCGCCGTGGGCGGCATCGCCAACGGCGGCGTGATGATGACACCGCACTTCTATAAGTCCAGCAAAGGCGACGAGAAGGACTGGGGCGAAGGCGAGCGCGCGATTTCGGAGGACGCCGCATCCCAGGTGACATCGTGCATGCAGACGGTCGTGTCCGAGGGAACGGGCGTTGGCGGCGCGGTTGACGGCTATGACGTGGCGGGTAAGACCGGTACGGCCGAACGTGCCGACGAGAACGGCGGCTACCTCAAGGAGAACTACATGTCGTCCTTTATGGGCTTTGCACCGGCACAATCGCCCAAGGTGCTGTGCTATATCACGCTCGACGGAACGCCGAGCGGCTCAGATGCCGCTGCGGTGCCGTTCCAGTCCATTATGGCCAACGCGCTCGACGTGCTGGGTATCCCGCACACGAAGTAGGGGGTTACAATCTTTGGGGCGTGGTTTGTTGTCCCATATGAGGGTGTTCACATGCCCTGCACCACGCATGTGCGGCGCTGGGATACAATACGCCGATAGCATTATTAGGTTTACAGGGGAGCTGCAATGATAGAGATCGCCGTCAACAACCTCGCGGCCGCAACAGGGGCCCGAACCGTGACGGGAGAAGCCGATCGGGTATGCCGCGGGTGCGTTATCGACTCGCGCCAGGTCGAGGAAGGGACGATTTTCGTCGCCTTTCCCGGTGAAAACGTCGACGGCAATGATTTTGCTTCCCGTGCCGTCCAGTCGGGTGCCGGCGCCGTCGTGATGACGCGTGAGCCCGAGGCCGAGCTGGTCTCGCTGGCGCAGGACAAGGGGTGCGCCATCCTGCTGACCGATGATCCCGAGGAGTTTCTGCTGCGTTTGGCGCACACGTATCGCCTGGAGCTTGGCTGCCTGGTCGTTGGCATTACCGGTTCCATCGGCAAGACGACGACCAAGGACGTGCTCGCCGCCGTGCTCGCCAAGCGCTATCGTGTCTGGGCCACCAAGGGCAATTTCAATAACCTGATCGGCATGCCGCTCACGGTGCTTTCCGCTCCGGCCGATACCGAGGTCCTGGTGCTCGAGATGGGCATGAACCATTTCCACGAGATTGAGCGCCTGTCCAAGTCCGCCAATCCCAACCTTGCCATCGTGAGCAAGATTGGTACCTCTCACATCGGCATTTTGGGCAGCCGCGAGAACATCGCCCGCGCTAAGGCCGAGATTGTCCAGGGTATGTGCGCCGCCGGCGACTTCTTGCCGCTGCTGGTTTTGGGCGGTGAGGACGACTTTACGCCGTTCATTCGCGATACGTTCGCCCAGCCTGCTGGTATCGACGTTATGCTGGCCGGCGTCTCGGACGACGATGAGGTCCGTGCCCGCGACATTCGTGTTGATGACGAGGGACGTCCGGTCTTTACGCTCGATTTTGGCCAGGGTGAGACGATCGATACCATGCTTGCCATCCCCGGCGTGCAGTCCGTTCCTAATGCCGTTAAGGCCGCCGCGGTTTCCTATCGCCTGGGCGTGACGCCCGAGCAGATCGATGCTGCCTTTAGGGGCCTCACGATCACCGGTCACCGCCAGGAGATCAAGCGCGCCAAGAGCGGTGCCCGCGTCATCGACGATTCCTATAACGCCAGTGCCGAATCCATGGCTGCTGGCCTCGATCTACTGTGCTCGCTTTCGTGCACGGGGTCTCGCATGGCGATCCTGGGCGAGATGGGCGAGATGGGCGATGAGGCTCCTCGCATGCATGAGCTCGTGGGCGCCTATGCCGCCGCCAAGAAGCTCGACATGCTGGCGTGCGTGGGTGGTGAGCTGGCCCAGCTTATGGCCGATGCCGCGCGCATGATGGGCATGGACGAGGACCGCATCCAGGTGTTCTCCGATTATCAGCAGGTGCTCGACCGCATGGGCGGCGCGCTTGAAAAACATGATGTTGTACTGGTCAAGGGTTCCCGCTTTGTTGAGCTCGACCGCTTTGTGGAAGGTGTGTGCTAGCCCATGTTCGGCAATCCCTCGTATCCAACGTATCAGGCTTTTTTGGGGCTTGGCATCGCCGCTGCCATTGCGCTGCTGCTCATGCCGTGGTGGATCAAGCTACTCAAGGTCGAGGGTATCGGCCAGCAGGTTCGTGCCGACGGCCCCAAGCGTCATTTGGTTAAGCAGGGAACGCCCACCATGGGTGGCGTTGTCATCCTCGTCGCGATCTCGCTGACCTGCCTGCTGATGGGCAAGCTCACCACCGAGCTCGTGCTCGTGCTGCTCGCCACGCTGGCGACCGGCGTGCTGGGCCTGATCGACGACCTGACCTCCGTTACGCATGGGCGCTCGCTCGGTCTGACGCCCCATGCCAAGATGATCGGCCTAACCATTATCTGTGTCACCTTTACGGTGCTCGCCGTCAATTGGTGCGGCGTCGCCCCCGAGATTCGTTTTCCCGGCGGCCTGACGATTGACCTCGGTGTTCTTTCGACCACCATCTGCGGCCTTTCGTTCCCGTGGCTCTACATTGTCTTTTGCTGGCTGATGATCGCCGGTCTTTCTAATGCCGTGAACCTGACCGATGGCCTTGATGGTCTTGCTGGCGGCACCTCGATGATTGCCATGCTCGCCATGGCTGCCATGGCGTTTTTGCACGGAGACGTGAACCTGTCCATCTTCTGCACCGCGTGTGCCGGTGCCTGTTTGGGCTTTCTGTGGTTCAACTGCTATCCGGCGAGCATCTTTATGGGCGATACCGGCTCGCTTGCCCTGGGCGCCGCGTTTGCCTGCACGTCCATCATGACCAATACCGAGGTCGTCTCCCTCATCATCGGCGGCCTGTTTATCGTTGAGACCCTGTCGGTCATGATTCAGGTTGTCTACTTCCACTTTACGCACAAGCGCGTCTTCCTTATGGCGCCCATCCATCATCATTTCGAAAAGAAGGGCTGGGCCGAGACCAAGGTCGTCATCCGCTTTTGGATTATCGCTGCGGCCTTTGGTGCCGTTGGCCTTGCTTTGTTCTTCCAGTTGGGATAGTGGTCTTTCATGCCTCTTGCTGATGTCTTTAGCCTGCTCGTTTTGGGTCAGGGCAAATCCGGTCTCGATGTCGCCCGCTGGGCGCTGGCACATCCCGAGCGCGTAAGTGCCGTTACCGTGTATGGCGGCGGCACCTCTGAGCCCAATGACGCCACGCGTGCGCTCGAGGCTGCTGGTGCGTCGTTTGTCTATGGGACCGAACAGGTCGAGGGCGCCTATGACGTATGCGTGACGTGCCCGGGCATCTCGGAGTTCTCGGGCTTCTTTAAGGCCGGGCGCGAGCATGCCGCCCAGATTATGGGTGAGCCCGAGTTTGCCTATCGCCTGTCGCCCGATAACTGGATTGCCATCACGGGTACCAATGGCAAGACGACTACCACGTCGCTGACTGATTATCTGCTCAAGGCTGCTGGCGAGGCCAGCGTTGCTGTCGGCAACATCGGCGAGCCGCCGGTCAACGAGATTGACGGCCGAGCCCACAACGAGTGGTTTGTGGCTGAGCTCTCGAGCTATCAGATTGCTACGACTACCGAGCTCCATCCTCGCGTGGCGGTGCTGCTCAACATCACTCCCGACCACTTGGGCTGGCATAAGAGCCATAACAACTATGCGCTTGCCAAGATCAAACTGTTTGACAATATGGTTGATGACGATCTGGCGGTTGTCGACGTCGAAGACGCCGGCATTCACGAGTTCGATGAGTACATCTACACGCCGGGTCGTCGCATCTGCAAGGTTGCCTTTGACGAGCCTGAGGGCGAGGATGCCGCCTTTGTGCGCGATGGCAAGATGATCGTGCGTCTGAAGGGCGTCGAGACCCCGCTCATCGCTACATCCGAGCTCAAGATCTCGGGCCATCACAATGTTATCAATGCCCTGTGTGCTGCCACGGCTGCCTTGGCAGTCGGTGCCGATGTCGATGGTGTCTGCCGCGGTCTGGCCTCGTTCCAGCCGCTCGAGCACCGCGTGGAGCCGTGTGGCGAGATTGACGGCGTGCGCTACGTCAACGATTCCAAGGCGACCAACACCGATGCGGTCGAGAAGGCACTGACGGCATTTCCCGATGACGACGTGATCTTGCTGCTCGGCGGCCACGATAAGGGTACGCCGCTCACGGACTTCGCGCGCGTCGTTATGGACAACGTGCGCTCGGTCGTCTGCTTTGGCGATGCGCGCGAGCGCTTCACCGCCGCTATGGACGAGGCTGATGTCGATGGCGATGTGGATATCGCCCAGGCGGATGACCTGCGCGACGCCGTGGACGTTGCCCGTTCGCTTTCGAGCCGTGGCGATGTGATCTTACTTTCTCCTGCCTGCTCTTCGTTCGATGAGTTCTCGGGCTATGAGGAGCGCGGCCGCGTGTTTAAGGACTACGTGGCTCAGCTTGCCGCTACAGCGAAATCACAAATGGAATAGGGGTTGCGGTGAGAGAGGAGAGCCCCCGACAAGGTATGAGGAGGCCCGACTCGGACCGTGCTTCCTCACGTCGCACCACACCGCGTTCCAGCCACGGTGGGCAGTCGTTTAGCGAACGCTATATTGCCGGCGTTCCCGCCCGTATCATGCGCCCCCGTTTGATATTCATGGCCTGCTTGTTTACCTTGGTATGCTTTGGCCTGCTGATGGTGTACTCGGCGTCTTCGGTCGAGGCGCTGCACGAGAATGGCTCGGCGACGTTTTTTCTGGGTCGACAGGCCGCGTTTGCCGTGGTCGGTGTTCTGGCGCTGATTGCCATCGTGCGCGTTTTGCCGGACAGCTGGTTTGGGGAGGATGTGCTCAGGATCTTCCTTATCGGCATGATAGGGCTACTGCTTCTGGTGTTCTTGGTGGGCAGCGGCAGCCGTGGCGCCACGCGCTGGCTCAACATCGCCGGTATTCAGTTCCAGCCTTCCGAGTTTTTAAAGCCATTTGCCATTGCGTATTCGGCCATCATGCTTGATCGCTTCTTTTCGCCCGGTGGCAACATCAACGAATTCCTTCGCAAGATGGGCATCTACCTGGGCATTTCGCTCTTTCTGATCTTTATCCAGCCCGATTTCGGTACTGTCCTGATCATCCTGTTGACCCTCATGTGCATGGCGTTGTTTGCGGGTCTCGACCCCAGATTTATCATCGGCGTGCTAATCTTCGGCATTCTCGTGATCGTGATTGCGCTTGTCGCAGAGCCGTACCGTATGGTGCGTATTCAGGTTGCCTTGAACCCTTGGGCCGACGAGTATGGTGACGGCTATCAGGCCACGCTTGCCATTATGGCCTTTGCCTCGGGCGGTCTGTTCGGCCGTGGCATCGGCAACTCAACCATGAAGTACTCGTATCTGCCCGAGGCGCACAATGACTACATCCTGGCCATCATTGGCGAGGAAGTCGGTTTTGTCGGAACCGTGCTGTTCTTCTTGGTGTTTGCGATGCTGATCTACTCGGCGTTTCGCATTGCCGAGCAGGCGACCGATCGCCGGGGCGCGCTTATGGCGTCTGGCTCCGCGGTCATTCTCGCAGTGCAGTTTTTGATTAACGCGCTGGGCATCCTCAACGTGTTTCCCATGACGGGCAAACCGTTGCCGTTTATTAGCTACGGCGGTTCGTCGATTATTGTGTCGCTCATGCTTGCCGGGTTGATCCTGCGCGTTTCGTACGAGAGCGCCCGCCGCGATGAGTATGACCGCCGCCGTGAGAGCTTTGCCGTTATGGATGAGAGTACCGCCGGCGTGCCCCACGTGCGCGGCGAGCGATCTTCGCGTAACGGTTTTACCGTCCTGGATGGCTCTGCGACCGACCCCGCAGCCCGCCCGCGTCAGCGAACGGCGCCGCAAGGTCGTCCTCAGCGCCCCACTCCTCGCAATGCGGGCGGCGGATATAATCGAATCGATTTGAACTCAGACCCGTCGGCGCGTCTGCGTACCGACGGCCAGGGACCGCGTGTACGAAGGGACTACCATGACCGATAAAATGACCGTTGCTATTGCAGCCGGCGGCACGGCAGGGCACATCAACCCCGCGCTCGCCTTGGCCGAAGAGCTGCGTGACCGTGGCCACCACGTTGTGTTCGTGGGCCAGTCGCGCAAGCTCGAGGGTCGTCTGGTCCCCGAGGCTGGGTTTGATTTTGTGCCCATTACGGTCACGGGCTTCGACCGCTCCCGTCCTTGGACGGCGCTGACCTCGCTATGGCGTGTCAACAAAGCCAAGCGTGCGCTCGCCAGTCATTTCTCAAAGGTCGGCAAGCCCGATGCCGCCATTGGTTTTGGTGCCTATGTCGAGGTTCCGCTGCTGGGGTGGTGCAAGGGCGCGGGCGTTCCGTATCTGCTGCATGAGCAGAACTCTGTTCCGGGCCTGGCCAACAAGATGATGAACTCCCACGCCGCCCGCGTGTGCATCTCGGTGCCGGCAGCGCGTTCGGTCTTTGAGCGCGAAGGTGACCCTGATCACGTGCTCATGACCGGCAACCCCGTACGTCGCTCGGTAATCGAGGGCGATCGCGCTCGCGGCCGCAAGGCACTTGGCGTTCCCGAGGACGCTACGCTGCTACTCGTCTTTGGCGGTTCACTTGGCGCCCAGCACCTCAACGAGCGCGTGGTTTCGCTCAAAAACGAGCTGCTTTCGCGCAAGAACCTCTATGTGTTGCATTCGACGGGTGCCGACGGCTTTGAGGAG
>CABUQK010000070.1 GCA_902493615.1 uncultured Collinsella sp.
ATGGAGTTGCGGACCTGCTCAAAGGCGCGGCCGGCGGCAAACATGGCAAAGCTGCTCGCGAAGGCGACGCGGCCGGTGGTCGCGATACCGGCGGCAACACCCATCAGGTTGCTCTCGGCGATGCCCACATCGAAGAAGCGGTCGGGGCAAGCGGCCTTAAACTTACCGGTCTGCGTGGCGGCGGCCAGGTCGGCGTCGAGGACCACAAAGTCATCGTGCTCGTTGGCGAGCTCGACGAGGGCCTCGCCGTAGCTTACACGCGTGGCGATTTTCTTGACGTCTGCCATCCTAGAGCTCCTCTCCGGCGGCCGTGAGCTCTGCCATGGCCTGCTCAAACTGTTCATCGTTGGGGGCTTTGCCGTGCCAACCAACCTGGTTCTCCATAAAGGACACGCCCTTGCCCTTCAGGGTCTCGGCGATAATGGCGGTCGGCTGCCCCTTGGTGGCGCGGGCCTCGGCAAAGGCGGCGCGGATCTGATCGAAATCGTTGCCGTCGGCAAGCTCCACCACGTGGAACTTAAAGGCACGGAACTTGTCGGCGAGCGGCATGGGGTCGTTGACCTCCTCGACGGGACCGTCGATCTGCAGGCCGTTGTGGTCGACGATCACGCAGAGATTGTCGAGCTGCTGGTTGCCGGCAAACATAGCGGCCTCCCAGACCTGGCCCTCCTCGCTCTCGCCATCGCCCAGCAGGGCGTAGGTGCGATAGTCGTCGCCCCAGTGCTTGGCGGCAACGGCCATGCCCACGGCGGCGGAGATGCCCTGACCGAGCGAGCCGGTGGACATGTCAACGCCCGGGGTGTCGTTCATGTTGGGATGACCCTGCAGGTGGCTGCCAATATGGCGCAGCGTCTCGAGGTCCTCCTTGGGGAAGAACCCGCGCTCGGCGAGCACGGCGTACAGGCCCGGAGCGCAGTGGCCCTTGGAAAGCACAAAGCGATCGCGGTCGGCCTTGCGGGGATCGGCCGGGTCGACGTTCATTTCCTCAAAGTACAGATAGGTCATGATGTCGGCAGCGCCGAGCGAACCGCCCGGATGGCCGGACTTGGCAGCGTGCACGCCGGTGACGATGCCCTTCCTTACCTCGTTGGCAACCTTTTTGAGCTCTTCGTCGCTCATTGTGCCTTCCTTTCATCCTCATTAGACAAAATGCGCACGGCACAGAAGGTCGTCCCAACCCAGCCGCGATGCACGTACGTCCCTCATTATGCTGGAAACTGATGGCTTTACCAGACTTTTTATCATTATTTGAGCAATTGAGCAGGCAGAACCGCTGATGAAACGGTTTATCAATGTGAACGTCTTTTGGATGGAACGCGGTCGACCCTACGCGTTAATGTCCTTAAAGCCCTCACCGAAGGTTTCCGTAACGTCGGCAACCGTCACGATGGCATGAGGATCGCGCTCGCGCACAATGGTCTTGAGCGTATTGAGCTCGCGACGGCTCACGATGACCATAATCACCGGCTTCTCGGCGCCCGAATACATGCCGGTCGCCTTTAATTTGGTGCAGCCGCGGCCCAGACCATACATGATGTCGGCCGCGATATCGGGGAAGTTGTCCGAGATGATGAGTACCATACGACGCTTGTTGCCGCCATCGACCACCGCATCGATCACATAGCCGCTAATCACCATCGAAAGTCCTGCGTACAGGGCATTTTCGAGCGAGAAGACCGGAGCCGATGCCGCGCATACGGCAACATCGATTGCCATAACGGTCGAGCCCACCGGCAGCGAGGTGTTACGCGAGATGATCTGGCCAATCGTGTCCGAGCCGCCGGTGTTGGCGCCGGCACGCAGCACCATGCCGTAACCGATGCCCGTAATAATGCCGCCCCACATAGCGGGAAGCATCAGGTCCGCATGCGCCAGAGGTGCTACAAACGGGGCGAACAGGTCGGTAAAGAAGCCCAGCAGCACAAAGCCCGTCGCCGTCTGCACCACGTAGAACATGCCGCCCTCGCGCATGACGACCAGTAACAGCAAGGCGTTCATCACAATGGTCTGGATACCGACGGGAAGCGACACGCCTCGCGCCGCACCGAGGGCCTGGATGATAGTCGCAAGGCCTGTGACGCCACCGGCGGCAAGGCCGTTGGGAATCAAAAACAGGTCGGTCGCGATGGCGGCCAAGGCGCACCCAAACATGATCTGGGGCAGATCGTGAAAGAAGTTCATCGAAAGAATGCGCTTGATGTCCAGACGATATGCCATGCTGCCTCCCTCAAAAAAGCGCACCCCCAACGGATGCGCTTTGAACTTCTTCTTGTATTCGATTCTACCGATTCGCCGGGCAAAAACCACCCCGCGACTGGTTTGTTCTGGATACAAAACCACCCTGTTCGGATGGTTAAATCCATTCCCACATAAACCAAGCGGTTTAGGCAGATGGGTCCTCCGCGTCAGCATTGCCGGTGGCCCAACGATGGTAGCCAATAACAAACGGGTCTAGGTCGCCATCGTCAAGAACGGCCTCGACATTGCTGGTCTCCACGCCCGAGCGCAAATCCTTGACCATCTGGTACGGGTAGAGCACGTAACTGCGAATCTGGTTGCCAAAACCGATCGTGGTTTTGGGTCCGCGAATCTCATCGAGCGCCTCGGCGCGCTTCTCGAGCTCAATCTCGTACAGGCGAGCCTTGAGGATCTGCATGCACGCGGCCTTGTTCTGGATCTGGCTGCGCTCGTTTTGGCAGGTAACCACAATGCCGCTGGGAAAATGCGTCACGCGCACGGCGGAGTCGGTGGTGTTGACGCCCTGACCGCCCGGGCCGCTCGCGTGGTACACGTCCACGCGGATGTCGTCGGGACTGATCTCGATGTCGATATCATCGGGAAGCACGGGGATGACCTCAACGCCGGCAAACGTGGTCTGGCGGCGCTTCTTGTCGTCGGTGGGGCTAATGCGCACCAAGCGGTGGACACCGGCCTCGGCGCGCAGCATGCCAAATGCATCCTTGCCCTCGACGGTAAAGGTCGCGCGGTCGATGCCGATGACCTCGGCCGCGGGACAGTCGTTGATGGTGACCTTCCAGCCGCGACGCTGGCAGTACTTCATGTACATCTTAAAGAGCATGAAGGTCCAGTCCTGGGCCTCCAGACCACCCTGTCCGGGCTTGATGGTCACAATGGCATCGCCGTGATCGAACTCACCGGTAAACCAGCTCGAAAGCTCAAGCTCATCGATGGCACGGGACAGGCGCTCAGCCGTGACTGTAGCCTCCTCGCGAAGGGCGGCGGCGTCGGGGTCATCCCCCATCTCCTCGGCAAGCTCCAGCGCGGCGCGGGCATCGGAAAGCTCGCCGCGCGCGGTGTCCACGGCAGCGATATCTTCCTTGGTGCGCGCGATTTCCTCCATGGTGGCACGGGCGGCGTCGGCGTCATCCCAAAAGCCGGGGGCCACGCTTTTGGCCTCGAGCTCGGTCACGCGGGTACGCTTCTCGTCCAAGTGGAGATACGACTCGACCTCGCCGAGCCGGTCCGCAAACGCGTCCAGCTCGGCGGGCGTTACCTCTAAAGCCTCAGCCATTAACGATTCCTGCCGTGGCAGTACTTAAACTTCTTGCCGCTACCGCAGGGGCACGGGTCGTTGCGGCCCACGTTGACGTACGGATCGTCGCTCTCGGACTTGCGATAGGTGGTCACCTTGCCACCGTTGTTGACGGCAGCCGGTCCGCCTTGAACAGCCGTGCGGGCCTGCACCTGCGCCTGCTTGCGCAACACCGAGTCGCCGTTGTCACCATCGACCTCGGCAGGACCGGAGAAGTGCGCACCCTCGAGCGCGGGCTCCTCCTTGTGCTCCACGGCACGCGGGGCAGCCTTGATCTCGATGCGCAGAACCGTGCGCAGGTAATCCTCGTACATGGTGTCGACGAGCATCTGGAACGCGCCGTAGGCCTCGGTCTTGTACTCGACCAGCGGGTCGCGCTGGCCAAAGCCGCGCAGGCCGATGCCGGTCTTGAGATAGTCCATCTCCTGCAGGTAGCTCATCCAGCGGGTATCGATGACGCGCAGCATGACCTGGGTGTTGAGCTCGCGCATCAGGTCCTCGCCCAAACGCTCGGCCTTCATGTTGTAGCACTTCTCTACGTAAGCCAGGACATCGGCAGCCAGGGCCTCATAATCCTCGTCGGGGAACTTCGGCGTATCGATGTGGCCGGTGAGCTCCACAACCCACTTGCGCAGGCCTTTCAGGTCGCGCTCGCCATCGTGACTGTCCTTGGTGCAGAACTCCTGCACGCAGCGGTACACGGTGTCGTGCATGACCTCGGTGATGTGGTCGGTCAGGTCCTTGCCGTCCAGAATCTTATTGCGCTCAGCGTAGATGACCTGGCGCTGCTTGTTCATGACGTCGTCGTACTCAAGGACGCTCTTGCGCATGGAGAAGTTGATGCTCTCGACCTTGTGCTGGGCGCTCTCAACGGCCTTGGAGATGATCTTGTGCTGGATGGGCATGTCGTCGCCCATGTCGGCCGTGACCATCATCTTGGAGACGCGGTCCATCTTGTCGCCACCGAACAGGCGCATGAGGTCGTCCTCGAGCGACAGGTAGAACTGGGTCTCGCCCGGATCGCCCTGACGGCCGGAGCGGCCGCGCAGCTGGTTGTCGATACGACGGGACTCGTGGCGCTCGGTGCCGATAACGGTCAGGCCGCCGGCGGCGAGCACGCGCTCGCGCTCGGCCTTGCAGGTCTCCTTGGCCTCGGCGTTAAACTGCTCGAGCCGCTCGGGCGTCACGTCCTCCATGGTCAGGCCCTCGTACTCAAGGCGCTCGCGCACCAGCTCGTCGGGGTTGCCGCCCAGCAGGATGTCGGTACCACGACCGGCCATGTTGGTGGCGATAGTCACGGCGCCGTAGCGTCCGGCCTGGGCAACGATATGAGCCTCGCGCTCGTGATGTTTAGCGTTGAGGACCTCGTGTGCGATGCCGCGCTTGGTTAGGGCGGCGGACAGCTTCTCGGAGCTCTCGATGGAGACGGTGCCCACCAGGACCGGCTGGCCCTTGGCGTGACGCTGCTCGACATCGTCGGCGACGGCGTTGTACTTGGCCTGAATGGTACGGTACACCAGGTCCTCGTGGTCAACACGCTGAACGGGTTTGTTGGAGGGGATGACCTCGACGGGCAGCTTGTAGATCTCGCGGAACTCAGCATCCTCGGTGAGTGCCGTACCGGTCATGCCGGAAAGCTTGTCATACAGACGGAAGTAGTTCTGCAAGGTGATAGTGGCCAGCGTCTGGTTCTCCTCGCGTACGAGCACGCCCTCTTTGGCCTCGATGGCCTGGTGCAGGCCCTCGGAGTAACGGCGGCCTTCCATAATGCGGCCGGTGAACTCGTCGACGATCTTGACCTCGCCGTTAGTGACAACATACTGCTTGTCGCGGTGGAACATGTACTGGGCCTTCAGCGCCTGCTGCAGGTGGTTGACCAGCTGGCCCGAGAGATCGGCATAGATGTCATCGATACCCAGGCGGCGCTCAATCTTCTTAAGACCGCGCTCGGTGGCGGCGATGGTGTGCTTGGCCTCGTCCATGACGTAGTCGCCCGTGGGTTCAACGTCCTCGGTGGCGGTAAGCATGTCGTGCGACACGTCCTCGCCGCGCTCAAGGCCACGCACGGCACGCGCGAAGTCCTTGTAGGTACTGGCGGACTTGGTGCCAGCGCCCGAGATGATCAGCGGGGTGCGAGCCTCATCGATCAGGATGGAGTCAACCTCGTCGACGATGGCGTAGTTGTGACCGCGCTGCACGCGCTGCTCGGGACGGGTAACCATGTTGTCGCGCAGGTAATCAAAGCCGAACTCGGAGTTGGTGCCGTAGGTGACGTCGGCCTGGTAGGCCGGGCGCTTGAGCTCGAGCGGCATGTTGTTCTGGAGCAGACCGACGGTCATGCCCAGGTACTTATAGATGCGGCCCATCCATTCGGAGTCGCGCTTGGCAAGGTAATCATTGACAGTAACGACGTGCACGCCCTTGCCGGCAATAGCGTTGAGGTAGCCAGCCAAGGTGGAAACAAGGGTCTTACCTTCGCCGGTCTTCATCTCGGCGATGTGGCCCTCGTGCAGTGCCATGGCGCCAATGAGCTGTACGTCAAAGTGGCGCATACCCATGGTGCGCTTAGAAGCCTCACGCACGGTGGCAAAGGCCTCGGGAAGCATGTCGTCGAGCGACTCGCCGTTGGCGTAACGCTCGCGGAACTTATCGGTCTGGCCGCGGAGTTCCTCCTCGGTCATCTTCTCAAACTGGGGCTCAAGACCGTTGATCTGGTCGACGATCTTGTAGTAGCGCTTAAGATCCTTATCGGATCCAAAGGACAGCAGCTTTGACATGAATCCCATGTGGTTTTCCTTTTTGGCCATCGCCCACGCCGTGCAGCTGCGGGCGTGTTAAACACAGATGATTGTACTTTAGCCAAACAAGGCGCGGCCTATACGGTCGACCTCGACCGCCACGTAATAACTATGACCAACCTGCCACAATGGGACAGGTTAATTTTGGCAGGTTTTATCTGAGCAAACGCCGTCTCTCTGCCATTTGGTGCAAACCAACCTGTCTCCTTCGCACCAATCTGGTGCCATGGGGACAGGTTAGTTTGCACCAATAAATAGAAAAGGGCCGCGCACCCAAACGGATGCACGGCCCTCATGCCATGAATGCGAGCGATTCCGCGGCGAGCTATTTACTCAGCAGCCTCGGTGGTCTCGGCCTCGGCAGCGGCCTCCTCGACGGGAGCCTCTGCGGGAGCCTCGGCGGCCTGCTTGGCAGCCTCCTCGGCGAACTTAGCGGCACGCTTAGCCTTCTCGGCAGCCTTAGCCTCAGCGGCGGCCTTGCGAGCAGCCTCGGCCTCAGCAGCCTTGGCGGCCTTGGCAGCCTTGGCCTCCTCAGCCTTCTTGAGCTGGGCGGCAGCGGCGCCACCGAACTTGTCGGCGAAGCGCTGGACGCGTCCACCGGTGTCGACGAACTTCTGCTGGCCGGTGTAGAACGGGTGGCACTCGTTGCAAAGCTCGACCTTCATCTCGGACACGGTAGCGTGCGTCTTGAAGGTGTTGCCGCAGGAGCACGTCACCGTGCACTCGACATACTGGGGATGGATACCCTGCTTCATGGTAGGACTCCTTATTGGTCAGGCGCTGGTTACCGATCAGCGCATAAGGCGTCTTGGTTTCCGACCAAGACAACAAACTCGGCTATGGTACCACGGCGCCGCGCGTCCCACAAAAGCTTCACGGTCTTTGTGCAACGCGGCGTGACCAACCGCAGCGGACACGCACCCTGTTGCCCCTTCTCCCATGTTGCAGACGTGTAACGCCGCAGTAAGCACACCCCTTTTGGCGCCAGACAGGTACAATGATGAACACTGTACCGTAGCGGAGCGCCCCGCGCGCGCCGCAACCACGCGAAAGGGTTTCCCATGGCCGAGATCTCGTCCTCCCGCATCGTCATCACCGTCCTTGGCAAGAACCGCCCCGGCATCGTCGCCGGCGTCACCCGCGTTCTGGGCGAGGCCAACGTCGACATCCGCGACATCACACAGTCCATTATCGAGGACATCTTCACCATGACCATGCTGGCCGACACCGCCGAGTCCAAGCTCGACTTCGCCGAGCTGCAGAAGGCGCTGGCAGAGGCCGGCGAGCTTTCGGGCGTCAACGTGTCCATCCAGCGCGAGGACGTCTTTAACTTTATGTACCGCCTGTAGCGAGCAAGCCGCTCGGGGCAGCTTGACGTCATATCGTCCAAGCGCGCGGCCCCAAAGCGGACCGGAGAGGAGCGCGCATGGCCTACGACGCCAAGAAAATCTACTACCGCTTCGACGATCACCTGAGCCGCCTGGTTCTGGATTACGAGGCGAGCCGTCAGATTTCGCCCGAAAGCGAAAACCTCTACCACGGCCTGCCGACCGCCCCGTACGACGAGGACCTGTTCGTAGAGCACAACGTCAAGCGCGGCCTGCGCAATGCCGATGGCTCGGGCGTGGTCGCGGGTCTCACTCGTATCTCGGATGTGCACGGCTACAACAAGGTCGACGGCAAAGTCGTGCCCGATCAGGGCAAGCTCACGCTTCGTGGCTACAGCATCGAGGATCTGGTCAACAACGCCCAGGCCGAGAACCGCTACGGCTACGAGGAAGTCGCCTATCTGCTTATCACGGGTTCGCTGCCCAACAAGGAAGAGCTCGACGGCTTTTGCGAGCGCCTGGGCGCCTTTAGACATCTGAGCGACGAGTACGTTAAAGCGTTCCCTATGACCACGGTGTCGTCGAGCATCATGAACGTGCTCCAGCGCGCCGTACTGTTGCTCTACGCCTTCGATGCCGAACCAGACGTGATCACGCCCGAGCACGAAATCGACGTCGCCATTTCCATGCTCGCACGTCTCCCGCGCATCGCCGCCTTCGCACACATGGCCTCGGTCGCCAAGCTTCGCGGCTCCGAGGTTCACGTGCCGCACCCCACGCCCGGTCTCTCCACCGCCGAGACCATCCTACAGGTCCTGCGCAGCGGCATGGCGTTCACCCGCGATGAGGCGATGCTGCTCGACGTTATGCTCATGCTGCATGCCGAGCACGGCGGCGGCAACAACTCCACCTTCGCTTGCCGCGTGCTGTCGTCTTCGGCCACCGACCCGTATTCCGCCTACGCCGCGGCTATCGGCTCGCTCAAGGGCCCGCGCCACGGCGGTGCCAATGCCAAGGTCGTGTCTATGCACGAGGACATCCGTGCGCATGTCTCCAATTGGGAGGACGAGGACGAGGTTGCGGCCTACCTGGGCAAGATTCTCGACAAGCAGGCCTTCGACGGCACGGGTCTCATCTACGGTATGGGCCACGCCGTCTACACCCTGAGCGACCCGCGCGCCGAGGTCTGCCGCCACTACGCACGTTCGCTCGCTGCCAAGAAAGATCTGGGCGAGGAATTCGCTCTGATCGAGCGCATCGAGCGCCTGGCACCGCAGGTGATGCGCGACCACGGCATGACCAAGCCCATCTGCGCCAACATCGACCTGTACACGGGCTTTATCTACAAGATGCTCGGCGTGCCCGAGACGCTCTTTACGCCGTTGTTCGCCGTCGCCCGCATGGCCGGCTGGTCGGCACACCGCATGGAAGAGCTCTTCTGCGCGCACCGTATTATTCGCCCGGCCTATCGTCCGGTGATCGAGCCGCTGGAGTACAAGCCGCTCGCCGACCGCTAGGACGCGGACCGTTATAGAACTCGAGCGTGGCCAGGGCATCCCCGCCCTCGGCCACGCTTTTTATACCAGCAGAAAGGGCTGCATCAAATGATTGTTTTTTCCGATATGGACGGAACGCTGTTGACGAGCGATAAGCAGATGAGCGATGCCACCTGGGCGATGCTCGACGAGCTCGCTCGACGCGGAATTGAATTTGTGCCCTGCACGGGACGTCCGCTGTCGGGCATCTTTGAGCCCATCCTCGCCCATCCCGCCGTGCACTATGCCGTCTGCGCCAATGGCGCCAGCGTCTGGCAGCTCGACGAAGATGTGCCTACCGATGCCTCACGCGCCACACGTATCTTGAGCCGACCGCTCGACCGTGGCATCGCCCATCGCATCCATCGCATCGCCGCCGGCCACGATGTGACCTTCGATATCTTCGCCGACGGCCAGTGCTTCCTCCCCCGCTCGCTCTACACGCGCCTGGACGAATTCTGCGGCGGCGACCCCCACATCGCGGCTTCGCTCAAGCGCACACGAACACCGATCGACATGGATATCGACAGCAAGATCGACGAGGTCGAGACGCTCGAACGCATCGCCATGTACTGGCACGACCCGGCCGATCGCGACGCCATCGCGTTGGAGCTCGACACGCTCGGAGGCATTGAGGTCACGCGTTCGTACGCCATGAATATCGAGGTCATGGGCGAGGGCGCCACCAAGGGAACGGCCCTCACGTGGCTATGCGAGCACCTGGGCGAGCGTCTCGCCGACGCTTGGGCGTTCGGCGACAACATCAACGACATCCCCATGCTACAGGCAGCGGGCCACGGCATGGCCATGATCAACGGCGAACCCGAGGACCGCGAGGCCGCCGACGCCATCACCGAATACGACAACGACCACGACGGCGTCGCCCGGACCATCATGGCCGGCCTCGCCTAGTCATTGGGTGTTCCTATAGTTTTGTCAACCGTCGGGGCTACTCCCGGTAGGGCACCCG
>CABUQK010000071.1 GCA_902493615.1 uncultured Collinsella sp.
GCATCCTCGGCAGCCATATCGTCAACCAGCTTGACGCCGGGAGCGGAAGCCAGCGCGGCACGGGCCTCCTCGACCGTAATATCGCGCTCAAACTCGAGCGTAATGCTCTCGGAGTGCGAACGCAGCACGGGCACGCGCACGCAGGTGCAGTTCACGCGCAGCTCGGGCAGGTGCATGATCTTGCGGCCCTCGTTTTGCAGCTTCATCTCCTCGGAGGTAAAGCCCTCCTCCTTGACGCCGCCAATCTGCGGAATCAGGTTGCTCGCCAGCTGGGCGGCAAACGCGCGCGGCTCGGGAATCTCCTCGCCGCGGCCCAGGGCGGCCAGCTGAGCCTCGAGCTCGGCCATACCGGGAGCGCCGGCACCCGAAGCCGCCTGATACGTCGAAACGATCATGCGCTTCACGCCGGCGAGCTGATGCAGCGGCCACGTGGGAACCAGGCCGATAATGGTCGCGCAGTTGGGGTTGGCGATAAGGCCGTGATGCCACTTGATATCGTCGGCATTGATCTCGGGCACGACCAGCGGCACCTCGGGATCCATGCGGAAGGCGTGGCTGTTGTCGACCACGACGGCACCGCGCTTGACGGCCTCGGGCAGTAGCTCCTTCGCGATATCGTCGCCGGCGGCTCCGAGCACAATATCACAGCCCTCAAAGGCCTCGGGGCAAGCCTCTTCGATCACGATCTGCTCGCCGCGGAACTCAACGGTCTTGCCCGCGGAGCGTGCACTTGCCAACAGCTTGAGCTTGCCGACCGGGAACTCCTGCTCGTTGAGGCACTCGAGCATCTGGGTGCCCACGGCTCCCGTCGCGCCCAAAATAGCAACCGTGTACTGTTTCATGCTTCCCCCTTTAAAGGTTTTGGCTTTTGCCCGCACGCCGAGCAGGCCGATTATTGTTGCCAGTGTATACAAGAACGGGGCAGGCACGAAACCCGCCCCGTCGAAACGAAACCGAAACGAAACGCCCCGCCGTAGATTTTTGGCGCGTGCCCCAACAATCTACCGAGACAGTCGCTACTTGTGGAGTGCTAACAGGGCGGGATCGACCGGCGCGGGAGCCTCCAGGTCGGAGACCTTCACAATGCCGTTTTCGTCGGAAAAGGCACGGTAGATGGTCTGGATCGCCAGATCGAAGTCCTTCTCCTCGACACCGATAATGATGTTGATCTCGTCGCAGCTCTGCGAAATCATGCGCACGCTCACGCCGGCCTGGCCAAGCATGCCAAACAGATGGCCCGAGATACCTGCGCGGCCACGCAGGTTACGGCCGACGGTCGCGATAAGCGCCAGGCCCTCGACAACCTCGATCTCGAGCGGCTCGACCTCCTGCTGAATGTCGCCCACGAGCGAGTACAGCGAGTCGTGCACGTCCTGCTCCTGCACCACGGAGCCAAAGCGGTCGACACCGGTGGGCATGTGCTCGACGGAAACGTCATAGCGCTCGAAGACCGAAAGCGCGCGGCGCATAAAGCCAACACGGGGCTTGGTGCGGTCGCGGGCAACGTTGATGGCGACAAAGCCGCGCTTGCCGGTCACGCCGGTAATGATGGGCTCTGCCTCACCCTCATCAGCCGTCTCGCTAATGATGGTGCCGGGGTCCTGCGGCGCATTGGTGTTCTTGATAACCAGCGGAATACCCGCCTCGCGCACGGGGAACACGGCCTCCTCGTGCAGGACGCTTGCACCCATGTACGAAAGTTCGCGCAGCTCCTCGTAGGTAACGCGCGCAATGGGCTGAGCCTCGGGCACAATGCGAGGATCGGCAGAATAGAAGCCCGAGACGTCGGTCCAGTTCTCGTACAGGTCGGCACCCAGGCACTTAGCCAAGATCGAGCCGGAAATATCGCCGCCACCACGGTCGAGCAGCTTGATCTGGCCCTCACGCGTCGCGCCGTAGAAACCGGGCATAACAAAGCCGCCCTGCTGGCCGTACTCCTGCACCAGCTCGGAGGTGCGATTCATGCTGAGCGTACCGTCATGATGGAACGCCACAACCGTCGCGGCGTCCAGGAACGGCAGGCCCAGGTACTCCGCCATCAGGCGAGCGGTGAAGTACTCGCCACGGCTCACGAGCTCCTCGGTAGAGTAACCGCCCGAGCGGGCGCGCTCGGCAAAGGCCGCAAACTCCTCGCGGATGGGATAGGTGAGCTCCAGTTCGTCAGCAATATCAAAGTAGCGCTGACCAATGTCCTCGAGCAGCTCCTCGCACGACACGTGGTACTTAACGTGCGCGTTAACCAGGTAGAGCAGGTCGGTCACCTTGGTGTCGCCCTTAAAGCGGCGACCGCAGGCGGAAACCACCACAAAACGGCGGGCAGGGTCGGCGTCGACGATGGCCTTGATCTTCTTGAAGTGTTCGGCGTCGGCGACCGACGAGCCGCCAAACTTGGCAATCTTAATCATGGGCTTGAGGTTACCTTTCTAAAAGCCTCTGCAAACCTGTTTTGCGCGCTCTGATACCATGGTTTCACCGATTGGGACCAAGGCATCCGAGGAGCAGTGTTATATGGGAACTTATCATAGTACACGAGGACGCACTTTATCGTGCTCAAGTAAGGTGGCAATCCGCACCGGCATCGCTCCCGACGGGGGTTTGTTTGTCTCGGACGAGCTCGGCACCCAGCAGGTCGATATCAGCTCGCTTGCAGATAAATCGTACTTTGAAATCGCTCAAGATGTGTTGGGAATGTTACTGAATGATTACACGGCCGAAGAAATTTCGGCGTGTGTCGACGAGGCATACCGCGGCACGTTCGCGAGTGAAGAGGTTACGCCGCTCGTCAAACTCGACGCTGCACCGGGCGCCGACGCCCCTCAGACCTATGTGATGGAGCTCTTTGGCGGCCCCACGAGCGCCTTCAAGGACGTCGCCCTGCAGATGCTCCCCCGCCTCATGGCCCGCACTTCCGCCAAGGACGGCGGCGCCGAGCGCATCATGATCGTCACCGCCACGTCGGGCGACACGGGCAAGGCCGCACTCGCCGGCTTTGCCGACGCCCCGGGCACGGGCATCACCGTCTTTTATCCCGAGGGCAAGGTCAGCCGCGTCCAGAACCTGCAGATGTCCACGCAGGAGGGCGACAACGTCGCCGTCTGCGGCATCCGCGGTAACTTTGACGACGCCCAGAGCGCCGTCAAGCGCATCTTTGCCGATAAGGAGCTTGCCGAGCGTCTGGAGGCCGCCGGCACGGTGCTTTCGAGCGCCAACTCCATCAATGTCGGTCGCCTGGTACCGCAGGTCGTCTACTACTTTGCCGCCTATGCGCAGCTGCTGCGCGCCGGCGCCATCGAGGCCGGCGACGCCGTGGAGTTCTGCGTACCGACCGGCAACTTTGGCGATATCTTGGCCGGCTACTACGCCAAGCGCATGGGTCTGCCCGTCGCCAAGCTCGTCGTGGCGAGCGACAAGAACAACGTGCTTGCCGACTTCCTGACCACCGGCGTTTACGACCGTAACCGCCCGTTCTTCACGACCATCTCGCCGTCGATGGACATCCTCATCAGCTCCAACCTTGAGCGCATGCTCTACTTCCTGTCCGATGGCGACTGCGAACTCGTTGCCGGCCTTATGGAGCAGCTGGCACAGACTGGTCGCTACGAGGTTCCCGCCGACCTGCTGGCAAAGATTCAGAGCGTCTTTGGCTGCGGTTGGGCCAGCGAGGACGAGGTCCGCACTGCCATCAAGAGCTGCTGGGATGCGAACGGCTACGTGATCGATCCGCATACTGCTTGCGGCTATCACGTCTTTGAGCAGGTCGCTCCCGCCGAGGGTGCCAAGGCCCGCGTGCTGCTTTCGACCGCAAGCCCCTACAAGTTCCCGCGCGCCTGCTGCGACGCCCTGGGCCTCGACGTTCCCGAGGATGATTTTGAAGCCATGCGCGTGCTCGAGCAGGCAACCAACACGGTCGCACCGGCGCAGCTCGCCGAACTCGAGTCCAAGCCCGTCCGCTTCGAAGACGTCTGCGACGTTGCCGACATGGCCAACTACGTAGAGCAGGCTGCAAAAAAGATGGCAACCAACTAAACCCCTTATAAGGCGCCGGCGAAAGCCGGCGCACCTTCTTTTATCAGATACCTACCGGGATGATGACGAACGTGCATAGCGTGCCTGGCTGTTTAGTTCGTCGCGAGTTCCGCACGCAAAGGAAAGCACTTAATGTGCTTTCCGTCTTGCGCAGGACTGCCCGAGCAGCGAACTAAACAGCCAGGCACGCCAGGAGGACTCACATGATCAAGATCACCGTCCCAGCAACAAGCGCCAACTTGGGCATTGGCTACGATACCCTCGGCATGGCCGTTAGCCTCTACTCGCACTTCACCTTCGAGCGCGCCGACAAGCTCACCATCACGGGCTGCCCCAAGGAGTTCCAAAACGAGAATAACCTGGTCTATGTGAGCTTTGTCGATGCTCTGGCCGCGTGGGGCGAGCCGGCTTTTCCCGTTGCTATCGACATTCAGACCGACGTGCCCGTCGCCCGCGGCCTGGGTTCCAGCTCCACCTGCGTCGTCGCCGGCATTATGGCGGCCGCCGCGCTGACGGGCCACACCGTCGACCGTGCCGAGCTCGTCCGCATTGCCACCGAGGTCGAGGGCCATCCCGATAACGTCGCCCCCGCCATCCTGGGCGGCGCCGTCTGCTCCTTTACGCCGACCGATTCGCTCCCCCAGTGCCTGCGCTACGAGGTGAGCGATCGCTTGCGTTTTATTACCGTGATTCCGCCCTACGAGGTGCATACGAGCGAAGCGCGCAAGGTTGTGCCGCAGGAGATTCCACTCTCCACCGCCGTATGGCAAATGGGCCGCATCGCCGGCATGACGCGCGGCCTGGAAACCGGCGACCTTGACCTGATTGCCGCCGCCAACGACGACCGCATCCAGGAGCCCTATCGCCGCCGCCTCATCCCCGACTACAACGCCGTGCGCGACACCTGCCTTAACGGCGGCGCCAAGACCATCTGGATCAGCGGTTCAGGCTCGACCCTTATGGCGGTGACCGACGACACCATCGTGGCAAAGTTCCTGCAGGTCAAGCTGCGCGAACAGTTCCCTAAGTGCGACACGCATATTCTGACGTGCGACACAGAAGGCGCTCAAATCGAGTACCTGTAGACATCCTCCTCATATACCTGTCCGGGACGGTCGGGATGTTCCCTCAAAATCGTCCTCGCGCATGAAGGCCCCTTGTCCTGCTCCTACGGAGCGGCGGACAAGGGGCCTTCGCGCTGCGGAATGATTTTGAGGGAACATCCCGACCGTCCCTGTGCCTACCTTGCTGAGGATGTCTACAGGGACCCACGCTTTGAAGGGGCGCCGGGCTGATAGTTTTGCTTTTTGTTGGTAGGGGCTCTTGCTGGGGCGGGACACTTGCTAGAAATGGGCTTTGGAGATGTGCTTGGCTTACGCGGCGCTGGTTTCTTTGTATTCGAAGACTGGCTCTAGGAGATCTTCGATGTTGCAGTGGAGGGCTTTTGCTATGGCTCTTACGCTTGTTACCGAAGCTTCATTGATGTTTCTCTGGCGCTGCTCGTACATTTGGATTGAGCGGAGTGACACACCCGATTCGTATGCTAGGTCTTGTTGGGTTTTCTTAAGCTTCTTTCTTGCTAACGCAAGTTTGGTTTGCCTGGACGCTTTTTTCGCCATATCGCAGACGAGGCGAGCCACGCGTTCCTCCGAGGCTTCGTGCCAGGGATAGTACAGACTGCGCAGTGCGTCAAACGGAACGACATGCAGCAGGTCTTCGAAAGACTCCCCTAAACGCCACTGCAGATATGCCAGTATCCAGCCTGTCCAATACTCTGGCGTCTTCTCAAAACGATAGGTGCGATCCGGTATAGACCCGCTCTGATAGCCCGACCTTTCGGCGATAAGCGCGAATAGCTCAACGCCCGATTTTCCCGATACGACCCATGCGTTGCCACGCTCAAACTCACGGGCTACGCCGCTCAGGCAAAAGAGTTCAGCGACCTCGGACCCTTCCGCTCCATAGTCGTTCACGGCATAGTCGAAGCAGTCGCCGAGGTTGTTCATTGCATCCTCGAGGTAGTAGACGGGGTATGTCCTACTCGGCCCACAATCCGTTAACTCTTGGATCATTTAAATCAATCCTCCCTGTCATTAAATCCCTAATGTAGACACCCTCAGAGTCGAATCCATTCACAGTTTCCAGGTACTTGCGCCGCGCGTTCTGCTCTCGCTTAAAGCGCTTGGGATAATACTCAGATCCCAACGCCTGCCTCCATTCGCGGAATCTGATTGCTGAAAACGCACGCTCACTCATAAGAGCGTATTGGATGCCCAAATCGCCCAAACGCATAATGAGTTGCAGTTGCCTAAGCGAGATCATGCCGTTAACGAACTGTCTTGCAAACGAAAAGTAGGAATCGTCGGCGCGATAACCTCGAATTACGTCATAGGGAGAAATATCAATCAGACAGTTATCCAGCAGATAGCGAAGTCCTTCGCGCGCCAGCGGTGTCGAAACATTGAACTCCCTATTGTTAGCCAAAATCGCAAGCCAATTGAGAATTGAAAACTCCCCGGACTCCAAGTCCAAGACCGCAAGACCATCCATATCGAGCTCGTATCGATTCGCGATACCATCGGACTCAGTCCGGCATGCCCATTCCATCGCCATTTCTTCATGTGGCGTGCAATAAAACCCGCGCCCATAGTCATTGAATTGTCTGCATTTATCCAACGACGGACGTTCGACAACAACCTCCGACCCGTGCCAAAGCTCCATATCGACCTCCAAAAAAATATCACCTCAGTGATAGTTTACCAATAACTATCACTGAGGTGATATAGATGAGAACTTTTGAGGGGTTGCAGCCCGATTAGAGGCAGGCCTCGGCGATGCGCTTTTTGAGTTCGTCGATGCCGGTACCGGTCTGGGAGCTTGTGATGATTACGTTCTCGGCCGGGACGTTGAGCTGCTTTTTGATGGCTGCTGCCTGGCGGGCCTGCTGGGTGCGGCTGAGCTTGTCGGCCTTGGTGAGGCAGACGATAAAGTTGAACTCGTTGCCCTGTAGGTAGTCGATCATGTCATGATCGAGCTTGCTGGGGTCGTGACGAATGTCCACCAGCGAGACCACCAAGTTAAAGCTGCGCTCGGAGTCGAAAAAGTCGCCGATAAGCTCGGCCCAGCGGTCGCGCTCGGCCTTGGAGCGACGGGCGAAACCGTAACCCGGCAGGTCCACGAAATGCACGTCATCGGCCTCAAAGAAGTTGATGTTGCTCGTCTTGCCCGGCGTACTGGAAACCTTGACTAGGTTCTTGCGGCCAAATAGCTTGTTCATAATCGACGACTTGCCCACGTTGGAGCGGCCGACAAAGCTCACCTCGGGGCAGGTGGACTCGGGAATCTGCGAAACCTTGCCATAGCTGGCGACGAACTTGGCAAGCTGGTAGTTAATGGAATCGGCCATGGACACTCCTTGGTCGTAGGTTCTTACAAATAGACGCGCTATTGCGCAGCGGCAATGCGGCGGACGATATCGAGCGTAATGTCACTTGCGACACGCGCGTACTCGAACAGATCGAACTCTCGCTCGCAAATTGCATCGTACGCCTCGTCACAATTATCGCTGATAGCGCGCAACACCAGGCAATCGACACCATTTTTGGTTGCGACATGGGCAATTGCCGCGCCCTCCATGCCGACACAATCGGCATGCGTCGCCTCGATAGCGTCGTTGCGCATGGTGGCGCCCGTCACAAAGCGGTTACCCGTGGCAATCGTGCCGACCAGGAACTGCTTGGTGCCCTCGTTCGAAGCGACTGCATTTTTCGAAGCGTCAACAAACCCACGTCCAGCAAGCACGTCGGCGGCAATATCGACCAGCGCGGGCGTCGAGCCAAACTCCTCGAGCCCCGGTGCGGACTCGGCGATAAGCGCGGTATCGGTATCCAGATAGCGTAGGCGTTTGCCAATGACCACGTCGTCGATATGGAGCTTGGGGTTCAAACCGCCCGCAATGCCCGAAAACACAACAGCCTGCGGAGCATACTTGCTAATGAGGTGCTGTGTTGCAGCGGCGGCGTTCACCGTGCCCATGCCCGCCGTTGTGGCGACAACTGTCAGGCCGTCGAGCTCACCGCTCACAACGGTCAAGCCCGCCTCCCGTGCCTCGCAAACGTCGCTCAGCTCTTCCTTAATCTGCATGATCTCTTTTTCGAGCGCACCGATAATCGCGATGGTGGCCATACCATTCCCCAAACCTATACGAAATTCTCAACCAAGGTATGGTACCAGCATTTTGTTTGACCTCGCCAAACGAACACGCTAAGCCAGTGCAGCTCGCGTATCAAACAGAGCCTTTGCAATCGCGGCCGTAACCTCGCTCGAACGGTCACTCCATGGCATCGATGTCATGACGCTCATGACATAGGTACGGCCATCGATGTCGATGAGGCCTGCATCGCATGTCGAATAGTAACCATCCTCGCTAATCCAGCCTGCCTTGTTGCGCACCAAAACCTGCTCGTCCGCAATGCCATCGCGAATAAACGAGCGCGATGTTGATGTCAGAAGGCCCGACAACCACTGTGAAGTCTCGGTATCCATGCTCAGATACTCGCTCATCTCACGCCATAACCTCGCAGAAGTGCGCGGGCAGTAGGTCGGAAAATCACTCATCGGATCCAGTGCCGTATCGTAACCGATGCCAAGACCGACAATCCAATCCTCGTAACCGACACGGTCAAACGCCGCACGTAACGCAATAAACGAATCGTTGTCTGAATAAACGACCGCGGCCTCGATCAAGTCGCGTACCGTCTGCCAACCCATGTTGTAGCCACCATAAGTGCCAAGGAAGTCATCGAGGGAAACCTGGCCCGTCTCGACCAGAGATTCGCAGATGTACAACGCATAGAGTGCCTTGTAGCTACTCGCACCGTACACCTCGACATCAGCGTTATACGTCACGCCCTTACCGCTCGACAGGTCGTAAAACACCACGCCCACATCGCCCAGCTCCTGCGCCTGGTCAAGCGCATTCTGGAGTGCGGCGAGGTTCTCATCCTCCAGGGCGAGGATCTGGTCATCAACCAGTGAGAAGGTCTGCACGGTATCGCCTGAGGGAATATCGTTAAAGTCCGCCTTCGAAAGCCCCGTCTTGAGGTTCGCTGTCGACAGGGTTTGACTTGCGGTGACTTTAGATTCAGAGACCTTTTTGTTTTGCGTCTGTACCGTTGACGCATCTGAATGTGCCATTCGCTCCGATGCGTAGGTTTTGGCGGTAATTCCGAGGATAATAACCACCGACGTTAGCATCCCAATGGCGGCAATCTTCCTCACGCGGATGCGAGTGTCGGCAAGGCCACACGAAGACGTGTCCTTCGTCTTATATCTGCTGCCATGCTGCGGCACATACTCGTCCCGCGATGCGATGTTTCGCACGTGGTCTCCTGACTGCTACCGTTTATATACGAGCAGCATGATACCGAGCAGGCATTTCTTTCCAAAGATATTCAGCGGCGTTTAAGGTGTCTTTAAAGAAACCACAAGCGTATTTATCCAAATGGCACGATTCTGTTGCGCATCTCACCGCAACCTTGACCAGTCTTTTTGGGACGGGGCTCTTTGGCAATCAACTTGGTGCCCAGGGGCGCTCATTTAAGTCTGTCCCCAATGAGTGCCCTTGGGGAGCGAAAATGGCACGCTAGCCGATGGCGTTTTTGAGTTCGGCGCGGCGCTCTTTCATGCCGGTCATAACGGCATTGCGCAACTCGGGCATGCGCGCGGTATCCATCTGGGGCACGCCCTCAAGCTTATAGGGAATCCCCAACTGCTCATATTTGACGACACCCATGGTGTGATACGGCAGCATCTCCAGACCGACCACGTTATGCCATGGGGCAATCAGGCGACCGAGTGCCTCGCACTCCTCCACCGTGTCGGTAATGCCCGGCACCACCACGTGGCGGATAACGACCTTAATCTTGCGACGTGCAAGCTCATCGCCAAACGCCA
>CABUQK010000072.1 GCA_902493615.1 uncultured Collinsella sp.
TTCTGGTCGGGACGACTGGATTCGAACCAGCGACCCCTTGACCCCCAGTCAAGTGCGCTACCAAGCTGCGCCACGTCCCGAAGCTTTTGTTTGTTGCACTGCTCTCGCTCGCAACAGGGAGTATATTAACCCGAAACTTTAGCCTTGTGCAAGAACTTTTTTAAGAATTTTGAAGCAAGTCCAAAATTGTATCTGCGAGCTGGGGTTTTGTGAGTACGGGAAGTTCCTGCACGCCCGTTGTGCTCACAATCCACGCCTTGTTGGTATCGGTTCCAAAACCCGAATCGGCGCGCGAGACGTCGTTGGCGATAATGGCATCGCACCCTTTGCGCGCCAATTTGCGTTTCGCGTACTCCACGACGTTATCGGTCTCGGCCGCAAAGCCGATCACGCAGCGGTTGCCCTTTTGGCGCGAAAGCTCGGCCAGAATATCGACCGTCTCCACGAGCTCGATTCGATCCAGACGCTCGTTGAACTTTTTGAGCTTGTGGTCCGCAGGGGCCGCCGGCGTGTAGTCGGCGACTGCGGCGGCACAGATGGCCGCGTCGGCCGCCTGGAAGGCGCTCTGGGCAGCTTGTAGCATCTCTGCGGCGGTCTGCACGCGCACACACTCCACACCGCGCGGGATTTCGAGCGACGTCGGTCCCAGCACCAGCGTGACCGTAGCACCGCGGCGTGCGGCCTCCCCCGCTAGGGCGATGCCCATCTTGCCCGACGATCGGTTGCCGATAAAGCGCACCGGATCGATCGGCTCATGCGTGGGGCCGGCGGTAATGACAATGCGTTTGCCCGTAAGATCGCGCGGTGCAGGGTCAAGCAACTTGCAGATGGCCTCGACGATCTCCTCGGGCTCGCTCATGCGTCCCGTGTCCACGTCGCCGCAGGCAAGGTAGCCACTGCCCGGACCCACCACATGCACGCCGCGGTCGCGCAGCGTGGCCATGTTGGCCTGCGTCGTCGGCGCCTTCCACATGCCGTTGTTCATAGCGGGTGCGATCACGATGGGTCGCGGCGTCGCAAGCAGCGTGGTGGAGATAAGGTCATCGGCGATGCCGGTGGCCATCTTGGCGATGATATTGGCCGTCGCGGGCGCCACGACCACCAGGTCGGGTTCCTGCGCCAGCGAAATGTGGTGGATGGGGTCGGAGGGATCGTCGAATAGGCCCACGGCAACGGGCTCGTTGGTGAGCGCACGGAAGGTGAGCGGGCCCACAAACTCCGTGGCATGCTCGCTCATAACGACCTTGACGCGCGCACCGCGCTTTTGCAGCAGGCGCACGATATTGCACGACTTATAGGCGGCGATCCCGCCGGTAATGCCCAGCAGGATCGTTTTTCCCTCAAGTTGCATTGAATTGTTGGATGCCGCGTTCATCGCTAGGCTTCCTTGCTCGGGAGCACCAGGAGGCGGTGGCAGTACGGGCAGTGCGTAATTGACCTACCGTCGTGGTTGAGGTCGCTCATGGACGATGCCTGCAGCGCGGTGTGGCAAACCGTGGGGATATTGCCCTGGATGGTCTCGACGGCCAGGCCGCGGAACTGCTTGAGCAGACGCTCGTAGTCGGTGAGCACGTCGGCCGGCAGCGTGGCGGCAAGCGCAGTGCGCTCCTTAGTGGCGGCGTCAATCTGAGCCTGCAGGTCGGCAGCCTTGGCGCGGGCGGCCTTGGTATCGGCCTTCACGCCCTCTTCGAACTTGGCGATGATTGCCTGCGCGCGGGCCTCGCGGTCGAGTGCCTCCTTGTGGGCGATAACGACGTCCTTGCGGGTGTGCTCAATCTTGTCCAGACGCTTGGCCAAAGTGGCGAGTTCATTCTCCAGGTCCTGAACCTCGCGGTAGTCGGAGCCGTTGACATGGCGCTTCTTGGCAGCCTCGATGGCGTTGTTGGTCTGAATCTCGGTGGTGTTGAGATCGTCGAGCTCAATGTCCAGATCCTTGCGCTGGGCGTAGAGTTTGGTCATCTCGGACTTGAGCTTCACATAGGTCTTGCGCTTGGAAGCGAGCTCCTTGAGCTCCGGCATATTGGCAAGTTCGCTCTTGTTGCGGGCGAGCTCCAAATCGATCTGTTGCAGCTTGAGTAGCGTAGCGCCGGCGCTCATAAGTTCTCTCCTTTTGTCACAGTCCACCATTGGCAAGGGTTCAGTATTTTAATCGCATGACGGGGGTCGACCCCGGCGTCAACTGCAGAGTTCATCAATATATCAACGAACGGCTCCTCAGATCGGTCGTGGCCGAGCAAGATCACCGGCAGCCCGCGCAAGGCAAGGTCTTGCGCCACGTGGTAGCCCGCTTCGCCCGTCACGACAACGTCCGCGCCCGCGGCGATGGCGAGCTCTCCAAAGTCGCCCAGGGAGCCGCCCAAAATAGCGACAGTTCGGCATGCGTGCTCGGCTTCGCCCCACACGCGCGGGTCGCTGCCGAAAGCCGTGGCAGCACGGGTGGATAGATCGTGCAGCGTGCACGGGTCGTTGAGCGTTGCAAGCGCGCCCAGGCCGGTGGCCTCGGGGTCGTCCACGTGCTCCAGTGAGCTCACGGGTGCGGCACCCAGCAGCTCGCTCAGGCAGACGCGGGCTTCGTGCGAGCGGTCCAGGTTGGTATGGAGCGAGATAATGCTCACGCCGCAACGAGCCGCCTCATAGAGCGCCGCGCTGCACTGGGGACGCGCAGAATCAGCCGGACAAAACGCCTCGGGCGCCTTGATATAGACAGGATGATGCGTCAGCAGCACGTTTGCGCCGGCTTCTTGGGCGCGGCGAACATTAGCTTCGGTCGCATCGAGTGCGCAGGCAACACCGGTGATCTCTGCAGCGGGATCTCCCACAGATAGCCCAACATGATCCCAGCCCTCGGCGTCCGCCTTGGGGTAGCGCTCCAGCAGCGCACGTTCAAGCTCGGCGACGATCATGCGGCACCCACGATCGAGAGCAGCGTCTGGGCAAAGTCGTCCAGGTCGGCAGGGTTCACACGGTCATCAAACGAGATACGCAGAGCGCCCAATGCCTGCTCGCGACCAATGCCCATGGCGCTGAGAACATGGCTCGGGTCCATGCTGCCGCTCGAGCACGCCGAGCCGGCCGAAACCTCAAAGCCGGCGGCGTCGAGCTTGATGATGAGCTCCTCGGAGTCCATGCCGTCAATGTAGATCGATACCATGCCGGGCAGACGGTCGGCCTGCGCATAGTCGCCCATAGTGGCGTGAATGCGCGGATGAGCCGTAAGCGTGGCGTAGAGTTTGTCGGACAAGGCCTGCAGCGTCGTGCGCTCCTGGGCCACGGTCGGCAACAGCGCGGAGGCGGCGGCGGCAAAGGCCAGCTGCGTGCGCAGGTCCTGCGTGCCGGCACGACGTCCGGCTTCCTGTCCACCGCCAAAGATGCGCGGACGCAGCGGCGTGCGGTTCTTAAGGTAGAGTGCGCCGGATGCCACGGGGCCGCCGATCTTGTGCGCGGCAACGGTCATAGCATCGACGCCCAGCTCGGTGACATCGAGCGGAATATGCAGATAACCCTGGATGGCATCGGTGTGGAACAGGGCGCCGACAGCATGTGCAGCGGCGGTCAGCTCGCGGATGGGCTGCACCACGCCGGTCTCGTTGTTGGCAACCATGATGCTCACGAGCGCCACGTCGTCGCCGAGCAAGTCGCTCAGCGCGGCAGGCTCAATATAACCTGCACGGCAGGGCTGCACCAGGTCGACGGTAAAGCCGGCAGCACGCAGCAGCGGCAGGTTGTCCAGAATCGAATCGTGCTCGATGGCAGATACGATCACGCGGTTACGCTTGCGATCGCGCTGACGAGCGCCCTCGGCAAGACCGAGCAGCGCCAGCTGGTTGGCTTCGGTGCCGCCGTTGGTCAAAACAATCTCGGACGGGCGAACGCGCGCGCCAAAGCTGCGGGCAATCTCGCGACGCGCCACTTCCAGGCGTGCAGCGGCCTTGCGGCCGAGCGAATGCAGCGAGTTGGGGTTGACGCCGGCAAGCTCGCTGTCGTCGTACTCGCGCTGCGCAAGGCGCGCCTCGGCGCGCATGGGCGTTGAGGCGGCATAGTCAAGATTCACGGGTATGCGGTTTTGACCTGCGGTCATAAGGTTTTATGCCTCCTGTGCGGCCTCGTTGCCCAGCTTCTGCAGCAGCGCAACCTCGGCAGCGGGATCTTCGGACTTAAATACGGCGGAACCTGCGACGAGCACGTTGGCGCCAGCCTTGACGACCTCGGCGATGTTCTTGGAAGAGATACCGCCATCGACCTCGATGAGAGGCGAAACGCCGTGACGCTCGCACATGGCCTTGAGCTCGTGCAGTTTGGCAATGGTGCCCGGGATAAAGCTCTGGCCGCCAAAGCCGGGGTTCACGCTCATCAGCAGCACCATATCGACGACGTCGATGATGCTCTCGAGCACGCAGACGGGCGTTGCGGGGTTAAGCACCACGCCGGCCTTGACGCCGCGCTGCTGCAGGTGCGTGAGCGTGCGGTGCAGGTGCGTGGAGGCCTCGTAGTGCACGGTGATCATATCGGCGCCGGCGTCGGCGTACCAATCGACCGTCTCGTCGGGGTTCGACACCATGAGGTGCGCGTCGATCGGCACGTCGGTGGAGCGCTTGACGGCCTTGAGGATGTCAACGCCAAAGGTGAGGTTGCCGGTAAAGTGGCCGTCCATGACGTCGAAGTGCACAAAGTCGGCACCGGCGATCTTGTCGAGTTCGCCCTTGAGGTTGGCCATGTCGGCCGAAAGGACAGACGGAGCGATTTTGATGGAACCCATGGTAGAAGCCTTTCTGCGCTAGTCGGTGAGTCCGTAGAACTCTTGAGAAGGGACGCGATCGGTAAGAATCTCGAGCGCCCTATCCAAAGTAATACCGTTGTAGAGCGTTTGCTCCACGGCAAAGGTGAGCGGAATGTCTACGCCCAGTGAACGGGCAAGCTCGCTCACGCTGCGGGCCGCGACGGCGCCCTCGACAACCATATGCGTGCGCGTCTGGTACTCGTCGAGCGACACGCCGTGGGCAAACTCGTAGCCAAAGGTGCGGTTGCGCGAATGCTCCGAGGTGCAGGTGGCAATGAGGTCGCCCATGCCGGCAAGTCCCATGCAGGTCATAGCTTGACCGCCGCGGGCGTGTACCAGACGGCTGATCTCGGCCAGACCACGCGTCATGATGAGGGCAAGCGTGTTGTCGCCCGCACCAGAACCGGCGGAAATGCCGCACACGATGGCGATGACGTTTTTCATAGCGCCGCAAACCTCGACACCGGTCATGTCTTGCGACAGATAGATGCGGAAGGCTGTGGATAGGAGCAGGTCCTTAAAGGTCTCCCCTATCTGCGGATCTTTGCTGGCGATGACGGCGGCAGAAAGTCCACCGCGGCAGATCTCCTCGGCATGGTTGGGGCCCGAGAGCGCCGCTACGCGCGTCTCGTTGCCAATCTCGCGGGCGATGACCTCGCTCATGAGCAGGCCGGATTCGGGCTCAATACCCTTGGTGAGGCAAAGCACCGGGGTATCGGCGGCGATAAAGGGCGCGGCCTGGTGGCACACGCTGCGAAGGTGCGTCGAAGGAACGGCGAAGATGATGGCCTCGGCGCCGTCGATCGCCTGGGTCAGATCCGTCGTGGCAACGACGTTGCCGGGCAGCTCGTAGCCCACAAGGTAGCGGGGGGTGCGGTGTTCGCCATTGATGCCGGCGGCCGTCTGCTCGCTGTGGGCCCACATGGTCACGCGCTCGGCTCGCGCGGCGGCGAGGCCGGCGACGGCGGTTCCCCAGGAGCCGGAGCCAATCAGCGCAACATTCATGACTCTCTCCTACTTATCGTCGGGCTCGGTGACGCGCTTGGTAAACGAGAGCTTGGACTCCTTACCGGTCATGAGCTTTTTGATGTTCGCACGATGGGCCCACACCACGGTGATGCCGATCATCGCCATGCAAAACTTAAGTCCCAGGCTGCTGTACGGAAAGACCGCGCAGGCAGCGATGGGAAGACCGATGGCAGCGGCAAGCGAGCCCACCGACACAAACTTGGTGATGGCGACGGCCACGATAAACATGCCCAGCAGCGACAGGCCGATAGGCCAGTACCAGGCGAGGATGACACCCAGACCAACTGCGATACCCTTGCCGCCATGGAAGTTGAGGTAGGGCGAGAAGATGTGGCCCCATACGGCTGCCAGACAAATGACGCCGAGCATCCAGTCGCCGGGGGCTCCGGGCGCCATGATGTTCGGCGGAAATCCATAGCCCACGCTCGCGATGAGCGGACGGGCGATGACAACGCAGATGGCGCCCTTAAGGCAGTCGAGCAGCAGCGTGAGCGCGGCCACCTTGGGACCGGCCACACGCAGCGCGTTGGTGGTGCCGATGTTGCCGGAGCCCGCCTTGCGAATGTCGGTGTGGTTGAACACGCGGCCCAAGATCAGGCCAAATGGAATCGCCCCGATAAAGAACGAGACCACGGCGCAGATGGCGGTCAGCAGAATCGGATTATGCATCCTTTTGCTCCTTCTTCCTAAAGAAGAGTCGAATGGGTGTGCCGGCAAAGTCGAAGGTCGAGCGCATGCGGTTCTCGATGTAGCGCTGATAGGTGTCGTTGACCAGATCGCTGTGGTTGACGAAGAACGTGAACGTCGGCGGGTTGACGCCCGTCTGGGTCACGTAGTGCATGCGCAGGCGGCGCTTGCCGTCCACCACGGTATGACCGAACTCGCGCAGGTCGGTGAGGAACGTGTTGAGGCGCGAGGTGCTGATCTTTTGCGAGCGCGTCTTCTCGGCGGCGTCGACCATCGTCCAGATCTTCTCGACGCTGCGGCCAGTGAGGGCAGAGATGCGCAGGTACTGGGCCCAGGGAGCCATGACGCCCAGACGGCGGTCGATGGTCTCCATGCAGGCCTCGCGCTTGCGGTCGTCGTCGAGCAGATCCCACTTGTTGAGCAGCACAACGATGGCGCAGCCGCGCTCGATGGCAAGACCCATGACCTTCTGGTCCTGCTCGGTAACGCCTACGGAGGCGTCGACGACGAGCAGCGCCACGTCGGCGCGGTCGATGGCGCGCAGACCGCGAACCATGGAGTAGTACTCGATGTTCTCGTACACGGTGCTCTTCTTGCGAATGCCCGCGGTGTCGACCATGCGGTAGTGCTTGCCGTCGCGCTCGACGACGGTGTCGATGGCATCGCGCGTGGTGCCGGCGATGTTGGACACGATGGAACGGTCGGCGCCCAGGATGCGGTTGAACAGCGAGGACTTACCGGCGTTGGGGCGGCCGATGATGGCCACGTTGAGCGCATCGGGGAACTCGTCGGCGATCTCGTCCTCCTCCTCGGGAAGCAGGGCCACGATATCGTCGAGCAGGTCGCCCGTGCCATGGCCATGCAGGGCTGAGAGCGGCGTGGGCTCACCGATGCCGAGCGAATAGAACTCCCAGATGCTGTCGTTCTCGCGATCGGGATTGTCGAGCTTGTTCACCAGCAAAAAGACCGGCTTGTCGCAGCGCTTGAGCATGCGAGCGACCGACTCGTCCTCCTCGGTGACGCCGGTGCGGCCGTCGACCACAAACAGGATGACGGCGGCTTCCTCGGCGGCGGCAAGGGCCTGGTCGCGGATGGACGTGGCAAAGACGTCATCGCTCTTGAGCGGCTCGATGCCGCCCGTGTCGACGATGGTGAACTCGCGGCCGTTCCAATCGGCCGTGTGATACGAGCGGTCGCGCGTGACGCCGCGGGACTCGTGGACGATGGCGTCCGAGGTCTGGGCCAGGCGGTTGACGAGCGTGGACTTGCCCACATTGGGGCGTCCGACGACGGCGACGATAGGTTTCATCTGCACTCCTTTAATGGGTAGGGTCAGTGGAAATGTTTGAGTCTGCGGGCACAATGCCAAGGATATGCTCCAGGGTATCGAGCAGCTCATGCGGCATGGTCGACACCACATGAACCTCGGCGCCGCGACTGGTAAGGCTTGCGAGTAATTCGTCACGATGATACTCGTCAAGGGTCATACCGTCGGCGTTGAACATGAGCTTAGGCACAAAGAGCATAACCCCCGCAAGGTCCTGCGGCAGCTGCTCTAAGATGTCGCAGGCGACGATGAGGCCGGTTACATCTACGTTGCCGCCAAAGTAACGGTTTTTGATGGCCGTGACGGTACCGGCAAGGCCGTGCGGTGATTCCACAAAACGCGCCACCGTATCGCGCGCGCTGGCACCCGAGAGGCACAGCAATCGCTGGCCACGGGCGGCGATTTCCTCGCGAACGCGGCGCAGGCGCTCGGTATCGGCGGCGAGCACGTTGTCGGTCTCGTCCAGATAGGATCGGATCATGCCGATGCCGTCGTAGTACTGCGGGTAGCCGTCGTAAAAGTCGGCCTCGGGCGGCTCGATGCCGGCATCCAGGTAGAACTCGTCGCTCATCTGGAAGGTGTGGCGGCCAAAGCGCTCGAAGGCACGGTCCTGGAAGGGCCGGATCATGGCGATAGTCTCGCGCGCCAGCTCGGGCTTGTCGCTGTAGGACCAGGTAAAGCGATTCTGGTGCTTGGTAAAGCCCAGCGGCACGATGCCCAGGCTCGTGATCTGCTCGTGCTCCTCGCAAAAGCGCAGAGTCTTTTGCAGCTCCTCGCCGTCGTTCATGCCGGGGCACAACACAATCTGCGCGTGAATCTCGATGCCAGCGGCCATGATGGCCTCGAGCACGTCCATGCCGCGCTGGGCGTTGCGGCCCATCATGCGGCGGCGGACGTCGGGGCTTACGGCATGGACCGACACGTTCATGGGGCTCATGTTGCGGGCGATGACGTTTTGCACGTCCTCGTCGGTGAGGTTCGTGAGCGTGACAAAGTTTCCCTGCAAAAAGCTCAGGCGGTAGTCGTCGTCGCGGATGTAGAGCGTGGAGCGACCGCCCTTGGGCAGCATCGTCATAAAGCAGAACACGCAGGCGTTTACGCAGGTGCGCATGCCATCGAAGATGGGGCCATCGAACTCCAGGCCCCAGTCCTCGCCGGGAAAGCGATCGAGCTCAACGGGGGTGACGGTGCCGTCGCGTGGGTCGAAAACCTCCAATTCGACGGTATCGTCATCGGCCTCCCAGAGCCACACGATCATATCGGTCAGCTGCTCGCCGTTGACCGTGAGCACGCGCATGCCCGGCTCGATACCCACATCCCATGCGGGCGATTCGGGGCGCACGTTTTTAATGAGCGCGCCCTCACCCGGCTCGGGGTCGCGGCTGCGCCCGTAATCGGCCACCTCGGCGGCGTATGCGGGTACGGTCTGGTCCATGATTAGCGGCAAAGCTCCTTGATGCGCTCGACGGCGCGCTCGATGTGTTCTTGCGGAGTGGAGGCTCCGGCGGTGATGCCGATGTGGCGAGCGTCGATAAACCACGCGGCCTGAAGCTCGGAAGCTTCCTCGATGTGATACGTACGCTCGCAGGCGTTTGCGCAAATCTGCGCCAAGCGGCGGGTGTTGCCCGAGTTCTTGCCGCCCACCACGACCATGCAGTCGCAGCGGTTGGCAAGTGCGGCCGCCGCCCGCTGTCGCTCGCTCGTGGCGGCGCAGATGGTGTTGATCACACGCAGTTCCTGTACGCGCGGGGTGATGGAGGCCACAACCTCGGCCAGGTTCTGCGCGGTTTGGGTGGTCTGGACAACCAGGCCCACCTTGCCCTTGAGCGGCAGCGCGTCCGCATCGGCGGAGCAGCTCACGACCTGTGCGTCATCACCGGCGTGGCCCAGGATGCCCTCGACCTCGGGATGGCCCGGCTCGCCCACGACGATCACGTAGTAGCCTTCGCGTACCAGGCGCTCGGCCGCCATATGGACCTTCTTGACGTAGGGGCAGGTGGCATCGACCACGTCGAGGCCGCGCTCGCGAGCGGCTTCGATCACCTGCGGCACCACGCCGTGTGCGCGGATGATCACGGTGCCCGATGCAGCGTCGTCCAGGGTCTCGGCGATGATGACGCCTTTGCCCAGGGCCAAGCCGTC
>CABUQK010000073.1 GCA_902493615.1 uncultured Collinsella sp.
CCCGAGGAGGCGAAGCGTTACCGCGTCCAGTCTTACATCGACAACATGGGCGATATGCTGGCTGCTGCCGATTTGGTGCTCTCGCGTTCGGGCGCATCGAGCGTGGCCGAGATCGCTGCGCTCGCCGTGCCTTCGGTGCTCGTGCCGTATCCGCATGCGACGGCCGACCACCAAACCACCAATGCCCGTTATCTGGTCGACGCCGGGGCCGGCGTGCTCTGCGCCGATGCCGATATCGACGGTTTTGCCTTTGCCGATGAACTGCTGCACCTGGTCGATGACGCGGCGGCGCGCGACGCCATGCGTCAGGCGGCGCGTGGTCTGGCTCAGGATAGGGCCGCCGCTCTTCTGGCGGATGCGGTAGAGGGTTTGCGTTAGTTAGACGGGATATCGTCGGTCGCCCTCGCGCTGATGCGGTAGGTGCGGTACAGTTAACGGGTTACAGGCAGTGTTTACGCAAGGAGTACACGAGCACATGGCTGATTCCCAGACTGCAACCTCCGCGCCCGAGTTTAAGAGCGCCCACTTTATCGGTATCGGCGGCGCCGGTATGAGCGGCATCGCCCTCGTTCTGCACGAGCGCGGTTATGCCGTTACCGGCTCCGACCTTAAGACGTCACGTTATATCCGCCAGCTTACCCGCGCTGGTGTGAAGGTGCATGTGGGCCATGAGGCCGCCACGATCGACGAGGTCAAGCCCGACGTGGTTGTTGTCTCCACCGCTATTCCGGAGTCTAACCCTGAACTCGTGCGCGCTCGCGAGCTTGGTATTCCCGTGTGGCCCCGTGCCAAGATGCTCTCTGCTTTGGGCCACGGCTACACCACCGTCGCTGTTGCCGGCACGCATGGCAAGACCACCACGTCTTCGATGTGCGCCACCATGCTCGACCGCATGGGTCTGGATCCGAGCTTCCTGATCGGTGGCATCGTCGAGGGCTATGACACGAACGGCAAGAACGGCTCGGGCGACTACTTTGTCGCCGAGGCCGACGAGTCCGACAGCTCCTTCCTGTTCCTGAACCCCAACGTAGTCATTGTGACCAACGTCGAGGCCGACCACCTCGATCACTACTCGGGTATCGAGGAGATCGAGGCAACTTTCGCCAAATTCATGAGCCTGGTGGGCGAGGACGGCACCGTCATCGTCTGCGGTGAGGACCCGCATCTGGTCGAGCTCGCCAAGTCGACGGGTCGTCACGTGCTTTCCTACGGCTTTGCCGAGAGCAACGACATCGTCTGCATGCACCCGGATGTCAAGGGCATCCAGAGTGACTTTATCGTTCGCTTTGAGGATGGCACTGAGCATGCCGTAGAGATCAAGAGCAATCCCGGTCGCCACAACATGCTCAACGCCACGGCGGTGCTCACCGTCGCTCATGTCCTAGGCCTTGACATCCAAGGCGCTCTCGAGCTTTGAGGGCGTCCGTCGTCGCTTTACCCACGTGGGCGATATCGATGGCATCACCGTGGTCGATGATTACGGCCATCACCCCACCGAGATCAAGGCGACGCTTGCTGCCGCTTCGTCGCTGGGCTACAAGCACGTCGACGTCGTGTTCCAGCCGCACCGTTATTCGCGCCTGCAGGCCCTGTGTGATGACTTTGCCGATGCATTTGCCAATGCCAATAAACTGCTGCTGATTGATGTGTTCTCGGCTGGCGAGATGCCCATTCCGGGTGTTACCTCTAAGATGCTCGCCGATACCGTGCGCGCCAAGCATCCTGGCAAGGAGGTCGTGTACTGCTCCAGTCGTCTTGAGCTCAATCAGGAGCTCGAGCAGATGGTGGGCGAGGGCGACCTGCTGCTCACCATGGGTGCCGGTGACGTTACGACCGTCGGTCCCGAGTTCATTGAGTATCTGACTGCCAAGAAAGACGCTTAAGTCTAATGGGTCTGTTTAACGCCGTCATGGCGCTCTCGGGCATGATCGACACGGATGTGATCGAGGACGAGCGCCTTGCGCGTCATACGAGCTATCGTATCGGCGGCAAGGCCGACCTCTTTGTGACGTGCCATAGCTATCATGCCCTCCGCCGCGCCGTGGCGGTGCTCGATCGTGAGCAGGTGCCGTGGGTCATCATAGGCAAGGGCTCCAATCTGCTGGTTGCCGATGGCGGTTATCGCGGCGCCGTCATTTCGCTCGGACGTGAGTTTCAGCGCACGGTTGTTGCCGATGACGGTTGTACGCTGACGGTCGGTGCGGGCGTGATGTTTGCGCGCCTGATCAACGATGCCCTGTCGCGTAGCCTCTCGGGCCTTGAGTTTGCCGTTGGCATCCCTGGTTCGGTCGGCGGTGCGATATCTATGAATGCCGGCACACGGACCGAGTGGATTGGCTCGCTGGTCGAGGATGTCGTAACGTTTGACCCGGCATCCGGCATCAAACATTATGCGGGGTCCGAGATCACTTGGGGCTACCGAGAATGTAGCCTTCCCCGCAATGAGATCATCCTCGAGTGCGTGCTCAAGCTTAAACCGGCGCCCAAGGCCGACATTCGCGAGCGCATGGAGCGGTACCTGACGAGGCGCAAGCGTACGCAGCCCATGGGTCGCGCATCCTGCGGGTCGGTCTTTCGCAACCCGCCCGATGCGAGTGTGGGCAAGCTTATCGAGGATTGTGGATTAAAGGGTTTTTCGATTGGCGGCGCGGAAGTTTCGCCCGTTCACGCTAATTTTATCGTTAATAACGGAACTGCCTCGGCCGATGACGTTGCCGCGGTTATCAGACATGTGCACGGAAAGGTGAGGGAGGCGTATGGCATCGAGCTCAGACCGGAAGTTAAATTCCTCGGCTTCTAGAGCATCGAAACCCACCTTCCGCCGCGCCGGAGGGCGTTCCGGCGCGCCTGCCAAACCTCAACGCAATACCGTCGCGCACTCTAAGTCTGTCGGGCATGCTCGACAGACCAGTCGTCCGGTTGTCGGCTCGCAGCTCGGTAATCGTCCGGCCGCAAAAAAGTCCTCGCGTCCCTCGGTGACGTCAAAGCCTGTTATGGGCGCCAAGCCTGCCCGTCCCATGGCAACTCCTAAGCCCTCGACGGGAACTAAAGCGCCGCGTCCGAGTCGCACGCTGGGCGCATCGAAACCGCGCTCGCTGACATCGGTGCCGGCTACCGCCAAGAAGCCTTCGGGTAAAAAAGGCGTCAACCCGTTGTCTTCACTTGGGGCGATGGCAAATAAAACGTCAGAGGCCGCTTCTCTCGTTGCAGGCAAAGGCAAAATCGTGGGCGGCGTTCTGGCTGTCTTGGCCGTGCTCGTCGTCGTTGCCATCGTGGTTATCAACTCTGGATTGTTTACCGCCACTGATATTCAGATTCAAGGCAGCGAGCATGTGACGAAGCACGATGCTATCCAGCTGATCGATTTGCCCGAGGGGACGTCGCTTTTTAACGTCGATCCCGACCAGATTACCGAGGACCTCAAGCAGAACCCGTGGGTCTCGGGCGTGGATGTCCAGCGTCAGTTCCCACATACGCTCATCATTACGCCGATGGAGCGCAAGGTCATTGCAATTGCCTATATCAGCTCCGATGACCTTGCCTGGGCCATCGGGGATGATGACACCTGGATCGCCCCGCTGTCGACGTCGGTCGAAGTGGATGACCAGGGCAACGTCATCACGACGGGGCAGGGCTCAAATACCCTGACCGGCATTGATGCCGCACTGGCGCTCGCTAAGCACTATGGCGCGGTGTTGCTGACTGATGTCTCGGCGGATGTCGCTCCGGTTTCCGGCCAGGCGGTGAGCTCCAAGGCCGTTAAGGCTGGCTTGGATTATGTGCGTGGTTTTTCGAGCGAGTTCTTGGGACAAGTCAAGGATATTTCCACGCCTTCGGTCGAAGCCATCTCGGCAAACCTCAATAACGGCATTGAGGTGTCGCTGGGCGATTCGAACGATATCGTCAAGAAGGAGCGCGTAGTTACCAAGCTGCTTTCGCAGGTAGAGGGCGTAACGTATATCAATGTGCGCTCTCCGGGTAACTATACATTTAGGAACGCTCCGACCTCGTAGCGCTGGTTGATGCTTTGTTGAGGGGCCATACCACGCCGTTTATCTGGTTTGTTTGGTTTTCACGGTCAATTATTTGACTGATACGTTCATAATGTGCAAACATAATACGGTTTACCTTTGCATTTACTTTCAACCTGAAGGTTAATGTGCGCAGGGGTCGACCCATGCTATGGCTATAACCTTTGTTCGGAGGACCGACATGCACGAGACAGAGATCAACAACTACCTTGCCGTCATTAAGGTGGTCGGCGTCGGCGGCGGCGGTACCAACGCGGTCAATCGAATGATCGAAGAGGGCATCCGCGGCGTCGAGTTTGTTGCCATCAACACCGATGCTCAGGCACTCGCGATCTCTGATGCCGATATCAAGGTGCACATCGGCACCGACCTTACCCGCGGCCTGGGCGCCGGCGCCAACCCCGAGGTTGGCCGCAAGGCTGCCGATGAGTCTCGCGACGACATTGCCGAGGCGCTCGCTGGCGCCGACATGGTGTTCATCACCTGCGGCGAGGGCGGTGGCACCGGTACCGGCGCTGCTCCCATCGTTGCCGATATCGCGATGAACGAGGTCGGTGCGCTGACCGTCGCCGTCGTGACCAAGCCCTTCACCTTCGAGGGCCGCAAGCGCAAGAAGAGCGCCGAGGAGGGCATTAAGACCCTCTCCGATTGCGTCGACACCATGATCGTCATCCCTAACGATAAGCTGCTCGACATCGCCGAGAAGAAGACCACCATGCTCGAGGCCTTCGCGATTGCCGATGGCGTCCTTTCCCAGGGCACCCAGGGCATCACCGACCTCATCACCGTCCCCGGTATCATCAACCTGGACTTCGCCGATGTTAAGACCATCATGAAGCAGGCCGGTACCGCCATGATGGGTATCGGTACCTCTTCTGGGGACACCCGTGCCGTCGACGCTGCCCAGCAGGCCATCTCCAGCCCGCTGCTCGAGAGCTCCATCGATGGCGCCACGCGCGTGCTGCTCTCCATCGCCGGTTCCAAGGACCTGGGCATCCAGGAGATCAGCGACGCCGCCGACGTTGTCGCCAACGCCGTCGACCCCGAGGCCAACATCATCTTCGGTACCGTTGTCGACGAGTCCCTGGGCGATCAGGTGCGTATCACCGTCATCGCTACGGGCTTCTCCGACTCCAACGTCAACCGTCAGGACGAGCTCTTTGCTGCTCAGCAGTCTCAGAGCAAGGCCGCTGCCTCCGCTGAGCCGCAGCGCACCGCTCCTGCCACGAGCCCGGCTCAGGCCGCTCCGACCCGCAACGTCGGTGGCACCGAGCTTCCTAACTTCGGCAACGATCAGTTCGAGCTTCCCGACTTCCTGAAGCGCGGTAGCTTCTAAGTCGTTCTTTGCATTGTTGTGCACAGGGGCGTGTCCGTATGGACGCGCCCTTTTTATTTCGACTTTGTAAACTAGAACCTCCAATCTCTTTACGTTCCCTTTACGATTGCCTCCAGCGCAGCAGGTATCCTTTTAGAGAAGTATGACAGCCGTATAAACGCGGGCTGTAGCGGCGATGCCGCGGTACTTGTGTTATTAGGAGGCTTTAGTATGGCAGCACGTGCGGACAAAGTTTCGCGTGTCGACCATGATGGAGTTACGTTGGTGGAGGGCGCGACATCCGATGTTCGCTTTGCCTTCACCGAGCGCGCCGGTGGCGTTTCCGAAGATGCGTACTCCTCACTCAACTTGGGCTCGCATGTTGGCGATGACCCCTTTGCTGTTCAAGAAAATCGTCGTCGTGCGCTCGAGGCTATGGGTGCCGCCGAGTGCGAGCACAACCTGCTCGTTCCCAATCAGGTCCATGGTGATCATATCGTTGCGGTGACCTCGAACGGCGCCGATGACCTTGAGGACGTTCGCGAGCAGATTGCCGAGGGCTGTGATGCCATCGTCTGCACGGCGCATAACGTGCCCGTGCTGCTCTGCTTTGCCGACTGCGTTCCCGTGGTGCTGGTGGCCCCCGGCGGATTTGCCGTGGTGCACTCCGGTTGGAAGGGCACGATTGCACGTATTTCCGCCAAGGCGTGCCAGGCGCTTTGCGATGCTGCCGGTTGCGATGCGAGCGACGTTTCCGCCTATATCGGCCCCCATATCTTGGGTGACGAATATGAGGTATCCCAGGAACTCATGGATCGCTTTGCCGCCGAGTTCTCTTGCATCGATGCGAATACCTCTCGCATGCTTGATCTTTCCGCTGCCATTCGCGAGGCGCTGGTAGATGTCGGTGTCGACGCGGATAATATCGTGGATACCCAGCTTTCGACCGTGCGTCAGAACGACCGCTTTTATTCCTACCGTAACGAGGACGGCACCTGTGGGCGCCATGCTGCGATCGGCGTGATGCTATGAGAAAGATCGTATCGGTCCTGAGCGCCGCTGTGCTTACGCTTACGCTGTGCGCCTGTTCTTCGGGATCTTCTACCTCTTCCATTACCGTGGCCGGCTCCACGACCTGCCTTCCTATCGCCGAGATTGCGGCCGAGGGCTTTAAAGAGGAGACCGGCATCGACGTGCTCGTTTCCGGTTTGGGTTCTTCCGCTGGGATCGAGGCCGTCAGCGCCGGCACGGCCGATATCGCCAGCTCCTCCCGTGGACTCAATGCCGACGAACAGGATCTGGGCCTGACTCCCATCGTCATTGCCCACGACGGTATTGCGGTCATCGTGAACGACGACAACCCCGTCGATAACCTCTCGACCGAGCAGCTCCGCGATATCTACGCCGGCAAGATTACCAATTGGAAAGAGGTCGGTGGCGAGGACCTGAGGATTCAGGTCATCAACCGAGACGAGGCGTCCGGTACGCGCGAGGCCTTCCGTACCATCGTGATGGATGGCACGCCGTTCGATCGCCGCTCGGCTGTTCTTTCGGGTACGGGCCAGGTGCGCGACGTGGTATCTCGTTCGCGTGGGGCCATCGGCTACATTTCGCTGGGCTTCGTCGATAGCCTCAACGCCAAGACCTCGGTCAAGGCTGTCTCGGTCAATCATGTTGAGGCGTCCGAGAAGACGGTCGCGAGTGGCGGCTATCCCATCTCGCGCGACCTTTACTTCTTTGTGAAGGGTGCGCCTTCGCAGCAGGCGCAGGATTACATCGACTACGTGACGTCCGAAAAGATGGACAAGCAGATTCGCGAGGCGGGCTTTATTCCCGTCACCAACGACGAGAAGGGGAGTGAGTAGCATGGAAGCACAGGAAAACTCCCAGACTGAGCAGAATGCTCAGGCACCCAAGAAGCGCGAGCTGGCGCTCGTATCGCGCAGTACCTATATCAAGGAGAAGGCGCTGCAGTGGATCTTCTTTGCCTGCGCGTTTTTGGCGGTCGTTACCGTCATCCTGATTTTTGTCTTTACCACGTACTCGGCGCTGCCCGTCTTTACTGACATCGGTCTGGCGGACTTCTTTAGCTTTACGTGGGCGCCTTCCGAGGGCCACTACGGCATCTTGTCGCTGCTTGCCGGCTCGGGTCTGGTGACCGTCGGTGCGCTCGCCATGGGCGTGCCGCTGGGCGTGGGTACGGCCGTTTACCTGGTCGAGATTGCCAGCAAGCGCGTGCGCAAGCTCATCAGCCCCGCCGTTGACCTGCTGGCGGGCATACCCTCCATCATCTACGGCTTCTTTGGCATGATCATCATCCGCCCGTTTATCGCACAACTGACCGGCGGCCTTGGTTTTGGTGCGCTGACGGCGTGGTTTGTGCTCGCCATCATGATCGTCCCTACCATCACCACGCTCACCATCGATGCTCTCAATTCCATTCCCATGGGCATTCGCGAGGCATCGTATGCCATGGGCGCCACCAAGTGGCAGACCATCTATAAGGTCGTGTTACCTGCCGCCAAGCTGGGTATCGTGGATGCCATCGTGCTGGGTATGGGCCGTGCCATCGGCGAGACCATGGCCGTGCTCATGGTCGTGGGTAACGCCCCGGTTATTCCCGATAGCATTGCGAGCCCCATCTCGACGCTCACGAGCCAGATTGCGCTCGACATGAGCTATTCCTCGGGTCTGCACCGCTCGGCGCTGTTCGGCATGGGCGTGGTCCTGTTTATCATCTCCGCCACACTGGTGGGCATCGTCCGTCTGATTTCCAAGAAGAAGAGGGGGTAGGCTATGTCCGATTCCGTTGACGCGACGGTCGATACGACCTCGTCGCGCGAGCGCATCAAGCGTGCCCTTTCCCACGGCAAGAAGGGCCGCATCAACAAGGACCTGTCCAACAAGATCATGCTTGGCGTGTTTCGTGCCGCTGCCTACATCACCACGCTGGTGCTGGTCGCTATCATCGCCTACGTGGTCATCAACGGCCTGCCACACATCTCGCTCGACTTTATCTTCGGTTGGCCCCAGGGCGTCAACGCCGAGGGCGGAATTTGGCCCACGATCGTCTCGACCGTCTACGTGACGGCGCTCGCCATGCTTATCTGCACGCCGATCGCTGTGCTGGCAGCCGTCTATCTGGCCGAGTACGCCAAACAGGGCAAGGTCGTCGAGCTCATTCGCTACGCTGCTGACGCTTTGGCCTCGGTGCCCTCCATCGTTATGGGCCTGTTTGGCTACGCCTTGTTTGTCGAGGCTATGGGCCTGGGCCTTTCGATGGTCTCAGCCGCTCTGGCGCTCGCGCTCTTGATGCTTCCCATCGTCATGCGCACCACCGAAGAAGCCATTCGCGCCGTTCCGCGCTATATCCGTTGGGGCGCGTACGGCCTGGGCGCCACCAAGTGGCAGGTCGTCTCCAAGATCGTGCTTCCTTCGGCCTTTGGCCGCATTGCCACGGGCATCGTCCTTGCCATCGGCCGTGCCATCGGCGAGACCGCCGTGGTGCTCTACACCATGGGCCAGGCCATCAATCTACCTATTTCGCCGCTCGATTCTGGTCGTCCCATGACCGTTCACCTGTACCTGCTTGCCAACGACGGCATCAACATGAACGCAGCCTACGGCACCGCGCTCTTGCTGATGGTGATCATTTTGGCCTTCAACCTGTTTGCGCGCTTCCTGTCGCGCAAGCGTCGCTAGTTAAGGAGTCCCATGTCCGTCTATCAGTCCGCTCCCGCGTTGGAGCAAGCGGCCATTACGGCCAAGGATTTCAACTTTTGGTACGGTGACTTTCATGCGCTGACGGGGCTTGACCTCAACATCGCCAAAAACGCCATCACCTCCTTCATTGGCCCTTCGGGCTGCGGCAAGTCGACGTTTTTGCGCTGCATCAACCGCATGAATGACCTGATTGAGGGCACGCGCGTCGAGGGCACCATGACGCTCGACGGCAACGATATCTATGCCGAGGGTGTCGATCCGGTCGATCTCCGTCGTCGCGTGGGCATGATCTTTCAGCAGCCCAACCCGTTTCCCAAATCCATCTACGAGAATGTCGCCTTTGGCCCTCGTCTGCAGGGCGTGACTAGCAAAAGCGACCTCGATGACATCGTGGAAGAATCGCTCAAGCGCGCCAACCTCTGGAAAGAGGTATCCAATCAGCTCAACAAGGATGGTTTGGCGCTCTCGGGCGGTCAGCAGCAGCGTCTGTGCATCGCGCGCGTGCTTGCGGTGCAACCCGATGTCCTCCTGATGGACGAGCCCTGCTCCGCCATCGACCCCACTTCCGTCTCTAAGGTCGAGGATCTGATGGCCGAGCTGGCGCCCGAGATGACGATTATCATCGTCACGCATTCAATGCAGCAGGCAGCTCGTATCAGTGACTACACCGCGTTCTTCTTGCAGGAAGTTGCCGGCGAGCCCGCTACGCTCATCGAGTATGGTCAAACCGACGCGATCTTCACCAGCCCGGTGG
>CABUQK010000074.1 GCA_902493615.1 uncultured Collinsella sp.
TCGTAAACGGGCGGCTCGTTCCAGTCCTCGACCATCCGGCGCTGGATTCCGTTGCGCGGTTTTTCGACCTCGGCCAGCGTGCGCTCGCGCCAGTGCTCGTCGCGGGCATAGCGATCGGGGAAGATCTGGTAGACCATACCGCGCTCGTACCAGGTGGGACGGTTCTCACGGTGTTTGTAGACGGTGACCTGGAATGACGGCACCTCGGCGTAATCGTAGGTAACGCCTTCGCCGCCGGTGCGGCCCTGTGGTGCGCCCAAGCGGACCTCGGGCTGGCCCTCGATATTGCAGATAAAGCTGTACCAGATAAGACAGGGCTCGGTGCACTCAAGCTCTGCGGTAAATATACCGTCGCCTTCGTGCGTCATAGGATACCGAGACTCGCCGATCTCATCTACCCAGGTGCGCAGCGTAAGCGTTGCCTGCGCGGGATCGGCATCCTCCAGAATCACGGAGAGCGAAAGGGTAGTTCCTGTGGTCACAGCGCCAAACGGAGTGCGAAACTGCGGCAGACGGCTGTTGTGTATCAATCTCATAGTACGGTCCAGTTCTATACAATCATGGCGTGCGGGCCATGGGCTTTACGCACAGGATGTAAGTATATCTGTTGTACACAGGCTGTATAAACAACATCCGTTTACCATCGGCGAACGGTTGTCCTAGAAAATCGTTTTACCAACTACCTACAGAGAAGGGGCGCCCGGTTGGAGCGCCCCTTACATAGAGTTTGATGAGGTTTTGGATCGTCTGTGGGCTAGCGGCGCTTGCGGGTGGCCGTTGCCTTGCGGACGGATGTCTTCTTGGACGGGGCTTTTTCCTTTGCCGGAGCGGCGGGGGAGACCGGAGTCTCCTTGGCGGGCTCGGGCTTGACCGTAGCCTTCGGTGCGGCCTTGACCTCAGCGGCCTTCGGTGCCGGCTTGGCTTTTACCTCGGCCTTGGGCTCCTCTTTGGCAGCAGCGGGCTTAGTCTCTGCCTTGGGAGTCGTGGTCTTTGCCGTGGTCTTCTTGGCCGTCGTCGTGCGCTTTCGCGTGGTGGTCTTGGCGGTGGGCTTTGCCTCGACGGGAGTCTCCTCGACTTTGGAGGCCGGCTTTGCGGCCGCTTTGGTCGTGGCGGCCTTGGCCTTGGTCGACTTTGCGACCGTGGACTTCTTGGCGGTCGTGGTCTTGGACGCCGTCGACTTCTTGGCAGTGGTCTTGGCCGGAGCCTTAGCGGCCGGCTTGGTCTCAGCGACCTCAGCCATTACCTCGGGAGCAGCCTCGGCTTCGGCGGCTTTCTTTGCAGTGGCGGTCGTACGCTTGCGCGTGGTCGTTGCCTTGGCAGCAGTCGTCTTTGCTGCGGCGGTCTTGGTGGCGGCAGCCTTGGTTGTCGTAGCCTTCTTGGCGGTCGTCTTGCGGGTCGTGGTCTTCTTAGCTGCGGGCTTTGCAGCGGGCTTGACCTCGGCCTCTGCCTCAGGAGCAACCTCAGTCTTCACCTCAGGCTCGGCCTTTACGGGCTCAGCCTCAACCGGCTTCTCCTCAGCCTTGGGCTCCTCAGCAGCAGCGGGCGCCTCAACAACCGGCTCGGCCACAACCTCGGGCTCAGCCGCAGCCTCAGGCTCGTCGACAACAGCCGCTGGCCTCTCAATCTCCGGGTGCATAAAGAAGTACAGGTCCAGATACTTATCGGCCGAACGCGTCCAGCTAAAGTCCTGGCTCATGGCCTGCGTGACCAGCTGGTTCCAAGTGTCGCGGTTATCCCAGAACAGACGCGCCGCGCGGAATACCGCATCGCCCATCTCGTCGCCGTTAAAGTTGCTAAACGAGAAGCCCGTGCCCTCGCCGGTAAACTCGTTGTACGGGATCACGGTGTCCTTCAGGCCACCGGTCTCGCGCACGATGGGCAGCGTGCCGTAGCGCATGGCGATGATCTGCGACAGGCCGCAGGGCTCAAACTTCGAAGGCATCAGGAACATGTCGGCGGCAGCATACATGCGCTGTGACAGCGCCGGATCGAACTCGATGCGTGCGGCCATGGTGCCGGGGTACTTGTCCTGGAAGTAGCGCAGGCCGTCCTCGTAGTCGCGGTCGCCGGTGCCCAGCACCGCCACCTGCACGCCGCCTGCCAGGATGCGGTCGAGCGCGTACATGACCAGGTCCATGCCCTTCTGGCGCGTCAGGCGCGTGACCATCACCATGAGCGGACGGTCGTCGCGAACCTCGAGCCCCAGCTCTTCCTGCAGCTTGGCCTTGCACACGGCCTTGCCGGAACGGTCCTCGACGGTGTAGTTGGCGGCAATGCGCTTGTCGGTCGCCGGGTCAAAGCCCGCGACGTCGATGCCATTCAAAATGCCCTGCAGCGCGTACGAACGCTCGCGCAGAACGCCGTCCAGGCCCTCGCCAAATTCGGGCGTCTGGATCTCGTTGGCATAGGTGGGGCTCACCGTGGTGATGGCATCGGCATAGTGCAGCGCACCTAGCATGTAGTTGATGCTGCAGGCGTCGCAGCGCAGCTGCGTAGCTGCCGCGGGAATATGCGCCACGCCCAGGATGTCCTCCATTACGGTGTCGCTAAACTGGCCCTGGAACGCCACGTTGTGGATCGAGAACACGGTCTTGACGCGGTCGTACAGCGGCAGGCCCTGGTAGAACTCTCGCAAAAACACGGGCGCCAGTGCCGTCTGCCAGTCGTTGCAGTGCAGGATGTCGCACTCAAAGCCGGCCGGCAGGTGCTGTAGGCTCTCTGTGATGGCCTTGGAGAAGAACGCAAAGCGCTCGTCGTCGTCAAAGAAGCCATACGGATAGTCGCGCGCAAAGTAGCGCTCGTTGTCGATGAACATATAGGTGACGCCGTCGTGCTCGAGCTTCTCGAGTCCGCAGTACTCGTTGCGCCAGCCCAGGCTCACGTAAAAGTCGGAGAAATGCTCCATCTGCGCCTTGTACTCGTCCTTGATGGTGGCGTATTTGGGCACCATCACGATCACTTCGGCGCCGGCGCGCACAAGCGCCGCAGGCAGCGAGCCCGCCACGTCGCCCAGGCCACCGGTCTTCACAAACGGCGCGCACTCGGCCGAGGCAAACACGATCTGCATCTTTTTACTGGAATCAGCCATATTGTCTCCCTGTTGCAATTCGAGAATAGCCGCCTGGCGCAAACCGGGCGGCTATTCTACGTGTTACGAGCGATGTTGCGGTGCCAAAGCTAGCTCGCGTTGGTGATATCAGAAGTTAACGGGGCCTTTCCCAGCACCAGGATGTTCTCGGGCGTGCCGCGAAGCTCGGTGTTGGTGGGAACCACGTTGTTCTTGTCCAGGATTGCATTCTCAACGCGGGCGCCGCTCTTGATGACGCAGCTCTGGTTGATGATCGAGTTGGTCACCGAGGCGCCTTCCTCGACCACGACGCCGCGCGACAGGATCGAGTTACGCACGGTGCCCTTGATGATGCAGCCGGCCGAGATGATCGAGTTGCAGGCGTGGCTGCCGGTCGCATAGCGCGAAGGCGGCACGTCGTGAGCCTTGGTCAGAATCGGGCGCTCGGGGTCAAAGAGATGGTCGGCCACGGTCTGGTCGAGCAGGTCCATGCTGCGGCGATACAGCGACTTCTCGCTAAACACGCCCACAACCTCGCCCTTGTACTCGTAGCTGCACACGTCGATGTTGCCAAAGTCGCCCTGGAGTGCCTCGAGCAGGTCCAGATAGTCGGCGGCCTGGTAGTGATCGATTATCTCGAGCAGCGTCTCGCGGTTGACGATGCAGCAGTCCATAGAGGCGTTGTCGCCGTACACGACGCCGGCGCTCACGCCCGTCAGGCGGCCATTCTCGTTGATCTGCAGCTTGGTCTCGTCATCGACGTTGCGCGTGGCCTTGCAGTACACCACGGTCATCTGGGCACCGGAGTTCTCGTGTGCGTCGATGATGGTGTTGAGGTCCATGTTAAAAATGATATTGGTGCCCATCATCACAACATAGGGCTTGTCCGAGCGCTGGAACAGCGTCTTGTTGGAGATGATGTCGCGCAGCAAGAAGCGCATGCCGCCCTTGGTGGTGCCATACGCGTTGCCGGGCACCATGAACAGGCCGCCCTTCTTGCGGTCCAGGCCCCAGTCCTTGCCCGAGCCCACGTGGTCGATCAGCGAGCGGTAGTTGCCCGGCATGACGACGCCGACGGTCTTGATGCCGGCATTCATCATGTTGGACAGCGGAAAGTCGATCAGGCGGTAGCGGCCCAAAAACGGAACGGACGCGATGGGGCGGTCCTTGAGCAGCACGCTGCCGTAGGTCGAAGAGTAGTTAGCGGTGATATAACCGATGGCCTTGCGATTGATCATCGGATCATTCCCCCTTCCCGATAACGACGTCATTTCCAACGACGGCCGTATCCTTGGTGGTATCGACAGAGCCGAGCTTCACGCCCTCTTCGACCGTGGAGTTCTCGCCCAAAATAGCGCGGCAGATGTGCGCTCCGCTCTTAACGTGCGCTCCCGGCAGCAGCACGGAGTCCTCGACCACGGCGCGCTCCTCGATAATGACATCGGTCGAAAGGATCGAGTGGCGAGCGGTACCGTAGATCTTGCAGCCGTTGGAGACCAGGCAGTCGTCCAGGCGGCCGTCCGGACCAATGTAGTGCGGCGGACGCGTGGTGATGTTGGACATGATGGGGAAGTGCTTGTCAAACAGATCGAACTCGGGGTTGTTGCCCAGCAGGTCCATTGAGGTCTCGTGGAAGCTGGCGATGGTGCCGACATCCTTCCAAAAGCCGTGGAACTCGTAGCTGTACAGGCGCTTGTTCTCGCCGAGCAGCTTGGGGATGATGTCCTTGCCAAAGTCGTGGCTCGAACGCTGGTCCAGAGCGTCCTCCTCGAGCGCCTCGATCAGTACGTCGGCCGAGAAGATGTAGATGCCCATGGATGCGAGGTTCGAATCGGGCTTATCGGGCTTCTCGGTGAACTTGGTGATGCGGCCGTCCTCGGGGTCGGTGGTCAGGATGCCAAAGCGGCTGGCCTCCTCCCACGGCACGGGCATAACGCTCACCGTGAGGTCGGCGTTGTTCTCAATGTGCGTCTTGAGCATCTTGCGGTAGTCCATGCGATACAGGTGATCGCCCGAAAGAATCAGGACATACTTGGGGTCGTTGGCCTTGATGTAGTCCAGGTTCTGCGTAATGGCGTCGGCCGTGCCCGCATACCAGGCGCCGCCGGTCTGCGTCTCGTATGGCGGCAGGATCGACACACCGCCGTCGCGGCTGTCCAGATCCCACGCCTCGCCGGAGCCCACATAGGCATGCAGCAGGTAGGGGCGATACTGCGTCAGAACGCCCACCGTGTCGATGCCCGAGTTGGAGCAGTTGGACAGCGAGAAGTCGATAATGCGGAACTTACCACCAAAGCTAACCGCCGGCTTAGCGATCTTTTGGGTGAGTGCCCCCAATCGACTGCCCTGTCCTCCTGCGAGGAGCATCGCGATGCATTCTTTCTTACTCATCGATTTCTCCTTCTGTCATCGATGTTCCTAAACCCATTAGCGACGGGCGCGGCGCAACGTCGCGCCCGTCGAGTAATGCCGTGCTGGCATAAGGGAGCTCGCGCGCCTCTACGCGTGCCAGATCTCGTCGCGGTACTCGCGAATGGTGCGGTCGCTCGAGAACCAGCCGGAGGAGGCGGTGTTGAGCAGCGCCTTGCGGTTCCAGGTCTCCTGGTCGCCATAGCTGCCCGTGAGCTTTTCCCATGCATCCACGTAGCTGCGGAAGTCGGCCATGACCAGGTCGGGGTCGTTGTTGCTCATGAGCTCGTTGTAGATGCTCTCGAAGTTGCCCGAAAGACCCGCAAAGGTGTTGTCCTTGAGCTCGTCCATCACGCGGCCCAGGCGCTCGCGGTCGCCATTGAGGGTATCCCACGCAAAGTAGCTGTTGGATGCCCAGAGCTGCTCGACCTCGGGGGCGGTCAGGCCAAAGATGGCCTCGTTCTCACGGCCGGCCAGGTCGGCGATCTCGATGTTGGCGCCGTCGAGGGTGCCCAGCGTAATGGCGCCGTTCATCATGGGCTTCATGTTGGACGTGCCCGAGGCCTCCTTGCCGGCCGTGGAGATCTGCTCCGAGATCTCGGCGGCGGGGTAGATGAGCTGGGCGTTGCTCACGCGGAAGTTGGGGATAAAGCAGACCTTCATGACCTCGTTGACGCGCGGGTCGTTGTTGATGACGTCGGCCACGGAGTTAATAAGGCGGATGGTCTCCTTGGCAAAGGTGTAGCTCGAGGCAGCCTTGCCGCTAAAGATGAAGGTCGTCGGCGTCACGTGGAAGTTGGGATCGGCGATGCGACGGTTGTAGATGTCCATTACCTTCATGATGTTCATGAGCTGGCGCTTGTAGGCGTGGAAGCGCTTCACCTGAACGTCGAAGACGGTGTTGGGGTCGATGACCAGACCGGTCTCGGCCTGAACGTAGGCGGCCAGACGCTCCTTGTTGGCGCGCTTGGAGGCACCCACGGCCTTCAGGAACTCGGTGTCGTTCTGGAACTCCTTGAGTTTCTCCAGCTCAAAGGCGTCCTTCAGCCAGCCATCGCCAATGGCCTCGGTCACGAGCTTGGCGTAGGTGGGGTTGGCCTCGGCAAAGAAGCGACGGTGCGAGATACCGTTGGTCTTGTTGTTGAACTTCTCGGGCGTCAGGGCATAGAAGTCCTTGAGCACGATGTTCTTGATGATGTCGGAGTGGATCTTGGCCACGCCGTTGACGCTGTGGCTGCAGATCACGGACAGGTTGGCCATGCGAATCTCGCCGTCCCACAGAATGGCGGTCTGGCGCAGACGCTCCTGCCAGCCTTCCTGCGTAGTGTCGAACGACTCGTGCCAACGACGGCTGATCTCGTCGATGATCTGGTACACGCGGGGGAGGAGCTTGGAGAACGTGCCGATGGGCCACTTCTCCAGAGCCTCGGGAAGGATAGTGTGGTTGGTGTAGCTCACGACCTGCGTCACGATGTTCCAGGCGTCGTCCCACTCGAGCTTCTTCTCGTCGATGAGGATGCGCATGAGCTCGGGGCCGCACATGGCGGGGTGCGTGTCGTTGGTATGGATGGCCACAAACTGCGGCAGCAGCTCCCAGTTAGCACCGTGTTCCTTCTCAAAGGTGTCGAGCAGGCTGTAGATGCCGGCCGAGACAAACAGGTACTCTTGCTTCAGGCGCAGCAGACGGCCGTGCTCGCCGGCGTCGTTGGGGTAGAGGATGGCGCTGATGGCCTCGGCTTCGGCGCGCTCGGCATCGGCCAGGGCGTAGTCGCCGCGGTTGAAGGCCTCCAGATCGAAGTGCTCCTCGACCGGCTCGGCAGCCCAGACGCGCAGCTTGTTGACGGTCTCGCCGGCATAGCCCACAACGGGGATGTCATAGGGAACGGCCAGGATGTCCTGCGTGTCCACCGTGCGGTAGAACGTGCGGCCATTCTCCTCAAAGCCCTCGACGCGGCCACCAAACTTAATGGTCACGGCCTTGTCCTGACGACGGACCTCCCAGGGATAGCCGTGGGTGAGCCACTCGTCGGTGGCCTCGACCTGGCTGCCGTTGACGATCTCCTGCTTAAACAGGCCGTAGCGGTAGCGCATGCCGTTGCCGTAGCCGGCAATGCCCTCGGCTGCCATGGAATCCAGGAAGCATGCGGCCAGACGGCCCAGACCACCGTTGCCCAGCGCCGGATCGGGCTCCTGGTTCTCTATGACGGACAGGTCAAAGCCCGTGTCGTCGAGCGCCTCGGCGACCATATCGCGCACGCCAAAGTTGAGCAGGTAGTTGTCGAGCAGGCGGCCGATCAAAAACTCGATCGAGCAGTAGTACACGCGCTTTTTGCCCTCGGCGGTGGCGCGGGCGTCACTCTTGGTGGCAACGGTGCGTGCCTTCTCGGCCACAAGCTTGGCCAGGGCGTTAAATCGGTCGAGGTCGCTGGCGGCCTCGACGCTCTTACCACTGATGCTCATGACGGCATCGCGATAGAGCTCGGTAAACTCCTGCTTGTTGTCGAAGATCTTATTCATACGTTCCTTTCCCCCGGGGATGTTTCTCCCGGAACGGTTATGACATGTATCCTACGCCCCGCCGGGGCGGGTAAGTGCAGTGGTAACGCCTTTGTTACGCTTTCTTGGCAGGAGCCTTAACAGCAGCTGCCTTGGCCTTGGTAGTGGCCTTTTTGGTGGCTGCCTTCTTGGCCGTGGGCTTAGCCGTGGCTTTGGCGGCGGACTTGGTTGTCTTCGCCTTGGCAGGAGCCTTCTTAGCAGCCGCAGGCTTGGGCTTCACCGAGGACGCACGCTTGCGCGTCGCCTTCTTGGGCTTCTCGACCACAGGCGGCTTATAGCTGCTGGGACCGCGGCGCTTAAGCACCACGCCTGCCAGGCCGGGCACCTTCATCTCGATAGAGTCCATCTGCCCGTTCCAGGGATAGGGTTCGCTCGAGCAGGTGTAGGGCTCCTCGCCGGCATAGCCGCTGCCGCCAAACTCGGGACGGTCGGAATCAAAGATGACCTCCCAGTCGCCCTCGCGCGGCACGCCCACGCGGAAGCTCTCGTAGCTCGCCGGATCAAAGTTGATCAGAATTACCAGGTCGTCATCGACGTCCTCGCCCTGGCGCACAAAGCTCACGATGGACTGCTTGGAGTTGTCCGCGTCGATCCAGGTAAAGCCGTCGTCGGTGTAGCCGCGCTCGTACAGTGCGGGCTCGGCGGTGTACAGGTGGTTGAGCGCCTTGATGAACGCCTGATGATGCGCATGGGTCTCGTACTCATCGGTCAGGAACCACTGAATGGACTCGTAGTAACGCCATTCAATAAATTGACCGATTTCGTTGCCCATAAAGTTGAGCTTGGCACCGGGGTGCGTCATCTGGTAGAAGGCCAGCGTGCGCAGGCCCGCAAACTGGCGCCACCAGTCGCCCGGCATACGGCCGATGAGCGAGCACTTGCCGTGCACGACTTCGTCGTGGCTCAGCGGGCAGATGAAGTTCTCGGTAAAGGCGTACATGATGGAGAACGTGAGCAGGCCATGGTTGCCGGGGCGCCACGGAAAATCGGTCTGCATGTAGTGCAGGGTGTCGTTCATCCAGCCCATGTCCCACTTGTAGTGGAAGCCCAGGCCGCCGTCCTGCGGCGGATAGGTCACGAGCGGCCACGCGGTGGATTCCTCGGCCATCATCATCACGTCGGGGTAGTGTGCCTCTACGGCACAGTTGACCTGACGGATAAATGCGCTGGCGTCCAGGTCCTCCTCGGTACCGTACTTGTTGAACTTCTTTTGGCCGGGATCGTCAATGCCAAAGTTGAGGTACAGCATGCTGGACACGCCGTCCATGCGAATGCCGTCCACGTGGAAGTTCTCGAGCCAGTACAGCACGTTGGAGACCAGGAAGGAGCGGACCTCGCCGCGGGCGAAGTCGAACTTGTGCGTGCCCCAGTTGGGGTGAATCTCGTGCTCAAACAGCATGTGGCCGTTAAAGGTGGCAAGGCCGTGGGAGTCGGCGCAAAAACCGCCGGGCACCCAGTCCATGATCACGCCAATACCCGCCTCGTGGCACGCATCGATAAAGTGCATGAGCTGCTGCGGGTTGCCATAGCGCGACGTGGCGGCGTAGTAGCCGGTTGTCTGGTAGCCCCAGGAGCCATCGAAGGGATGCTCCATAAGCGGCATGACCTCGATATGCGTGTAGCCCATGTCGCGCACGTAGTCCACGAGCTCCACCGACAGGTCGTCGTAGGTGTAGAACTCGCCGCGCTGCGCGGGGAAGGGGTCCATGGGGCCGGGGTAGTTGCCGTA
>CABUQK010000075.1 GCA_902493615.1 uncultured Collinsella sp.
TTTCGTCATGGCCTCCTACCTTTCTTTCGGGCCTTTCGGCCGAATCTCTCAGCGCCCTTCCATAGCGGACGCTGCTTGCTGACAGCTCTAGTTATATCCAAATTCCACCCGCAATTCCACCTCGCCCCCGAACGGTCAACAAAGTGCGATGAACGGTATATCGCACGAGATTCCCCCATAATGTACTTCGGCGTTCTAAAGTAACTTTTCTAAGGTAAACGCTCTTTTTTCCAAAAAACTATTTGCAATTGCATCTCTAAACTTTTGATTCAGAATTGCATAGCTAAATCGGTTTTATGTATATAAATGATGTTTGTTTACGTTTCCGCCTGCATTCAATGATATTCAGCTATCCATCATTCTTATTCACACTTACGTACCAGTTGAGTGAGGATATAGACCGCTTGCAGACGAGCAGGACGTCAGTCCTATGACTTGTCAGCGTAAGAAGTAGGTAAAGATACCGTTCACGCGATACGTCCGTGCCAGCGGTCGACTAAATTGAGACAATAGTGATTAGTGTTAGGCTACCGTCCCTTGTGGGGACTGAACGGACAGATGCATATGCCGAGCAAAATCGAAAAGAAGCAAGCCGCCGCAAAGCTGCGCAAACCGCCGCGCGACTTCTCGTACACGCAAAACCGAGAGCTCAGCTGGCTACGCTTTGACAACCGCGTGCTCGACGAAGCCTTCGACGAAACCGTTCCGTTATTCGAGCGACTAAAGTTCGTCTCGATCTTCGAGTCCAACCTCGACGAGTTCCTTATGGTGCGCGTGGGCGGCCTGTCCGATCTGGCGGAGCTCAAAAAACAACCTGTCGACAACAAGAGCAATATGACCGCCTCCGAACAGGTCGATGCTGTCATGGCCGAAATGCCCGGGCTCCTTACCCGTTGGGAGTCCATCTTTAAGAGCATCGAGGGCAAGCTCGACACCTTGGGCGTTCACCGCGCCCGCATCGATTCGCTTACGCCCGAGGAGCGCACCTTTGTAACCCGCTACTTCCAGGCCTACGTGTCACCGGTCATCTCGCCGCTGGTCATCGATCCTCGCCACCCCTTCCCCAACCTGCGCAATGGCGCGCTCTATCTGGCCTGTGGTCTGGACGGTGCCACCGACGAGGAGAGCCTGCTGGGCCTTATCGAGATTCCCGCCTCGATGAACCGCGTGGTCGAGATCCCCTCGCCCACCGGCACCTACTCCTACATCTTGCTCGAGGACGTCATCCTCGCCTGCCTGGACAGCTGCTTTGGCTCCTATAAGCCGCTGGATCGTGCGCTGATCCGCGTCACCCGCAACGCTGACATCGATCCGGACGGCGAGGGCGTCGAGGAGGAAGAGGACTACCGCCAGCACATGAAGCGCATTCTCAAGAAGCGCCTGCGCCTGCAGCCGGTAGTGCTCGCGGTCTCGGGATCGCTCGAGAAGGCGACGCTCAAGACTATCCGCAAGGCGCTCGAGCTTTCGCGTCGCTCGGTCTTTACCTGCGATATCCCGCTCAACCTGGGCTACGTCTTTGGCATTGAGGGCAAGATTCCCGAGCACCTGCGCAACGAGCTGCTCTTTACGCCGTTTAAGCCGCAGCCCAATCCCACCATCGACATGACCCGCTCCATCCGCGAGCAGGTGCTGCAGCACGACAAGCTGCTCTTCTACCCTTACGAGGCCATGAACCCGTTCTTGGACCTGGTGCACGAAGCAGCCTACGACCCCGAGTGCATCTCGTTGCGCATCACGCTCTACCGCGTGGCCAAGCAGAGCCGCCTATGCGAGTCGCTGATCGATGCTGCCGAGAACGGCAAAGAGGTCACGGTGCTCATGGAGCTCCGCGCACGCTTTGACGAGCAGAACAACATCGAGTGGGCCGAGCGCCTGGAAGAGGCCGGCTGCACCGTCATCTATGGTTCCGAGGGCTTTAAATGCCACTCAAAGATCTGCCAGCTCACCTATCGCGAGGGCATGGCGCTAACGCGCCTCACACTTTTGGGCACCGGCAACTTTAACGAGAAGACGGCCAAACTCTACAGCGACTTTATGCTCATGACAGCCCATCCCGGCATCGGCGAGGACGCCAACCTGTTCTTCCGCAACCTGTCGCTGGGCAACCTGCGCGGCGACTACCGCTTCCTGGGTGTGGCGCCCGTCGGACTGAAACCGCTCATCATGCGCGGGCTTGACCGCGAGATCCAGCGCGCCCTTGCCGGCGAGCCCGCCCGCGTGTTCTTTAAGCTCAACTCGCTGACCGACCGCGAGGTTATCGACAAGATCGCCGAGGCATCGTGTGCCGGCGTGCGCGTAGACATGATCATCCGAGGCATCTCGTGCCTCAAGCCCGGTGTTCCGGGCAAGACCGAGAACGTGCATGTCCGCTCCATCGTCGGACGCTTTTTGGAGCACGCGCGCGTCTATGCTTTCGGCGTGGACTCGGACATGATTTACCTGAGCTCGGCAGACATGATGACGCGCAACACCGAGCACCGCGTGGAGATTGCCTTCCCCGTGCTCGACCCCACCTGCCGCGCCCTGGTACACGAGTGCATGGGCATGCAGCTGCAGGACAACGTGAAGGCCCGCAGCCTCACGAGCGACGGCACCTGGGTCCCCGTGGAGTGTGCAGAGGGTGAGAAACCCTTCAACTCGCAGGAAGCTCTACTGGAGCGTGCCTATCGCAACGCCGAGGCCGCCGCGCAGCAGCGCGCACAGGAGAAGGAACGTGTGGCCGAAGAAGCTATTCAGGACGAGGTTGAACATGGGGCAGCCGCCAAACCGGAAGCGGTTGCCGCTCCCCCGGTGAATGAGCCCGAGGCTGCCGCAGAGCCCGCCATGGAGAAAGCGCCCGAGCCCGCTACCGCGACTCCGGAGCCCGCCGCCGAGGCAAAGCCCGCCCCAGCTCCTGATCCGCAGCCGACCACACCCAAGGTCCAAGAGGTCCAGGCGACCGTCATTGAGCCCGAGCCTGCACCTGCGCCTCAGCCCGAGCCGCAGGTCACCAAGCCCGTATCCGAGACGAGCGCCCGTCGCGATAAGCCCGCCGGCAAGACCAAGGCCATCGAGCGCCATCGCCCCGGTCGCGTGCGCATGGGCCTGGGCCTGATCGGCCTGGGTCTTAAGACGCTCATTACCGGCAAGACGAAATAGTCGTTTGTAGAAGCAGTTTGTAGAAGCGCCCCGCATTTGAGGAAAGCCTCGGATGCGGGGCGCTTTTCCCTGCTACCATGGTGCGAACAACAACGCGAATGACAGGCAGGAATATGAAGCTCACTATAGAATCGATGACCTACGGCGCCGACGGTCTGGCGCACGCCGACAACGGCAAGGCCGTCTTTGTGCAGGGCGCCGTGGCAGGCGACACCGTCGAGGCCGAGGTCGTACAGGACGGCAAGTCGTTCATGCGTGCCCGCACCACCGAGATTCTGGAGCCAAGCCCCGATCGCATTCAGCCTCCCTGCCCCTTCGTGGGCATCTGCGGCGGCTGCTCGTGGGGCAATCTCTCACGCACGGCACAGCTCGCCGCCAAGGAGCAAAACCTGCGCTCCACGCTCGAGCGCATCGGCAAGTTCGCTCCTGAGCAGGTCGATGAGTTGCTACAGCCCATCTGCCACACCAAGGACGACTGGGGCTACCGCAATAAAATCGAGCTCGAACCGACCGTCGTCAACGGTCGCGTGCGCCTTGGCATGCACGGTGTCGACCCCAGCAAAATCGTGACCGTCGATATGTGTCCGCTGTTCGATAAGCGCTTCCCGAAGGCACTCAAATCGGTCGTCGGCGCACTCAACTATCTAAGCGGCAGCCATGACTTGGGGCTCGAACGCGTGGGCATTCGCGCATCGCGCCGCACCAAGGCACTCGAGGTCGCACTCTGGACGCCCACAGGCTCTTTTCCGCGCTCGCAGGTCTCCCGCGTGCTGGCGGACGCCGCTCATCCCACGAGCATCGTGCGCGTGATGAGCAAGGGCGAAAAGAAGGCCCGCCGTGTCTCCAAGGTCGAAATGCTCGCCGGAGAGGGCTCATGGACCGAGAATATCGCCGAGGGTCAGATGCGCTTGTCTGCCCCGTCTTTTTTCCAGGTCAACACCGAGGGTGCCGAGATTTTGATCGAGCTTGTCATGGAAGCGCTCGACCCGCAGGAAGACGAGCTTGCCGTGGACCTGTACTGCGGTGCCGGCACCTTTACCCTGCCGCTCGCCCGCCGCTGCGACTTTGTCGCTGCCGTCGAGGCCTACGGCCCCGCCGTGCGCGATCTACGCCGTAACCTGGAAATCAACAAGCTTGATAACGTCGACGTCATTGGCGGAGACGCGGTGCGCGAGTTCCCCGACCAGGATGCCGACGTCTTGGTGGTCGACCCGCCGCGTGCGGGCCTCGCCCCCGAAGCCATCGACCTTATCGCCAGCACGAGCGCTCGCGATGTCGCCTACGTGAGCTGCGATCCGGCCACCCTGGCGCGCGACCTCAAGCGCTTTGTCGAGGAAGGCACCTTCTCCCCCGTAAAGATCACGCCAGTCGACCTGTTCCCACAAACCTTCCACTGCGAGACCGTCGTCCACCTTAGGCGCAACTAGCCGCTTAATCATTGCTCAGAAAATCATTGGGAAATCGAGCGTGGCAAGCGGAGGTCTTCGGGGTATAAGACGGCTAATTGTATGCCGCCTATGAAAGGAACCCTCATGCCCAGCGTTGCCGTTCTCGCCGCCGATGGCTTTGAAACTATTGAATGCTTGACCATGGTCGATGTCATGCGTCGCGGCGGCGTGCGTGCCACGCTCGTCTCGATCATGCCCACGCGCGAGGTCGTAAGCTCGCTGCAGATCCCCGTGACCTGCGATGCGCTCTTTGATGAGATCAACTTTGACGAGTACGACTGCGTCGTGCTGCCCGGCGGCCTGCCCGGTGCCACCAACCTGCGCGCAGATCAGCGCGTCTGCGACGTGGTCTGCGAGTTCGCCGCGACCAAGCACGTCGCCGCCATCTGCGCCGCCCCGTTTATCCTGGGCGAGCTCGACCTGCTCGAGGGGCGCCACGCCACGTGCTTCCCTGGCTTTGAGAAAAGCTTCCCCGAAGGCGCCTATACCGGCGAGAAGGTTACGCAAGACGGCAACATCATCACCGCCGGCGGCATGGCACAGTCGCTCCCCTTTGCGCTTGAGCTGCTGCGCACGCTCGCCGGCGACAAGGCCGTCGAGAAAGTCGCCGAGGGCATTCAGCTATGATTTTGGCTTCGCAATCACCGCGCCGCATAGAGCTGATGCGCGAGGCAGGCTACAACATTCGCGTGATTCCCGCGGATATCGACGAAACGCCGTTTGATGGCGAGGCCCCGCTTACGCTCGTTGAACGCTTAGCACGCGCAAAAGCCGCCGCCGTTGCCGCCGAGCATGCCGAGCCCAATGAGCTAACGGTCGCGGCCGACACCATCGTCACCTTTGACGGCAAGATTCTGGGCAAGCCGGCAACCGAGGACGAGGCGCGCACCATGCTCCGTGAGCTTTCGGGCCGCACGCACCAGGTCGCAACCGGCGTCTGCATCGTTAAGGCAGGCGATACGGCCGCCCCGCATGCCGCCGAGAGTCTGTCCTTTGTCGATGTGACCGACGTGACGTTCTACGAGCTCACCGACGAGCAAATCGAGCACTACGTCGCCTCGGGTGAGCCGATGGACAAGGCCGGCGCCTACGGCATTCAGGGCACAGGAGGACGCATGCTCGTGCACGATATTTCGGGCGACTTCTATAACGTGGTGGGCCTACCCATCGCCCGCGTCGCGCGCGCGATTCAAAAACTCTCGTAATTGCATCTGGCGCTGGGTATCCCCCGGCGCCTACAATTTTGGCGTACCGTACGGATCCCGACCGGGCACAAGGCGCGGCGGAAAACCGATAGGAGTTAAACATGGATACACTGCTCGAGGCCATTGAAGTCTGCGATGTCGATGGCTTTTGCTATGGCAACTATACGGACGAGGAGGCCGGCACCGGTTGCACCGTAATCGTGGCACCCGAAGGCGCCACCGGCGGCGTTGATGTGCGCGGCGGCGCTCCCGCTTCGCGCGAGACCGACCTGCTGCGTCCCGAGAACACCGTCGATAAAGTCCACGCCGTCTGCCTTTCGGGTGGATCGGCCTTTGGCCTGGAGGCCGCGAGCGGCGTCGCTCGCGAGCTTGAGAGCCGCGGCATCGGCCTTCCCGTCGGCCCCACGCAGGTGCCTATCGTGTGCTCCAGCTGTATCTTCGACCTCGCCTTTGGTAACCCCACCGTTCGCCCCGACATTGAGGCCGGCATCGCCGCGGTGCGCGAAGCACTCGACAACACCCCCACCAAGCTCGAACAGGGCAACGTGGGCGCCGGCACGGGTGCCACCGTCGGAAAGCTCATGGGCCCCGCCACCTGCATGAAGGCCGGCCTTGGCGCTGCCGCCGTGGCGCTCGGTCCCGTTAAGGTAGGCGCCGTGGTTTCGGTCAACGCCTGCGGCAACGTGGTCGACCCCTTCACCGGCGAGTGGGTCGCCGGTATGCGCGCCGCAGCCGATAGTGACCAGATCGTCGACATGGAACTCGCAGCCTTTGCCGCCGCCGGATCAATGCAGATGCCGCTCGACCGCACCAACACCACCATCAGCTGCATCGTCACCAACGTGGAACTCACTAAGGCACAAGCCACCAAGGTCTCCCAGATGGCCGCAGACGCCTACGCCCACGCCATCCGTCCCACGCACACCACCAACGACGGCGACACTATCTACACCCTCGCCAGCGGCAAACTAGGCGCCCAGGCAAGCGCCGCCGTTCCCCTAGACTTACTGGGTATGCTCGCCGTAAGGGCCCTACAGACCGCCATCGTAAACGGAGCCAAAACCGCCAAAACCTCCCACGGCGTCCCCGGAGCCGCGAAGTAGCCTAACCTGACCGGTTACCCGGTGGGGCTTGGTTATGTTTGCTGCTCTACAGTCCTGGCTCGCACGAAGAACACATTAAGTGTTCTTCGGCTCGTGCGGAACTCGCGACAAACATAACCAAGCCCCACCGGGCAACCTACCAACCAGATTCTTTTCAGCCCAGGCCCCTGTGTACCGCGCGTCGAAGATCTTCAAATTCAGGCAGCCTGACAATCGATTCTTATAGCAGAGGCCCCTTGGCCTTTAGTTTGATACAAGTTCCGCACGAGCCGGAAAGCACTTAATGTGCTTTCCGTGCGAGCAGGACTGTTCGCAGTAGCAAACTAAAGGCCAAGGGGCCCAGTCAACCTATCAGCAGCGATTACTCAACAGTTAGTTGAATTTGAAGATCTTAGAGGCAAGACGGTATAGGCCGAGCGTGGTTTTGTCTCCGGCCCGTCCGCGCAGATTGGTGAAGAACCCGACCACGCCGTAGCGGGCACGACGATACATGCGCTCGTCGTAGGCCTTCAAATCATTCCACAGCATCTTTAGGCGCTCGTCGGCGCAATCTTCCTCGGAAAGCTTGGTGAGAACCGAGCAGATCGCCATCATCATGGTGAAGTAGCCCATCATGTACGAACGCAGACGCGACGACTCAACATCGCCGTACAAGTGGTACGACTCCATCATGATACGCGTAACACGGAACTGCTGGTCCAGACGCTTGACCATCGTTGCCTCGTTGACGCTCTGACCTTCGCGACCGATAAAGTAGCGGTAGAGGTCGATGTCGGCGTAGTACATGGTCTTGCAACGCGGCAGCGGCACGTAGGCGTAGATGTTGTCCACATAGAACGTGTGCGGCGGCATGGGAAGGCTGGACTCGCGCAGCACATCCGTGCGATAGCACAGGCTGTGCATGAGCAGGTTCTGGTCCAGGCGAAAATGACCGATCTGATCCCAGGAAAAGATCTTTTTGCGCGGCAGGGCAAATTTGTAGCCAATAGCGGTATGCGTGCCCTCGTAAACCTTCTCGTACACGTAGTTCGAGATAAACAGGTCAACGCGCTGGTCGCGCTCCTCAAAGCCACGCAGAATCGACAGCATGGTCGAAAGGGCAGCACCGTCAAGCCAGTCGTCCGAATCAACAACCTTGTAGTAGGTGCCCTGCGCCTCGCGCAGACCCGAAAGGACGGCAATACCGTGACCGCCGTTCTCCTGGTGCACCGCGCGGATGATTCCAGGGTAACGGGCCTCCCACTCGTCGGCCTTGGCGGCCGTCTCGTCCTTGGAGCCGTCGTCCACTACGATAATCTCGATATCGGTGGCGTAATTGCTCCCCTCCAAGATGGAGGTGATGCAATGGTCCATGTCCTTGGCGGCGTTATACAAGGGAATACCGAATGTTATGACTTTATGCATGGCAGGCGATAATCTCATCCGAAAGATCGAGGGCGGAATTGGTCACGGCGTCCATATCGTAGTAACGATACTCGGCCAGACGACCCACCGGGTGGAAGTTCGTCAGGTTCTGGACGCGCTCAAGATAGCGCTCATAGAGCTCACGGTTCTCGGGCTCAAGAATGGCGTAGTACGGCGTCTCGCCCGAGCCGGGCGTATAGGCCTTGGAGTACTCCTTCATGATGGTGGTCTTGCCGGGCAGGACCTGACCGGTCATGTTCTTGAACTCGGTGATGCGCGTGTAGTCCTCGCTCGTGGTGTAGTTGACGGTGCCCACGGGCTGGAACTGGTCCATATCGAGCGTCTCGAACTTCATGTCGAGCGTGCGGTACGGTAGCGCGCCCAGATCGAGATTGAACAGCTCATCGAGCGGACCGGTGTAGACGATCTCGCCACCATAGACCTTGCCGTCGATCTTGACGGTAGTCTCGTCGATCTCGAAGAGGTCACGGGCGTCCACGTCGCAGAACACGTCGATCAGGTCGTGGTCGAGCATGTGCTCAAATAGCGCCGTGTAGCCCTCCTGCGGCATGCCCTGGAAGGGAGCTTGCGGGAAGTAGCGGTCATCATCGCCCACAAAGACGGGAACGCGGCCGGTGATCGAGGGATCGATCTGATCGGGCGTCTGGCCCCACTGCTTCATGGTGTAATGCAAAAAGACGTTCTCGTAGACGTAATCGGCGACCTCGGCAAGATCCGGGTCGTTCTTCTTACGCAGCTCCATAATGGGCACCTTGACATCCTTGCCAAAGGTCTCCACGAGCTTCTGATACAGCTCCTCGCCGCGCTCGTCACCAAAGGCGAGCTTGAGACTCGCATGGTTGAAGGGCACGGGCATAAGGGTACCGTTGATGTTGGCGAGCACCTTGTGCTGATAATCCGTCCACTTGGTAAAGCGCGACAGGAAATTGTGCACGCGCTCGTTAAAGGTGTGATAGATATGCGGACCGTACTCGTGAATCAGGATTCCGGCCTCGTCAGTGCAGTCATAGGCATTGCCCGCAATGTGGCTACGGCGCTCCAAAACGGCAACACGATAGCCGATGGTCTCGGCAAGACGGCGGGCGCAAACGGCACCGGCATATCCAGCACCGACGACAATCATGTCGTACGCGCCGGCGTTAAAGCCTTCAGGCAGGCCTGAGGTAATCTGCATCGATACTCCTTGTCAAAAGCCACGGGCTCGTTAGCTGGGCTTTTCTCGAACATTCTTCGAGACATATTTATCAGAGCGATTATAGCGCTAATGCGTCCTATAATGAGCTTGCCACACAAGGAAAGCTCAAGCACCGCGGCGAACATAATTGAAAGGTAGACCCGCTAGCAGCGGGTTTATTCGTGAACAGCCGGGCGCCTGGAGCTTAGCGAAACGCT
>CABUQK010000076.1 GCA_902493615.1 uncultured Collinsella sp.
TGGGGGAGTAACAGGTCAGCGAACAAGTCGTAATTGGCGGGGCGGGGCAACTCGTCCCGCCTTTTGCACTCGTGGTGAGGTCGTGAGCTTGTAAAAGGTGTGCGTGCGCTTGTCGTTCGTATCTGCTATCATTCCTAGTCTGTGCGCTCATGCGGGCGTGGCGGAATTGGTAGACGCGCCAGATTTAGGTTCTGGTGGGATTCCCGTGAAGGTTCGAGTCCTTTCGCCCGCACCAACGCATCTGCGTCGGCTTCGGCCGTCGCGACACTTTGTTGCATAAAGGTACCAGCACCTCAGATAAGCTGGGCAGTATGAGGAGGAACGTGTTGAACATCACCGCTTCTGACGTCAAGGACGCCAAGCTCACCGCTACGGTCACCATCCCGGCCGCCGACGTCGACGCCGCGATCAAGAAGGCCTACAAGGATACCGCCAAGAAGTACCGCTTCCCGGGCTTCCGCGCCGGTAAGGCTCCCCGTCCGGTCATCGACTCCGCTCTTGGCGCCGAGGCTACCCTCGCTCAGGCCACCAACGACCTGATCGCCGCCAACGAGCCCGCCGTCCTCAACGAGCTGGACATCGTCCCCACCAAGAGCGGTGACTACAAGGAGCTCGACCTCGCCAAGGATCACGAGGACTACACCTACACCGTCGAGTTCTCCCTGCGTCCTGCTGCCGAGCTCTCCTCCTTCGACGCCGTCGAGATCGAGATGCCCCCTGCGGAGGTCACCGAGTCCGAGATCAACAACCAGGTCGAGATGCTCCTCAACTACCGTGCCACCTTCGAGGACGTCGAGGGTCGCGCCGTCGAGGCTGACGACTATGTGACCGTCGACCTCAAGGCCGTCGAGAACGCCGACAACTTTGCCGCCGAGGGCCGCATGCTCATCGCCGGTAGCGACAGCAACCCCAAGGAGTTCAACGAGGCCTTGATCGGCGCCAACGTTGACGACGTCAAGTCCGTCACCTGGACCGACGAGGCCGAGGAGGGCGAGGAGGCCGAGACCCACACCGTCGAGGTCACCGTCAAGGGCATCAAGGTCCGCAACACCCCCGAGCTCACCGACGAGCTCGTCAAGTCCGACTTTGGCTTTGACAGCATCGACGCTATGCGCGACGCCATCAAGATCGAGATCGAGCAGGACAAGGCTTCCCGCCTCCCGGCCGAGAAGGAGAACCGTTGCGTCTCCGCTCTCGCCGAGCGTCTGCAGCTCGACGAGATGGATGCCGACTACGAGCAGTCCGTCTTTGAGGAGCTTGGCCAGAACTTCCTGTCCAACCTCGCTGCCCGCGGCATGACCCTCGACACCTGGCTGCCCGCTTCCGGTCTGACCATGGAGCAGTTCATCGGCGACCTGCACAAGCAGGCCAACGACGTTGCCCGTGAGTCCCTGGCCCTCGACGCCCTCGCCCGCGAGCTCAAGATTGAGGTCACCGAGGACGACATCAACGCCGAGTTCGAGAAGGCCGGCGTCAAGGACGTCGAGGCTTCCAAGGCCGAGTTCATCGCCGATGGCCGCATGCCTGCCGTCCGCGAGTCCATCCGTCGCTCCAAGGCCGTCGACCACCTGGTCGAGAACGCCAAGGTGACCGAGGTCGACGAGACCGCCAAGGACGCCGAGTAATTCTCGCCACCTTGCCCGCGAGTGCATGCGTGCGCCCGTGATGGGGTAAAGTTATACACCGGTTATCCGGTTGCTTCGTACGGTGCCAGCCAATGCATAGCATGCGGGCACCGTACGTCTATCTAGAACCAATTTGGTCCGCAAGAGAGAAATGGAGATGCGTATGATCGCCAAGTTCGATTCCGCCCTCGTGCCATACGTTATCGAGCAGACGCCGCGCGGCGAGCGCAGCTACGATATCTATTCGCGCCTGCTCAACGACCGCATCATCTTCTTGGGCGAGGAGATCAACTCCGTCAGCGCCAACCTGGTCGTTGCCCAGCTGCTGCATCTTGAGAGCCAGGATGCCGAGAAGGATATCTCGCTCTACATCAATTCGCCCGGTGGCGAGGTCTACTCCGGCCTGGCGATTCTGGACACCATGAACTTCATCAAGCCGCAGGTCTCGACCATTTGCGTCGGTATGGCCGCGTCCATGGCCGCCGTGCTGCTTTCGGCCGGCGCCAAGGGCAAGCGCTTCTGCCTGCCGCATTCCAAGGTTATGATTCACCAGCCCAGCGGCGGTGCCCAGGGCCAGCAGACCGAGATCGAGATCGTTGCCGAGGAGATTAAGAAGACTCGCCGCGAGCTCAACCTGATCCTGTCCGACGCCTCGGGCCAGCCCATCGAGAAGGTCCAGGCCGACACCGAGCGCGATAACTACCTGACCGCTGCCGAGGCCCTCGACTACGGCCTGATCGACCGTATCGTCACCTCGCGCGACCTCGCCGCGAAGGACGCCTAGGATGGCCGGTAACATGCAGGACAACTTTGACGAGAACGGCAACCCCATCCGCTGCTCCTTTTGCGGAAAAGAGCAGGGCCAGGTTCGTCGCCTCGTAAAGGGCCCGACCAACATCTTTATCTGTGACGAGTGCGTCGCCGCCTGCTCCGAGATCCTTGAGGAGTCGCTTGCTTCGGACTTTATGGACGCTGCCCGCAACGGCAAACTGCCGGGCTTCCTCAACGACCATGGTCAGGCTGCATCCCAGCCCGCCGTGGACCCCGAGACCGAGGGTTTTGAGCTCGAGGACGACCGTCAGGTCATCACGCACGTGCCGACGCCGCACGAGATCTATGACGAGCTTTCGGCCTATGTAATGGGCCAGGAGGACGCCAAGCGCGCCATGTCGGTTGCCGTGTACAACCACTATCGCCGCGTGATCGAGGGCGGCGCTGCGGTGTCTGCCTTTGATGACGACATGGGCTCGCAGTTCGATGACGATATGGACGAGGTAGAGCTCGCCAAGTCCAACATCCTGTTGCTCGGTCCCACCGGTACCGGTAAGACCTTGCTCGCCCAGACGCTCGCCCGCATCCTCGAGGTGCCGTTTGCCATCGCCGACGCCACCGCGCTCACCGAGGCCGGTTACGTTGGCGAGGACGTGGAGAACATCCTGCTCAAGCTCATCAATGCCGCCGACGGCGACATTGAGCGCGCTCAGGTGGGCATTATCTACGTAGACGAGATTGACAAGATCGCCCGCAAGGCTGAGAACCTCTCCATCACCCGCGATGTTTCGGGCGAGGGCGTTCAGCAGGCACTGCTTAAGATTCTTGAGGGCACGGTGGCAAGCGTTCCGCCCACCGGCGGCCGCAAGCATCCCCAGCAGGAGCTGCTGCAGATCGATACGACCAACATCCTGTTCATCTGCGGCGGTGCCTTTGTGGGTCTGGACAAGATCATCGCCGATCGCGTGGGCAACAAGGGCGTGGGCTTCAACTCCGAGATCGCCGGCCCCACCTCGGTCGACGAGAACGACCTGCTGCGTCAGGTGCTCCCGCAGGACCTCAACGCCTTTGGCATGATCCCCGAGTTTGTGGGACGTACGCCCGTCGTCACCCAGACGCAGGCGCTCGACGAGGATGACCTGGTGTCGATCCTGACCGAGCCCAAGAACGCCGTGGTGCGTCAGTACCGCAAGATGTTCCAGCTCGAGGACGTTGAGCTTGAGTTTGAGGACGCGGCCCTGCACGAGATCGCCCGCATGGCGCTCGCCCGCAAGACCGGCGCCCGCGGCCTGCGTTCTATCTGCGAGGACGTGCTGCAGCAGACGATGTTCGACCTCCCCAGCGAGGAGGGCGTCACCAAGGTCATCGTGACCGAAGCCTCCGTAAAGGGCGAAGAACAGCCCCAACGCATCTACGGGTAAACCAGCCAAAAACGTGTTTGCAAATAGCCTCCGACCACCCGCGGTCGGAGGCTATTTTATAGATACGCAATAACCCCAACTACCTGTGCTATTCTGTGTGTTTGTTTAAGCCTCGGCAAAGTCAATTCAGACTGAAGTAATCGATACCTAAGGGGAGGAATGTAGGCCCGATTTTCGTAGATTCCGCACGAGCCGAAGACCACTTAATGTGGTCTTCGAGCGAGCCCAGGACCTGACCGAGCGAAAATCGGGCCTACATTCCTCCCCGATGGGCAAGGGAGAGATATATGGAAGAAATGCCCAAGAACTACGATCCGTCGACCAACGAGCCGGCGATCCTGCAGAAGTGGCTCGACGGCGGCTACTACAAGCGCCGTGAGGGCGTGGGCGACTGCACCGTCACCATTCCGCCTCCCAACGTGACCGGCAAGCTCCACATGGGCCACGCCACCGACGACTCCATCCAGGACGCCATCATCCGCATGGCCCGCATGCGCGGCAAGTCCACGCGCTGGGTGCTGGGTACCGACCACGCCGGTATCGCCACGCAGACTAAGGTCGACAAGAAGCTCAAGAGTGAGGGCATCAGCCGCCTGGAGATCGGCCGCGACAAGTTTGTCGACGCTTGCTGGGATTGGACCCACGAGTACGGCGGCATCATCGTCGAGCAGATCAAGCGTATGGGCTGCTCTGTCGACTTCGACAACGAGCGCTTCACTATGGACGAGGACTACGCGCAAGCCGTGCGCAAGGTCTTCTGCGACTGGTACCACGACGGCCTGATCTACCGCGGCAAGCGCATCGTCAACTGGTGCCCCAACTGCACCACCGCCATCTCGGACGACGAGGCCGAGTACAAGGACGAGAAGGGCCACCTTTGGCACCTGCGTTACCCGCTGACCGAGCCGGTCAACGGCCAGGATTACATCGTCGTCGCCACCACGCGCCCCGAGACCATGCTCGGCGACACGGGCGTTGCCGTCTCCCCGAAGGATCCCGAGAAGGCCGCCTTCGTGGGTAAGACCGTCAAGCTTCCCATCGTCGACCGCGAGATCCCCATCTTTGAAGATTGGCACGTCGACGCCAACTTTGGCTCCGGCTTTGTCAAGGTCACCCCGGCCCACGACCCCAACGACTACGCCATGGGTCAGGCCCACGACCTGTCGCAGATCAATATCTTCGACGAGCACGCGGTGGTCGTCGAGGGCTATGGCGAGTTCACCGGTATGACCCGTGAGGAGTGCCGCGAGGCCGTCATTAAGTGGTTTGAGGAGCATGATCTGCTCGATCACGTCGAGGACCACGACCACTCCGTCATGCACTGCTACCGTTGCGACGCCGCGCTTGAGCCGTGGCTGTCCGAGCAGTGGTTTGTGGCCGTCGATAAGCTCAAGGGGCCGGCGCTTGACGCCGTCAAATCCGGCAAAGTCACCTTCCACCCCTCGCGCTGGACGCAGACCTACACCACCTGGATGGAGAACCTCAAGGATTGGTGCATCAGCCGCCAGCTGTGGTGGGGCCACCGCATTCCCGTGTTCTACTGCGAGGACTGCGGCTGGGAGGACGCCCTTACCGAGGACACCGACGTGTGCCCCAAGTGCGGCGGCCATCACGTGCATCAGGACGAGAACGTGCTGGACACTTGGTTCAGCTCGCAGCTGTGGACCTTCGCCACGCAGGGCTGGCCGCAAAAGCCGGAGCTGCTCGAGGGGCATCATCCCACGACGGCGCTCGTCACCGCGCGCGACATCATCGCGCTGTGGGTTGCTCGCATGGTTATGAGCTCGCTGTACTTCCTGGACGAGGTGCCGTTTAAGGACGTCGTCATCTACCCGACGATCCTTGCCAAGGACGGCAGCCGCATGTCCAAGTCCAAGGGCAACGGCGTTGACCCCATGGACCTCATCGGTATGTACGGCGCCGACGCCATGCGCTACAACCTGCTGACGCTGTGCACCAACAACCAGGACGTCAAGTTTGACGCGAACATCGATAAGAAGACCAAGAAGCTCATCGACAGCCCGCGCACCGACCAGGCCAAGAGCTTTGTGACCAAGATCTGGAACGCCAGCCGCTTCCTGCTCATGAACATGGAGGGCTACACGCCTGGCGAGCCCGTCGTGGAGACGCCGGCCGACGCCTGGATGTTCAGCCGCCTTGCCAAGGCCGTGAAGATGGTCACCGAGGGTATCGAGAACTACACCTTTGGCGACATGGCCCGCGGCGTGCAGCAGTTCTTCTGGAACGAGGTCTGCGACTGGTACGTCGAGGTCACCAAGGCCCGTCTGAAGGGCGAGGGCCGTCTGCAGGCTCAGCGCAACCTGATCTTTGTGCTCGACACCTCCATTCGCCTGATGCACCCGCTCATGCCGTTTGTCACCGAGGAGATCTGGGACAATATGCCGGCGAGCGTGCTCGACCTGGATGCCGAGGGCAACGTGGACCGCGCCGAGGCGCTCATGATCGCCAAGTGGCCGGAGCCCGCCGACTACGTCAAGTACGTCGATGAGCCCGCCGAGCGCGCATTTGAGCTGTGCCGCACCGTCGTTTCCGCTGCCCGCGCCACGCGTTCGCGTTATCGCCTGAGCCCCAAGTCAGAGCTCGACGTGGTCGTGCGCGCCGGTGCTGAGGATATCGAGAAGCTCGAGAGCCTGCGCTCGACCATTGAGCCGCTGGCGAACACCGCCTCGCTGGTCATGGGTACCGACGTTGAGAAGCCGGCCGCGAGCATTGCCGTGGTCGACAGCGGCGTCGAGGTCTTTGTGGTGCTCGAGGGCAAGGTCGATCTTTCGGCCGAGAAGGCACGCCTGGAGAAGGAGATCGCCGCGGCCCAGAAGGAGCTCGCCGGTTGCGAGAAGACGCTCGCTAACGAGGGCTTCGTGGCCAAGGCCGCGCCCGCGGTGGTCCAGAAGAAGAGGGACCGTGCAGCCGAGCTCAAGGAGATCCTGGCGGCGCTGACTGCTCAGGTTGCTGACTTCTCGTAAGGTTTACTCTGGGGCGCGTCCCGACGCTTTGCTCGCTACTGCAAACAGTCCTGCGCAAGACGGACAGCACATTTAGTGCTGTCCTTTGCGTGCGGAACTTGTATCGAGCAAAGCATCGGGCCGCTCCTAGTTCGTTTACGTGGTTGTTTGCAACTGATAGGTTGGGGCCACTGGGTTGTGGCCTTGATCTTGCTGCAAGCGGGTAAAGGCTGATATTGTCAACGCGAGGGGCTCATTATTTTTTTGATGGGCCTCTTTTTCTGTAATTGGAGACTTTGGGTTATGGCTAAGCGTTCTGGGTCGTATGTCGTTCCTTTCTCGTTTGAGTTGCTTTCGTTTGGTGAGGCTGTTGGGCTGGCTGCTGATACGGGGCGGATTTCTGGGGATGCTGGGCCTCTGCTTGAGACGGTTGTCGATATGCTTGATGAGTTGGGGCGTCCGGACGAGTACTTTGATTGCATTCAGGTTGCTGGTACCAATGGTAAGACTTCGACTACGCGTTTTTCGGCTGCCATTCTTCGTGGTGAGGGGCTCAAGACCGCGCTGTATACGTCGCCGCAGCTGGTGCGCTATCCTGAGCGCATGGAAGTCGATGGACGCGTCGTGAGCGATGAGGCGTTTGCCCGTGGCGTTTCTGCCGCTGTTGAGGCGGGACGTCGCGTGAATGCGCACCGTGTGGCGGCGGGGGAGCGCGCCTATACCATCACGCCGTTTGACCTGCTGACGGCCGCCGCACTTGTGGTGTTTGCCGAGGCCGCGGTGGATGTTGCCGTGCTCGAGGTTGGCATGGGCGGACGCTGGGATGCTACGAGTGCGACCGACCCCGTGGCCGTTGCCATCACAGGCATCGGGCTCGACCATACACGCATTCTCGGAGATACGCTCGAGGCCATTGCGGGGGAGAAGGCTGCGGTAATTAAGTCTGGGCGCCTGGTTGTGCTGGGCGAGGGCACGCACGAGGCGAGTGTTCAGCGCGTGATGGATGCCCGTTGTCGCGAGTGCGGCGTAGTACCGCTCGTGGTGAACCATGCCACGACCAAGGTGCCGGAGCACGTGGGCGACACGGTTGAGTTTAGCTGCACTACGCCGCGCGCGATCTATACATCGAGCATGGTCAAGCCGGCCTATCAGCCGCAGAATGCCGCGTGCGCGATTATGCTGTGCGAGGGCTATCTGGGCCGCGAGCTCGACCATGACAAGCTCGATGCGTCGCTTATGGGCTGCCCCACGCCGGGTCGATTTGATGTGCTGGGAACCGATCCGCTCAAGCTGATCGACGCCTGCCATAACCCTCAGAGCTGCGAGAACTTTGTGAGCGCGCTGGACGAGATCGATCCGTGCGTTGAGAATCGCCCCACGCTGCTGTGTGCCGCGCTGGCCGATAAGGACGTGGCGGGCATTGTCGACGTGCTGATTCCGGCCTTCCCGCGCGTGGTCGTGACCCAGACCGATTCCGACCGCGCCCTGCCGGCAGAGGAACTCGCCGCCCTCGTTGATGCCGATAAGCTCACGGGCGTATATCCGAGTGTGTCCGAGGCCCTCGCTGCCTTCGATGCCGCGGACGAGCCTTTCGTAGCTGCCGGTACCATCACCCTAGCCGGCGAAGTGGCCGGCTTGCTCCGTTAACCCATCCCCTCATCAGTTGCGGTGAAATAGTTCCTGTTTTTGGGTTTTAGCAGCCCATCCAGGAACTATTCCACCGCAACTTAGTTTGGGGGGCTTGGGGACCAGGCTAGTCTAGGCGGACTGGGTCGTGGGGGTAGGCGTTGAGAATCTCGACGCCGGACTCGGTGACCAGGACCAGGTCTTCGATGCGGACGCCGGTGCGGCCGGGGAGGTATATGCCCGGCTCGATGGAGAACGTCATGCCCGGCTCTACGACCTGCTCGTTGACGAGTGAAACGTCGCCCGGCTCGTGGTCCTGCAGGCCGATCGAGTGACCCAGGCGATGCGTAAAGTACCGCCCATAGCCCGCGTCTTCAATCACATCGCGCGCGGCGCGGTCCAGGTCGCACATGCGAACGCCCGGTGCTATGAGCGCCTCGGCGGCCTCGTTGGCACGGCGCACGATGTCGTAGATGTGTGCTGTCTCCTCGTCCGGCTCGACCCAAAAGAACGTGCGCGTCATGTCCGAGCAGTAGTTGCGATGGCGTCCGCCAATGTCGAATAGCACCACGTCGCCGCGCTTGAGCACGGTGTCGTCGGGTTCGTGATGCGGGTCGCCGGCGTTGGCTCCAAAACTCACGATCGGCGGAAAGCTAAAGCCCTCGCAGCCGTGCTTGCGGTACAGACCGAGCATCTGATCGGCAATTTCGCGCTCCGTTGCGCCTTCATGGACGAGCTTGATGGCGTCGGCCATCACGGCGTCGTTGGCGGCAGAGGACGCGCGCATAAGCTCCTGCTCGGTAGCGTCTTTGTAGGTGCGTGCGGCGGTGACGGCAAAGTCGCCTAGAAAGAACTCGCTCGCGGCGTGACGCTCCATGAGGGGCATCAAAAAGCCGGAACGCATGACGGTGTCGATGCCGAGCGGCTTGGTTGGGTCGATCTCACTCGCGATGGCGTCGGCCACGACGTCAGTATCGGTGTGATAGGCCACGCGGGCATTGTCGTACTCGGGCAGCTGATGCAGCGCGTTGACCAAGATCACAGGTTCGCTATCGCGTGCGAGCAGCACGCCGCAAAAACGCTCGAACATATCGGCATAAAAGCCGGTCAGGTAATAAATCGACCACGGGTCGTTTACGAGCAGTTGCGCGCCGGGGTGCTGAGCCTCGAGCGCATCGAGCACGCGCGCCACACGCTGGTCATCGACATGTGCCATGAAACATCCTTTCGCTAGGTTGCCACCATGGTAGCCCATACGTACCCTCATGAGTTGCGGTGAAATACGGACTGTTGAGCGACTCCAGC
>CABUQK010000077.1 GCA_902493615.1 uncultured Collinsella sp.
TGTGCTTTCCGTCTTGCGCAGGACTGTAGAGCAGCAAACTTAACCCGCCCCGGCCCCCGATGGCCCCAGACCTGCGGGATAGACCGGTTCAGATGGGGCTTTGATGCATGGGTGGTCTGTTGTTGTGCAAATGGGTATCATACTGTGGTTACTGCGTCGACTCTGTGATGCATGTTTGTACGTTCCCGGCGGTCGGTTTGCCAGAAGCGCCCCGTCGGTTGTTCCAGACCCGTTTCGAAGAAAGGAAACAACACTAACCTATGGCAGCTAAAAAATCATCTCCCTTGAAGATCATCCCGCTCGGCGGCCTTGACGGCATCGGCAAGAACATGACGGTCTTCGAGTGCGGCGACGACATGGTGCTCGTCGACGCCGGCCTCATGTTCCCGGATGACTCCCAGCCCGGTATCGACCTGGTGCTTCCCGACTACACCTATGTTTTGGAGAACGAGGAGAAGCTCCGCGGTATCGTCGTCACCCACGGCCACGAGGACCACACCGGTTCGCTTCCGTATCTGCTGCAGGACCTCAACAATAAGGTGCCCATCTTCTCGAGCAAGCTGACGCTTGGCTTTATCGAGGGCAAGCTTTCTGAGTTCCGCATCCGCGCGCCCAAGTTCCGCGAGGTTAAGGGCGGCAGCCATGTCAACCTCGGCGGCATCTCGCTCGACTTCTTCTCGATGACGCACTCCATCCCCGGCGCTCTGGGTGTGTTCATTCGCACCAATCAGGGCACCGTTATGCACACCGGCGACTTTAAGCTCGACCAGACGCCCATCGATGGCGTCACGCCCGACTATGCCGCTATCAGCCGCTTTGCCAAGCAGGGCATCGATCTGCTGCTTTCCGACTCCACCAATGCCACGGTTCCCGGCTTTACCAAGTCCGAGGCCGAGGTTGGTCCCAACTTGCTGCACGCCATCAAGAACGCCCCGGGTCGCGTGTTCGTCGCGTCGTTCTCGAGCCATATCCATCGCCTGCAGCAGATCTGCGATGCCGCCCGCAAGTGCGGCCGTAAGGTCGTTGTGACCGGTCGCTCCATGCTCACGAACACCCGCGTCGCGCGCGAGCTGGGCTACCTCAACATCGACGATGCCGATATCATCGATGCCTTCGATATCGATAACCTGCCCGACGACAAGATCGTCGTCATGTGCACCGGTTCGCAGGGCGAGCCGCTGTCGGCCCTGTCCCGCATGGCCAACGGAGAGCACAAGACGCTCTCCATCCACGAGGGCGATACCGTCATCCTCTCGGCAACTCCTGTTCCCGGCAACGAGAAGGCCGTCCAGCAGGTCGTCAACAGCCTGGCCAAGCTCGGTTGCGACGTGTGGGATAAGAACCGCGCTCTTGTCCACGTCTCGGGCCACGGTAGCCAGGAGGAGCTCAAGCTCCTGATGGCCATGGCCAAGCCCACGTACTTTATGCCTGTTCACGGTGAAGCCGTGCATCTGCGCGCCCATGCCCAGCTTGCCCGTAAGATGGGCATCAAGGACGATCATATCTTTATCCTCGATAACGGCGACACGCTCGAGATGCGCGGCGGTATCGTCAAACGCGGTACGCCCGTCGAGTCCGGCGTCGTCTACGTCGACGGCCTGCGTATCGGCGATACCGACCCCATTGTCCTGCGCGATCGCCAGAAGCTCGCCAACGACGGCATGGTCACGGCCGTTGCTATCGTCTCGCTCAAGCACAAGAAGATCGAGGCCATCGAGTTCTCGGGCCGCGGCGTCTCGTTTGCCATCGACGACCAGTTCTCCGAGGATGCCTCCGCATCCATTATGAAGACGATCGAGAAGGGTAAGTTTAGCTTTACCAGCAGCGGTTCCGATGCCATTCGCAAGGCCGTGCGCGATTCGCTCTCTAACTTTATCTGGAGCCGTACGCGCACCCGTCCGATGATCATCCCGGTCGTCATGGAGGTTTAGTTTGGCGCGCGGATCTGCACAAAACGCCAAAGGTAATAAGGCCAATAACCAACCGGCATCTGCTAAGGGTGCCGGTTCCCATCTTCGTGCCAATAAGGGCCACGAGGCCGACTTCGACGATTTTGAGCCGCTGGTCGAGCCCTCGGCCAACCGCGATATCGCCGGCGTGGTCATCGCCGTTTTGGCGATTGCGTCCTTCATTGCCGTGATTTCGCCGGCGACCGCACCCGTTACGGCTGCGGTTGCCGGTTTCTACCACCTGGGCTTTGGTCTGGGTGCCTACGTGCTGCCGATCGTCATTTTGCTGTTTGCCGCTACGCTCTTTTTAGGCGAGGACTCGCCGCTCAACATTCGCTCGGTCGCGGGCGGAGCCGTGGTCTTTATCGCCGTCGTCTCCATTCTTTCGCTGATGGTGCCGGGTACGAGCGACTCGTGTGACCTTATGTTCACGCCGCAAAATCTGTCCGCCTCGGGTGGCTACATCGGTGCGTTTATTGCGAGTGCGCTGCAGAATGCCCTGGGTAAGCCTATCGCGATGGTGGTCCTGTTGGGTCTGGCCGTCGTTGGTTTTGTCATCATTGGCTTTTCGGTGGGTGGCGTGCTGCGCTCTGCCCGCGATCGTGCGGCCGATTTTGCCGAGCGCCGTCGTGCCGATGTTAACGCGAGCCCGTGGGGTGACGACGAAGCCCTGTCGGTGCCCGGCGTTGCCCGTCCGCACCTGAGCATTCTTCGTCAAAAGGGCTCCGATGCTGCCGTGACCACGGTTATGGGCAACGATGTGGACCCGGTTTTGGACGATGACGACGAGGACGAGAATCCGTTTGTCGACGTATCCGATGCCGTGGAGGCCGAGCGCGCTAAGACGACGCTGCTGCCGCGTCGCCATGCCAAGAAGGGCAAGGCTGCGCCTAAGCTCAATACGAGCGAGCCCGACCCGTCCTGGTCCGATAGCGAGATTGAGCTTACCGAGGGCGATGACGGGGACGACGAGGCTCCGATTGAGACCGCAAAGACAACTTTGCTGCCGCGTCGCCATGCAAAGCGCGACCAGGTAACCGGCCAGCTTTCGATGGAAGACGACCCCGATAAGATTGACGAGTCCGAGCCGCCGTTTGCCGTGAATCCTGTCTCGGCAGCTCCGCAGATTCCCGACTTCTTGAAGCATCCCAAGGTTGCCGATACGGCTGTCGCGGGCGCTGCCGAGGCTCCTACTTCTAGCGATGGGGGAGCGGTCAATGCCCCCGCGGATAACGAGGGCGAAGAAGAGGATGGCCTTAAGCTTCCGCCACTCGAAATCCTGCATGCCAACCCGCAGTCGGCGTCCTCCGCGTCTTCTGACAAGGAGCTGGAACAGACTGCCGAGTCGCTTCAGTCCACGTTGCTTGAGTTTGGCCGCAGTGCCCGCGTGGTCGGCTGGATCGCCGGCCCCACGGTGACGACCTTTAAGCTGCAACCTGGCGAGGGCGAGCGCGTGAGCAAGATCTCGAGCCTCGAGGACGATATCGCGCTTTCGCTCGCTGCCCAGTCGGTGCGTATCTTTGCCCCGATCCCCGGCACCTCGCTCGTGGGCATCGAGATCCCCAATCGCAAGCGCCAGAACGTCAACCTGGGCGACGTGCTGCCCTATGTGAAGGGCGGTCCGCTTGAGCTCGCAATCGGGCGCGATGCCGAGGGCACGCCGGTCGTCGCCGACCTTGCCAAGATGCCCCACCTGCTGATCGCCGGTACCACGGGTTCCGGTAAGTCGGTCATGATCAACTCCATCATCACGACTCTGCTCATGCGCGCCCTTCCCGAGGACGTTCGCCTGATCATGGTCGATCCCAAGCGCGTCGAGCTTGCGGGCTATAACGGTCTGCCGCATCTTTACGTGCCTGTAGTGACCGAGCCCAAGCAGGCCGCGAGCGCTCTGCAATGGGCCGTGTCCGAGATGGAGCGTCGCCTGAAGGTCTTCGAGCGCCTTAACGTTCGTAAGATTTCGACCTATAACGAAAAGCAGGCCGCCGGCGAGTTTGAGCATTACGACAACCCGCCGCAAAAGATGCCCTACCTGGTCATCATCATTGACGAGCTCTCGGACCTGATGATGGTCGCCGGTAAGGATGTCGAGGCCTCGATCGTGCGTATCGCCCAGCTGGGCCGTGCCGCCGGTATTCATCTTATCGTGGCCACGCAGCGCCCCAGTTCCAATGTGGTGACGGGCCTCATCAAGGCCAACATCACCAACCGCATCGCCTTTAACGTCGCCACGGGCATCGACTCGCGCGTCATCATCGACCAGATGGGTGCCGAAAAGCTCACCGGTTTGGGCGACATGCTGTTCTCCAAGGTCGACTGGGGCAAGCCCCGCCGTATCCAGGGCTGCTTTGTCTCGGATGACGAAATCAACGAGATTGTCGAGTTCGTCAAGTCGCAGAGCGAGCCCGACTACCACGAGGAGATCCTGTCTGCCGTGGCGCCCGCTTCCATGTCCATGGCGTGTGGCGGCGGCATTGTCCGTACCGGAGTCGCCGAGCCGCAAGACGATGATCCGCTCATCTGGGAAGCCGCCCATATTGTGGTGGATTCGCAGCTTGGCTCCACATCTGGCCTGCAACGCCGCCTGAAGGTTGGCTATGCGCGTGCCGGGCGTATTATGGATATGCTGGAAGAAAAGGGTGTCGTCGGCCCGCCCGACGGTTCCAAGCCGCGCGAGGTCCTGCTGGACGAGGAGGGGCTTGCCGCGCTGGAATCTGTCGACGCCGAGATGGCACGTGAAGATCGTGAGTTTGGAGGATTCTGATGGCTGCACGCTTTGGTGACATGCTGCTCGAGCAGCGTCGCCGAATGGGCCTTTCCATTCAGCAGGTCGCCAACACCATCAAAATCAGGCCGCAGATCATCGAGTTTTTCGAGACCGGTAACTTTGCTTCGATGCCGCCGCGCGGCTATGCGCAGGGCATGATTTCGAGCTATGCTCGCTTTTTGGGCCTCAATCCGCGCGAGGTCGTCAATGCCTACTTTGACGACCTGATGGCATACGAACGCGAGACGTCGCAGCAGGGCGGTCGTTTTCAGGATGCCGCCGGCTACGTCAATTCGCGTTCCTCGGTCGATAACGGGCGCTTCCTGATGGTTCAGGGCGGTCGTTCGACTCGCTATGGACAGCGTCCTCAGCAGGCCGGTTATATTACTGAGACGGGTTCGGGCGAGGAGATTCGCTCACAGCGTGACCGGTTCCGCAGTACGCCGATGCCCGAGGACCGTGCACTTCCCGCTGCTCGCGGCGTGGCGCGTGACCCTCGTGCCGGCTACGGCGACGGCGGCTATTCCGATCGCGGTTACCGTGGTGTCTCTATGGGACGCTCTCGCGGTGGCTATGCGGATGCCGATACCACGCAGGTGACGCCGCGTCTTCGCTCTCAATCACAGCCGTATGGCCAGCGCTCTTCGGCTCCGCGTTCGGGCCAGCGTGGCTATCAAGGCCGCGGTGAACTTGCGCCCCGCTCGGGTCAGCGCAGCCTTCAGGGCCAGGGTGGCTATCGCGGCCGTTCCGATAGCAATCGTGGTCGTATGCCTCAGGGAGGCGGCCGCAACAGTTCCAGTCGTGGACGCGGCGGATCACGTACTCCTCAAAACAACGGGCTCGATCCGCGGATCGTCTACGCCGGCATCGGTGCCGTTGCGCTGCTGTTGATTGTGCTCATCGTGGTGCTTCTGCGTGGCTGCGCATCTTCGGCGCCCGAGAACACGCCCGAGACGCCCACTGCTACCAAGATGCCGACCAAGAAGTCTTCTAAGAAGACCGAAACGGTCGACGAGGACGATGACACCGATGAGGCGACGGATGAGTCGACCGATTCGGACGCCACCAAGACGACGGCTAAAAAGGAAGAGAACGAGGTAACGAAGGTCAAGGTCTCCGTTGCCAAGGGAAAGACCGCGTGGATTGAGGTCAAGGTCGACGGCAAGTCGGTCTATGGCGCCCAGGCGACTGGCCCCTTTGAGCAGGAGTACACGCCCGAGTCCTCGATCGAGATCACCACGTCCAAGCCTTCCGATGTCACCGTTACCAAGAACGGTGAAAAGGTTCGTTACGATACCAAGACCTCGGGCGTGGCGCGTGTGACGATCACCGTTCCCAAGAAGGAGACGACTGATTCCGAGAATGGTGAAAGTTCTGATGGTACCGACACCACCGATGGTACCGATACCACCGACGGTACCGATGCCCAGTCCACGGATGGCGCCGATACCGCAACTGACGGTCAGACGCCCACCGATTCTACCGACTATTCGTACGATAGCTACTAAGCCGCTCGTACGCGAAAGGAAACATCATGGCTAAAGATTCCAGCTTCGACGTCGTGTCCGAGGTCAACATGCAAGAGGTCGACAACGCCTTCCAGCAGACCACGCGCGAGATTTCCCAGCGCTATGACCTTAAGGATTCTGGCGCCACGATCGAGCTTTCGAAGGGCGACAAGCTCTTTACGATCAACGCCCCAGCCGACTTTGTCTCCAAACAGATTATCGACGTGTTGAGCTCCAAGCTCATCAAGCGCGGCATCGACCTCAAGGCTGTCTCGTGGGATGCTCCGCAGGCGGCGTCGGGCGGCACCGTGCGCGTGCTCGGCCATATCGTCGAGGGTATCGACCAGGCGACCGCCAAGAAGATCAACAAGGACATCAAGGACCAAAAGCTCAAGGTCAAGGTGACCATCGAGGCCGACAAACTGCGTGTTTCCTCTGCTTCGAAGGACGCGTTGCAGACCGTGATCCAGTTCCTGCGCGACCAGGACTACGGCCAGCCGCTGCAGTTCACCAACTACCGCTAATATCAATCGAAAGGACCGCTCTCCAACATGGATACACCGTTGGGCTCCGTGCTCTACATCACCCTCGGGTGCGCTAAGAACGAGGTTGACACCGACCGCATGCGTTCTCTTTTGACCGCCGCGGGCTACGAGGAGGCATTCGACCCGCAGGATGCCGATATCGCCATCGTCAATACATGTTCGTTCCTCGCCTCCGCAACGTCCGAGAGCATCGAGACCACGCTCGAGCTCGCCAACGAGGTTCAGGACGGCGTTCGTTCTTGCCCCATCGTCATGTGCGGCTGCGTGCCGTCGCGCTATGGCGATGACCTGCCTGACGAGCTGCCCGAGGTCGCTGCCTTTGTGAAGGCCGACGAGGAAGACGGCATCGTGGCGGTCATCGATGGCGTGCTGGGTGTCGAGCGTGAGATTGCAGCCTATATCCCGCAGGTCAAACGTACCGTCGAGGGTGCTGTCGCCTACGTCAAGATTTCCGATGGCTGCAACCGCTTCTGCAGCTTCTGCATGATTCCCTACATCCGCGGCCGCTATCATTCGCGCAATGCCGAGAGCATCATCTCCGAGGTGCGCGACCTGGTTGCCGGCGGTGTGCGCGAGATCGTGCTGATCGGCCAGGACACGGGCATCTGGGGTACCGACTTTGCCGACGAGGACGTCGCCGATGGCTCGCCGCGCAATCTGGCGCAGCTGCTGCGTGCCGTCGCCGAGGCCGTACGCCCGCACAACGTCTGGGTCCGCGTGCTCTATCTGCAGCCCGAGGGCATGACTGACGAACTCATCGAGACGATTCGCGATACGGCCGAGGTGCTGCCCTATATCGATATCCCCGTGCAGCACTGCGACGCGCGCATTCTTAAGGCCATGCGTCGCTCCGGTTCACGCCAGGAGCTCGAGGATCTGTTCCGCGACCTTCGCGAGCGCATCCCCGGCATCGTGATTCGTTCCACGGCCATGGTCGGCTTCCCGACCGAGACCGACGACGAGTTCCGCGACCTTATCGACTTTATGGACACCGTCGGCTTTGACTACACGAGTGTCTTTGCCTACTCGCGTGAGGAAGGTAGCCTGGCCGCCAAGATGGAGGGCCAGGTCGATGAGGAGGTTAAGCTCGAGCGCGCCCAGGAGGCCATGGACCTGGCCGAGTCGCTCGGTTTTGCCGCCACCGCCGCCCATGTGGGCGAGCGAGCCCAGGTAATCGTCGACGGTATCGAAGAGACCGAGGATGGCGCCGAGCTGATCGGCCATGCCTGGTTCCAGGCGCCCGATTCCGATGGCGCGGTGCATCTGGACGCCAGCGAGGCGTCCGTGGGCGATATTCTGACCGTCGAGTTTACCGATAGCTTCTGCTACGAGCTTATCGGTCATGTTGTGGAGTAGGAGAGCGTCGTGGCTAACGAGAGCAATAAGGAACTGACGAGTGTCTGGACGCCCGCCAACATCGTGACGTGCGTTCGCATCGTCTTTATCCCGGTGTTCATGATCGTGTCGGCGCTTTCTCACACGAGTGTTGCCGGTACGGATTGGAGCACCTTCGACGGCCCGCTCGCCGCCGCTGCCTTCATTCTGTATGTGATCCTGTCGTGCACCGATAAGGTCGACGGTTATCTGGCGCGTTCGCGCAACGAGATCACCGACTTCGGTAAATTCTTGGACCCCATCGCCGATAAGCTGCTCGTGTTCTCGGCCCTGCTGCTGTTCTTGGATTTTGGCGCGGTGACCGTGTGGTCCGTGTTCATTATCCTGTTCCGCGAGCTGCTGGTGAGCGCCCTTCGCATGGTCGCGAGTGCGGCCGGTGTGGTCGTTGCGGCCGATAAGCTCGGCAAGTACAAGACGGCAACCACGATGGTCTCCATTTGCGGTTACCTGTGCGTTTTTGCTATGGCCGGCTTGCACCTTGGCCCGGTGGCGCTGACGCTCGGCATCTACTCGGTGTCGCGCTTCCTGTACGCCGTTGCCGTTGTCCTGACCGTTATCTCGGGCGCCCAGTACTTCTGGAACTGCCGCAAGATCGTCTTTTCGGTCTAGGTCCTGGTGGGTATGACGGACTCTTTTGAGCAGATTTCCGCACATAACGAGGAGCTGGCGCGTGATATTGTCGAGCGCGCGAGCGCTCGGGGCGTGACGGTTTCGACGGCTGAGTCGCTGACGGCGGGTATGATCGCCTCGACGATTGCCGATATCCCGGGCGCCTCGGCGGTGCTGTGTGGCGGTGCGGTGACCTATTGCGATGAGATTAAGCATCGTGTTCTTGGTGTTGAGCAGGAGACGCTCGACCGCTATACCGCGGTGTCGCATCAGACCGCGCGCGAGATGGCGGTGGGTTCGCTGGAGCTGTACCAGAGCGATATTGCAGTGAGCGCAACGGGTTATGCCGGCCCCGGCGGTGGCACTGAGGACGATCCGGCGGGCACTTTCTATATTGGCTGGGCGCATCGTGGACTCTGTGCGCTGCCACTATGAGGGCGACCGTTCGTGTGTTCGTGCTCATGCGGTCGCGGAGGCATTGGGGCGCATTGCCCTTGTGCTCAACTCTATGGAATAGACATGTTTTAAGGGGCCTTAGGGCCCCTTAATTGTGGAGATAGGGACCTCTGACAAATTTAGCGTTTGTGCTGGTTGTAGATGTATTTTTGCCTGCCTTGTTCATATTTGGTCCTTTGTGGTCAAGTATTTGGTCAGTGTTTGGTTGGGTTTTGGAAAGACCGCCTGCATATGATTGGCCTGAACGGTTGACCACGAACAGCCGTTCGTTTATTATCGATGCAGGTTGTTAAGAGGAGGGCTATTCATGGCCAAGAATTCAGGTCCCGTACGTACCGTTCATGCTCGCACGACGGGTAAAGAGCGCGATGAGATGATCGCCACCACCAAGGCCGAGATCGAGAAGAAATTCGGCCAGGGTTCCATCATGAGGTACGGCGACGGTGGCCCCGAGCTCGAGGTCGAGGCC
>CABUQK010000078.1 GCA_902493615.1 uncultured Collinsella sp.
CGATGCATCGTCGCTGGATTGCTCTCAACTGGGGATGCGAGCCCCAAGACGAGGCGTACCTGGGCCTCGCCCACGGTTATCTTGCCGACCAGCGCTTTGTTGACTACTACGACAAGCCCTGCGCCACCGGAGCCACGGCGTTTCTGGTCCAGGCCATCGAGTCTTCGTTGACGCGCGCATAGACCGCGGCGGCTTTGGGTATTTCAATCAAAACCTCAACCGATTGGAGACCTATGGCTACTAATCACGAGCTCGCGCTGTACGTTATGACCGGCTGCCCGTATTGCTTAAAGGTCAAGCACTTTTTGGCCGATAACGGCGTGACCATTCCCGAGCGCAATATCTCGACCGATTCCGATGCCGAACAGACACTCATCGCCGTCGGCGGAAAACGCCAGGTTCCCTGCCTGTTCATCGACGGCAAACCACTCTACGAATCGAGCGACATCATCGCGTGGGTGCAGGAAAACCTGCTCTAGTACGCACGCTCTGTCCGTCCAGGGCCCCAACCCATACGACCCAAACATGTACACCAGCATCCAAAGTCGACATTTTTCGACATCTTTGGATGCTGGCGTACAGCTTTTTGGTAGTCATGGACGCTCTTGGCCGGCAAATTGTTTGAGGAGACCTTTGGATTATGGCTGTTTGACGCCTCTGGAAAGGTTTCCGAGAGGGCTGTGGTCAAAAAAGGGCAAATATGAGTACTGCTACCTGTTTAGTAGCAGCGATTTTGATCACTTCAGGAACTATTCAACGTTCCACTCGTCCGCAGACGACGTTATTTCTCCTCATATGTTCAATAAAAGTAGCTCTTAATGGGAACAAATCTCATCAGGAGCTACAATTTATAGCAAATAAATGCAACCATAATGGCAACAGTACTCATATTTGCCCTTTTTTGACCACGACCCTCCAGAATAGTCGCTGAGAGCGACACTAAATGACAAAATCCGACACTTGAACGTTCTTATATGAGTAGCCATTGAAGGACACCTAACGACTACTCCCATTCGCGACACACTGTGTCGCGAATTAAGCTGGCCCCATTACCGAAGACCAGTGAGAGCTCCTGCCCAGAATCTCAATAGCTTAATAAAGGGCTCCCCTCCGGAAGTTCAATGAGCATCCAAATTCCAAGCTGAAAAGCAAAGGAGTATCGAAGCCGTCAATGCTCATTTCCTATCGAACAGGCAGGTCAAAACAAGCTAATTAGCCCGATGAACTGCTTGTATTTTTGTCTACAAAATTGTATACAAAAAGAGAATCCGAGAACCGGCGCTCGACATTATGTCGATCGATAGGAGGCGCCATGGATGCTAAGCAGCTCGAAAAGATGATGGGGTTTGCTCCCGGAGAGTTGAAGAAAGCCGCGGAAGCCTACGAAAAAGATGAGTGGCCGAAAGGTCACACCATCAAGTTGGGAAGGCCACCAATCTCCGATGAGCCGAGCGTCGTTATATCAGCACGTGTGGGCGAATCGATTCTTGAGGCGTTTGACGAAAAAGCCAAACGCCATGGGCAAACACGCACGGAGCGGCTCAGAGAGCTCATTACACTTGATGCACTGATTGCCTAGGCCCGCTCCCCCGTCGGACCCAAACATATACACCAGCATCCAAAGTCGACATTTTTCGACATCTTTGGATGCTGGTGTACATGTTTTTGCTACATAGTCGTTGGGGACGTCCTTAAATGACCAGTCGTTAAAGAACGCCCCCGATGACTAGTTAGCCGTGGAAGCGAGCTGTGGGTGCAAGCGGCTGTTCACGAAAGACGCGCTCGACGGCGGCTCGGTATTCGTCGACCTTTTTGGTCTTACGCACGAGTTTGTGAACGGTAGTGGGGTCGGCGAAGGCACATTTGACGTAGAACCACCACTCCTTCATGCGAAAGACCGCGTTACCGCCAATCTCTTCTGCATATGCCGCAAACAGCATGTCGTGGAAGCGCTGCAGCTCGGCTGCCGTGGCAGCAGGGCCGCCCTTAACCATGCGAGCCAGCGCGGGGTTCGCGAGCAAGCCGCGTCCCAGCATTACATGGCGCGTGCCGGGATAGGCCTCCACCAGCGCACCCATATCCTCAAGATCAAAAATGTCGCCGTTGTATGCCACCGGAAACGGCGCACGCTCCAGCGTCTCGCCATAAAACTCCTTGCGCGGCGAGCCCGTATAGCGGTCCTTTTGTACGCGCGGATGCACGATCAGCTCTGCCAGCGGCATGCGGCAATACAGATCGAGCACACGCTCATACTCGTCATCGCGCTCCAACCCCAGCCTGGTCTTTACCGATACCGGCAACGGCGACCGCTCGCACACATCGCTTAAGAACACCTCGAGCTCGTCGAGATTGCGCAAGAAACCCGAGCCCTTGCCCTTGGCGACAACCGTACCCGAGGGGCAACCCAAGTTGAGATTGACCTCGCGGTAGCCCATGTCGGCGAGCACCTGTGCCGCCCACACAAATTCGTCCGCGTTCTTGGACATCAGTTGAGGCACTACGTTGAGGCCCTGGTTATTGGCAGGATCGATCTCCTTAAACGCCTTGCCGCCAAAGCGGTTTCCCACCCGCGGCGGCGGCAAAAACGGTGTGTAATAGCAATCGAGCGCGCCGAAGCACTCCGCATGCACGCGACGGAACACATGCCCGGTAATCCCCTCCATAGGGGCCAACGATAGAATCATCAACATCTACTCTCAGATCAATGCGGCAAAGGGACTGCCCCTTTGTCACATGCATTATGCCTTGTGCTTCAGATGATTCACAAGGCAGAGGTAGCTGCTTGACGATAATCACCCTTCCATCCGTCGCCTTACGCAACGAAGGTGAATGCTTTTCCGCGAAGTGAACGGGTGAAATCGGACCCTCGATGCATCGACACTTTGGGAAGGCCAATTCCTGCGGTTTTATCACTCAAATCCTGCGGTTTTAGCGTCGAAAAACGTGGGTGCTTCAGGGGTCCAAATTAGGTCGTTCACTTCTCGGGAAACCATTCACCTTCGATTTACTGGTGCTTATAAACAGCGAGGGGGTCGCCCGGCAGGCGGCCCCCTCGCTTGTTATTCATCCCTCGGCAGCGGTTTCATGCTCCAAAAGACAACGTTCATAATCACGACAACCACCAACACCACGCCGTTGGCCACCCAAAAGCCCATGTTAAGGCCGAGCCACTCCGTGGTGCCAAACAAGTCCATCCAAATCTGCGTCCAGTTCATGCAAACGCTCCTTTCTGCATCAATCCCCCACTACAGCAGCTCGCCGTAGCGCTTGACGTAGGCCTTCTTAAGGCTTGTCGCCAGCGCCATGTACAGCAAGATGCACGGAATCAGGAACAAGAAGTACTCGACAGGCAGGGCGCCCAGACCCAGCGTGGGGCCAAGCGGGCTAAACGGGATCAGCGTGAGCAGCGCGATGCCCGTCATCGTGAGCAGCATCACCGGAGCCGAGGCACGGCTCTGGATAAACGGCAACTTAGGCGTACGGATCATGTGGATGACCAGCGTCTGGCTCCACATAGACTCGACGAACCATCCAGCCTGGAACAGCGCGATGTAGGCCAGCTGCATCTGCTCCAGCGCGGCGCCCGAGTAGACGCTCGCCAGGTCGTTGAACAGCACGCCATGGCTCACGAACAGGGGGCAGAAAACGAAGTACATAAAGATATAGGTCATAAAGTCGAAGATGGAGCTGGTGGGCCCGATCCAGATCATGAACCTGCCAACACTCGAAGCGTCCCAGGTACGCGGCACGCGCAGGAACTCCTCGTCCACGTTGTCCCAGGGAATCGCCAGGCAGCTGCAGTCATAGATCAGGTTGAGCAGGATCAGCTGGATGCTCATCATCGGCAAAAACGGCAGCAGGGCGGATGCGGCAAGCACGCTGAACATATTGCCGAAGTTGGAGCTTGCGGTCATCTTGATGTACTTGATCATGTTGGCGTAGGTCTTGCGCCCCTCGATGATGCCCTCCTCGAGCACCATCAAATCCTTCTCGAGCAAGATGATATCGGCCGACTCCTTGGCCACGTCGACCGCAGTATCGACCGAGATGCCGATGTCGGACGACTTCATGGCCGAGGCGTCGTTGATGCCGTCGCCCATGTAGCCCACCACATGACCGTTTGCACGCAGCACGGACACGACGCGCGCTTTTTGATCGGGCGTAAGCTTGGCAAAGACCTGCACGTCCTCGGCGCGACGAGCGAGCTCGGCGTCGTCCATTGCGGCGATATCGCTGCCGAGCAGCATGTTGTTGACCTCGAGTCCCACCTGCTTGCAGATGGTGCGCGTGACCTTCTCATTGTCGCCGGTCAAGATCTTGGTGGCTACACCGTGGTTGCGCAGCGCCTCGATAGCATCGGCCGTGGACTCTTTGGGCGGATCCAAAAACGCCAGGTAGCCGATCAGCACCATGTCGCGCTCATCATCGGCGCTAAAGGCACCGACAGGCGACGGGTTGGACTTTTGAGCGATTGCCAACACGCGGAAGCCGTCGTCGTTAAGGTCGGCGACCGTTGCCAAAATGCGCTCGCGCACCTCGTCGTCCAGCACGTGAACGCCGCCGTCAATCTCGGCATGCGAGCACACCGACAGCATCTCCTCGACTGCACCCTTGGTGACCATCTGGGTTTTGCCGCTTCGATCGCGCACCACGGTGGTAAGGCGACGGCGCGTAAAGTCAAACGGCACCTCGTCGACCTTCACATAGGCCTCGGAAAGGTCGGTGAGACTCGGGTCGTTTTGCTCCTCTTCCTCGGTGCATTTGATGATCGCCAGATCCATCAGATTCTTGTAGCCCGTCTGGAAATAGCTGTTGAGGTAGGCATGGCGCAGAACGCGCGAATCCTCCTGGCCATCGATGTTCCAGTGATACTCCAGCACCACCTGGTCCTGCGTCAGCGTGCCAGTCTTGTCCGTGCACAGCACGTCCATCGCGCCAAAGTTTTGAATCGAGTTGAGGTTCTTAACGATGGTCTGCTTTTTGCTCATAGCCACGGCGCCCTTGGCAAGGCACGTGGTAACGATCATGGGCAGCATCTCGGGTGTCAGGCCCACGGCGATGCTGATGGCAAACAGGCCAGCATTAAGCCAATCGCCCTTGGTGACGCCGTTAATCATAAAGACAAACGGAACCATCACCATCATAAAGCGGATGAGCACCCACGAGACGCTATTGACGCCTTTGGAAAAGCTCGTCTCTACGGCATCCTCGGACAGGCTCGATGCCATAGAGCCAAACAAGGTCTGCTCGCCCACGCTAAAGGCGAGCGCCGTCGCGCTGCCCGAGATCACACTGCTGCCCATGAGGGCGATGTTCTCGAACGACGTTGCCGAATCGGACTCGGTGCACGTCGCGGGAACCTTCTCGACCGGCTCGTCAGGCTTGCCTGGCTCACAAAGAGGTCCTTAGCCTCAATGATTCTCACATCGGCGGGAATCATGTCACCGGCGGACAGGTGCACGATGTCACCAACCACCACGTCGTCGATGGGAATCTCGGTCCTAGGGGCATCCTCGCGGGTGACTGTCACGGTGGTCGTAATCATATCGAGCAGCTTTTCGGCCGCGTTGCCGCTGCGCGCTTCCTGGATATAGCGCAGCGTGCCCGAGAGCACGACCATCGTGGTGATGATGATCACCGTCAGCGGGTCAAAGTCTTCGGGCGTGCTGCCCATCATCGACAACGCTGGAAACACCATGTCGGTCGCTGCCGAAATGATGGCCAGGAAAAACAGAATCGCCGTGAAGGGATTGACGAACGCGTCCGCAAGCTTGCGGGCAATCGACTTCTTCTTGCCACGCGTGACCACGTTACGCCCGTTGTCGGCTTCGCTGTGCGCGACCTCGTCGCGATTAAGGCCGCCGAGATTCGAGCCGACCCAGGATAGGGCCTCCGTCAGCGGAATGGTCGCCGCATACTGGATGCGACCCTCCGCGCGATGCCTCATCAGTTCGTTTTGCGCCTGAACCGCAGACGGCGTATGGCGCATAGTCATCTTCTTCAATTGCCTCGCTCCGTTCTATCGATCGGACGCAGGGCGAATCAGCCGCGCGCCCCCATCAAAGTGGACCCGCGCCGGCAACTTCGTCCTGCGTTACTGGTACTGTCACTGCCGCTCACGGTCCTCACCTCTCTTTCGCGTCCGCGACTGTCTACAGAATAGAAAAGCCGCAAGACCGAGCACATGGCTGGTTTCTTGCGGCTTTCTTGCGATTTGGCAAGGATTGTCAAAGTGACTATTTGGATCGATGGGAGCGAATACCCGAAGCGTTACTCGGCCATTTTGTAGCCCACGCCCCATACAGTCAGCAGGTAGTGGGGGTTGTCTGGTTCGGGCTCAATCTTCTTTCGAATTTTGCGGACGAAGGCCATGATGTTGCTGTCATCGAGCAGATACTCGTTTTGCCACACCGCCCGGTAGATTTCCTCTTTGCTAAAGACCGTACCCCGGTTGCTCGCCAAAAAGGCAAGGATGTCGAACTCCTTGGGCGTGAGCGAGACCGGCGCGTCCGACACCTTGACGGTGCGCGAGGCCAGGTCGATCGAAAGCTCGCCGATAACGATGGGTCCAGTGGCGGCACTTGCCTGCGAGCCGGCAACCGCCAGCTCGATAGCAGTCAGCTTGCCCGATGCGATATCGGCAAACACGGGCGCGAGCTCCAGGGCGGCAGCGCTGCCAGACGAGAACAGCGCGCTGCTGAGCTCGGCGGCCTCGGCCGGCGTAATCGCGATGTTGGTTCTGTTGGTACGCATAGAACCGCCCTAGAACAAGCTGCTCGAGCGGGCCAGATAGACCCGCTTGATCGTCGAAGCAACAACAAGATACAACACGCTCAGCAGCGCAACGATGCCCAGATACCATACAGGCAGCGTGGCGAGCCCAAACAGCTGCGCCACCGGACTGAGCGCAAGGAGCGCCGTGACAACGAGCATGACGGCAACCATCACCACGAGCGGTGTGCAAGGACGATCCCCGTCGCGGACACTGCGCGTTCGCAACACCAGGAGCACGAGCGATTCGGTCCATGCGCATTCCAGCAGCCAGCCGGCTTGGAAGGTCGCGATAAAGGCCGCTCGACCCGCCGCGTCGAGCGCGGCAAAGGGCGCGCCGCAGACGGCGGGGCATACGCCCAAGAACAGAATGGCAAACGTAATGATGTCGAAGGCCGAGCTCGCAAAGCCAAAATGAAGCATAAAGCTGCCGAGCCCCTTACCCGACCAGGCCCTGGGGCGGGCAATCTCTGCATCGTCAACGTTATCCCACGAAAGCGCCAGGCAGGTGGCGTCGTAGCACAGATTGAGCAAGAGCAGCTGGGTAGCGGTTGCCGGCACAAAGGGCAGGAAAATGCTCGAGGCGGCAACCGAACAGATATTGCCAAAGTTGGAGCTCGATGCGATACGGATGTACTTGGAGGCATTGGCGAACGAAGTCCTGCCCTCGCTGACGCCCTCGGCGACAACACCCAAGTCGCGCTCGAGCAGCACCAGGTCGGCCACCTTTTTGGATTCGGCCGCAGCCGAGTCCACGACAATGCCGACGTCTGCCGATGTGAGCGCCGGCACGTCGTTCACGCCGTCTCCGATATAGCCGACGATGTGGCCGGAGAGGCGAATCAGGCTAACGATCTGCGCCTTCTGTGCGGGCGTAAGCTCGGCAAACACGCGAGCCTTCCCCACCCGGATCAGCGCTTCGGATTCCTCCATGGCCTGAAGCATGCTGCCGGTGATAACGCTATCGGCGGGAATGCCCAGGCGCGAGCATGTTGAGCGAGCGACCGAAGCCGAATCACCCGTGAGCACGCGCACCTCGACGGAAAGGTTAGACAGCGCCTGCACGGCGGCACGAGCGCTCGCCTTGGGCCGATCGAAAAAGCCCAAAAAGCCGCACAGCACCAGGTCATCCCAGTCCGCCGACGTCGTGCTATAGGCGACGGCGAGCACTTTGATGCCATCGGCGCGCATGTCCTCGGCAACCTCGTAGGCGCTCTGACGGCCATCGGCATCCATGGGCACCAGCTCGCCCTTAAAGTTTGCCCAGGCGCAGCGTGTGCACACGCTTTCAACCTCGCCCTTTACGATGGTCAGATGATTGCCGGGGCGAACCTGTAGCCCCAAACAACCAAGCGCCCCGGGCGTGGCGTCGAGCTTGACACCCGAAGCCTTGGTGACGTGGTCGAAGGGGTCAGAGGCATGCGGTGCAAAGGCGTGGCCAAGGTCTTTCGCGGCAAGGTGCAGCTCGGGTGCCGCGCACGCATCGGCAATGGCCCGATTGAGCTGATTGGCAGCGGCCCCCTGGCTCGTGCTCTCCAGATACGCCAGGTTGAGCGTCTGCTCGCTTTCGTTGCCCAGGATATCGGTGTAGTACTCGAGCACCGCGGCATCTTCGGTGAGCGTGCCTGTCTTGTCAACGCACACCACGTCCATGGAGCCCAGTGACTCCATGGCGTCAACGTTCTTAACGATGACCTGCTTGTTTTTTAGTCGATGGGCACTGCCCGAAAGGCAAACGCTCGTGACAACCGGCAGCATTTCGGGAACCAGGCCCACGGCCGTGCCCAGGGCAAACAGCAGTGCCTGCGCCCAGTCGCCCAGCACAAAGCCTCGAATCATAATGACAAACGGCAGTACGATGAGCATGCATCTTACCAGGGCGGCGCAGATGCTCTTGGCGCCGGCACCAAACTGTGTGCCCATTCGAGCGCGACGGCGCAAAACGGGCTGCTCATCGGCAATGCGGGCGAGGACGGTTGCCGACGCCTTGCCGTCGACAATGGTCGTTCCCGCGCGAACGGTCTCCCCTTCCCGCTTGGCGGTCTGACCGCTCTCGCCTGTAAGCGACGATTCCGAGACAAGGACCTGGTCGCCCTTGGCAAGGGTCACGTCGACCGGGCAGAGCATGCCGGCATATAGGCGGACGACGTCGCCGGGCACAAGCCGGTCGGCATCAACTTGAATCCAACACGCATCGACGCGTTTCCAAACGGCCGCGTGGTTCGCTTTAAACATATGGCGATCAAAGCTGCGCTTGGCCTCATTTTCGTAAAACAGGCGCACCAGGCCGCCCACCAGCCACATCAAAAAGAGCACAGCTGGCGCGAACACGCCCGTCTGGCCTTCCACCTGCGGCAGGACATCGACCAAAAAAGCCAGCCCGGCAAGCGCAAGCAGCAGCGACGAGAACGGATTAAAGAACGATTTTCTAATCATCGAAGCCTCTTTCTAGCACGGCTTCGATTGTATCCGAGGGCACTCGCCGACAACCCCGCCCCAACCCTTGCGACTTCCTTGCTTTTAGCCGTGACAAAAGGGTTGTCCCTTTGTCACATTATTCGGAACGAAGGGCCTCCACGGGGTCCTTTTTGGATGCGCTACGGGCCGGCAGCAGGCCGGCAACGACCGTCAACAGCACCGAAATTGCAATGAGTACCAGCGCATCCTGCACGGGCAGGCTCATCAGGTTGGGGACCTGTTTGGCCGCAAGCGCCCATGCATTGACCGGGAAGCTCACGAGCACCACGACGAC
>CABUQK010000079.1 GCA_902493615.1 uncultured Collinsella sp.
CGAGGCCGGGCAGGTAGGCGACCCCGAGCCCCGCGGCGCGGGCCCGCCTCACGGCGAGGGACCCTATGTTGCGGAACTGGTCGACGACGACGAGCGTGCCGGCGGGCGCGGAGGCGAACAGCGCGTCGAGCTCGGCCTCCCTGTTGCGGACGGGGGCGCTGGCCAGCACCTCCCCGTCGCGGTCGACCAGGCAGGCCCAGTGAGATGACTTGCCGACGTCCAGGCCGAGCACGGCCGCGGGCCTGGTGGATGGCGCTTTCACGGTGGTATCCTTCCGGTAGTCGTTCGACCGGATGGCCTCCCCCTCGGCACTCACATTACCAGCCGCGGCGCCTGCCCGGCACTTTCCTATCAGCCGTCGGGGGCGGCGCGCCCCGCGCCGGCAGCACCCAACAGGCCCTCTCGGGGGCAGGGACGTTCGGCCGTGCGCGGGCGCCCGGTCGGCGGCCCGTTCTGGGCGCGCCTCAATCGTAGCCCGAGACGGTCCCGGGCTGACAATTTCGACTGTAATGGACGTTCTTAAACGACTAGTCACTGGGGACACTCTTCGCAAAAAGCCGCAAGGACTGTCCCCCACTGTCGGCAGAAAAGGAACGTCCCCATCTGCCGGATTAGGAGAGACTCTCCAGCACGCGACGGAGCTCCTGCTGGACGGCGTGGTCGCGATTACAACCCACCACGCGATCGGCCACTGCCTTGAGCGCGGGGCGCGCGTTTTCCATCGCGCAGCCCGTACCGACAAAGCGAATGATCTCGTAGTCGTTCATCGAGTCGCCAAACGCCATAACCTCGTCGCGTTCGACTCCATAGTGCTCCATGAGCTGTGCGATGCCCGAGGCCTTCGACACGCCGGGCTGCATGGCATCGATCCACGCGTTGCCCGAAGGCGCAAAAGTAAAGAGCTGACCGAGTTCGCGCTGTAGTACGTAAGCGCTGTCCATAACGGCACCGTCATCGCAAAAGATACTCGCCTTGATGATATTTACGCTGGGATCGGGCAGCTCCCAAATGCGCTCGGCATTGGGAAGGTCCTTATCGACCTCACGCACGAACTTGCACTCGTCATCGAGCAAGAAGGACTTGGTTCGGTCAAAAAGTGCAAGATGCAGATTGGGAAACGTCGCGACGGCCTGGGCGAGCCTTCGAATCGCCAGGTGCGAATACACCTCGCGGTCTACCATCTTACCGTCGGCGTAGACCTGGGCGCCGTTAGCGGCGACAAAGTCCATCTTGTCGCGAACAGGTGCAAAGAACTCGCACAGGCGGTCGTAACGACGGCCTGACGATGCGGCGAAATGCACGCCATGCTCGTGTAGCGCCAGAATCAGTTCGTAGGTCTCGGGAGGCACCTGGCCGTTTTCGTCAAGCAACGTGCCGTCCATATCGGATGCAATCAGTTTAAACATAGAAAAGCTCCCTTCGGGCTTGATGGAATCGGACGTATATCCAATTCCAACGTACCCAAAGGGAGCTCAAATAAGACTCTGCGGGCGTAAACGTTACAAGGACCTAGCAAATAGCTCACACATGCCAGAGGTCTCACGGTCGCGGCGTCAGGCGACACGCCACCCCGACGACTAGTCGTTTAAGAACGTCCCCGATGACTAGTCGGCGTAGGTGAAGGTCGTGACGTCGAACATGCCCTCGGGGCGGATGCGGAGCGTCGGGATCACCGGCAGGGGCAGGAAAATGATGCCCATGATGGGGTCGAGCGGCGGCTCGATGCCCATGGCACGCGCCTTGACCATAAAGTCGTCGTGCTGCGCGGCGACATCCTCGGCCGTGCCCTCGCTCATCAGGCCACCGAGCGCCAGCGGAATGCGCGCCACGACCTCGCCGTTGCGCACCAGCACGTGACCGCCCTGGCCCACGGCATCAACGGCGGCCATCATATCGGCGGCGTTGTCGCCCACGACGCACACGTTGTGCGAGTCGTGTCCGATCGTCGAGGCGATGGCACCACCCGTGATGGTAAAGCCGCGCACCCAGCCGCGGCCGATATGCTTGCCAACGAGTCCCAGGCCAGCGGGGCCGTCACCGTCGGCGCCCTCGGCCTGCAGCGACACGCCGCGGCCGTGGCGCTCGATCAGCATAATACGGCGCAGGCCCTCGGCGCTCTCGGGACGAACCATGCCCGTGATGGCCTTGCCCGGCACCACGTCAATCACGGCCTCGCCCGGCTTAAAGGCATAGTCGAATACGTCGAGCGAAAGCTTCGGCAGCTTAACGGAGGCGCGCAGCTCATCGGCAAGGGCCGCAACCTCGGCCATCTCGGGTGCGATCTCGCCCACAAAGGTGCCGTCCTGCGCCACCAGGGCACCGGCGGCATATACACGATGCGGAGCCGTGGCAAACGTCAGGTCATTGAGCACCAGCAGGTCGGCACGCTTGCCCGGGGCAATCGCACCGCGGAGCTCGTGCGGGTCGCGGCAGCCGTGATCCAGGCCAAACGCCTCGGCCGTGGAGAGGGACGCCATAGAGATAGCGACCACGGGGTCGATACCGGCCTCAATCGCCACGCGGCAGGCATTGTCGATCATGCCGGTTGCAAGCGCATCGGAAGGAGCGCGGTCGTCAGTCGCAAAGCAGCAGCGGCGGGCGCGCGCGGGATTCTCCAGCAGCATCGGCGACAGGTTGGCCAGATCATGGCTGCACGTACCCTCGCGCAGCATCACGTACATGCCGCGAGACAGCTTGTCGAGCGCCTCCTCGGGAATCGTCGACTCGTGGTCGGCAATAATACCCGCCGCGGCATAGGCATTGAGGTCCTTGCCGGCAACGAGCGGCGCATGGCCGTCGACCTGCTTGGACGGCGTCTGGTTGGCAGCATCGATGCGAGCGCAGGTCTCGGGATCGGCCATAAAGACGCCCGGCAGGTTCATCATCTCGCCCAGGCCAAAAACGTCGCCCGGATGCTCGGCAAAAAACGCCTGCATGTCAGCAGCGGTAATCACAGCGCCCGCTTGCTCATCGGGCAGCGCGGGCACGCATGAGGGCATCATGTACTTGATGGAAATGGGCGCGCGGCGACCGTCCTCGATCATAAAGCGCAGGCCGTCGAGCCCCGCCACGTTGGCGATCTCGTGGCTGTCGGCAATGGCGGTGGTGGTACCGCGCGTCGCCGCCATGCGCGCATACTCGGCGGGACGGATGTTCGAGGACTCAATGTGCAGATGTCCGTCGATAAAGCCGGGGGCGAGATAGCGGCCCTGGCAGTCAATGACCTCGGCAGCCTCGTAGGTGCCGGCGGCATCGTCGCGACCATCGTAGAGCACGCCGACGATCACACCGTCCTTGACGGCAACGCTGCCGGGCGCCACACGCTGGCCATACACGTCGACAATCTGCGCATTGATAAACAGCGTGTCGACGGGCACGCGGCCCTCGGCGGCCTCGATCACAGACCTCATGACCTCAACGGACATACATACTCCTTTAACCGTAGAAAAAAGCTGCGGAGCGGACAGACCTTCACCGCAGCAGACCAATAGCCATTGTATGCCCAAACGATGGGTCAACAATACGCCTCTCCGCTTAACGGCACACGCCACTTGGTGCAATGAGGAGAGGTTGCTTTGCACCAATGACAAGGAGTGTCCCAAAGTGCCGGCACAAAAGGAACGTCCCCAAGTGCCAAAAAAGGCCGCAGTCGGGATTCCCGGCTGCGGCCTTATTGCACTTGTGAGGTCAACTCGCTCGTTAGACCAACTTGAAGCCCTTGCGCTTGCCTACGGAGAGGGTGTCGCCCAGCTTAAGGGCACTAGGGTCGATGTTGTAGCTCTTGGGAGCCACGGCCTTGCCGTTGATCTTGACACCGCCGCCGTCGATATCGCGACGAGCCTGGCCGGCGCTCGCCGAAAGACCCAAGTCCTTGAGCAGGCCGGCGAGGTAGATCTGGCCCTCGTCGTTAACAGTCAGCTCAACGTGCTTCTCGGGGAAGTCGGCGAGCTGGCCCTCCTTGAACACGCGGTCGAACTCGGCCTGAGCCTCGTCGCCGGCACCGGCGCCGTGGTAGGTGTCGCACAGGTCGCGGCCCAGAGCGCGCTTGAGCTCGTAGGGGTCGGCAGAACCATCGGCCAGGGCGGCGTCGATCTTGTCGACCTCGGCCGGGGTGAGCGAGCTGGCCAGACGATAGTACTTGCCGATCATCTCGTCGGGGATGGACATGGTCTTGCCGAACATATCCTTGGGGGCGTCGGTCAGGCCGATGTAGTTGCCATAGGACTTGGACATCTTACGAACGCCATCGGTGCCCTCGAGCAGCGGCATGGTGAGCGCGATCTGGGGCTCCATACCCATCTTCTCCATGAGCTCACGGCCGGCGAGCAGGTTGAAGAGCTGATCGGTGCCGCCCATCTCCACGTCGGCCTTGATCTGCACAGAGTCGAAAGCCTGCATCACGGGATACAGGAACTCATGCAGGGCGATCGGCGTCTGAGACTGGTAGCGCTTGGTAAAGTCGTCGCGCTCAAGAATGCGGGCAACGGTGAACTTGGAGCACACCTGCAGCAGGCCGGCCAGATCCATCGAAAGGATCCAATCGCCGTTGTGCACGATGGTGGTCTTCTCGGGGTCCAGGATCTTCATGGCCTGGCTCACGTAGGTCTCGGCGTTGGCCTCGATCTGCTCCTGCGAAAGCTGCGGACGCGTGGAGTTCTTGCCCGAGGGGTCACCAATCAACGCGGTACCGTTGCCGATGATGAGGGTGACGTTGTGGCCCAGGTCCTGGAACTGGCGCATCTTGCGCAGCGGCACGGCATGGCCCAGGTGCAGGTCGGGGCTGGTGGGGTCGACGCCGAGCTTGATGTTGAGGGGCTCGCCCTTCTCAAGCTTCTTGCGAAGGTCGGCCTCGGGAACGATCTGCGCGGCGCCCGAGGTGATGATACGCATTTGCTCGTCAACAGACAGCATTGGGTATCCTCCTTTTGCTATAGCACCCTCGCCGAAAACGGCGGTGCTGGAAGTCCATAAACTCTCTTATGATAACAAACTGACGCGACGCGGCACCTACGACAGGAAAATCCTCGTCCTGCCGCATGCGTCAATGGCAACTGGCAGACGTGTACCGTCACGCTCAACCAGATAGCGTACCTGCCGACGACGCAAGCAGTCGCGGCAACGGACCTGTCCCGTCGCATCGGTGGCGCAGACGCCCTCGGCGGTCAGCAGGCAGTGCTCGCACACCATAAGCTCGGGACGGTCGGCGTCGACCGGACCAAAGACGCCGGGTTCAGCAGCCAGTTCGGCAATACGCTCCGCATCATTGCCGAGCAACTCCGCCGGCAAGCACACCCGCCCCGCACCGAGTCCGCGCAGCCAGGTAAGCGTGGCCCGATTCGCGCAGAACACCGGCGCCGCCACGTCAAACGTCACGCCCAGCTCGCGAGCGATCACCACCTGTCCCAGGTTGCGGCAGACGACGCGCCCGGCACGCTGTATCAGTGAGCGGGTCCAGTCAGCGTCACCCGTGCGGCACACCTCGTCAAGCACCACAACGGCGTCGGACAAATCAAGTTCTCCGCGCGGGTCGGCATCCATCGGCTGCCAAGCAAAAACCATGCGAGTGGGAACCGCGCACTCCACCAACTCCGTGGACGCACCGCCATCCACCGCAACGCCCTCAAAGGGCAGCACCTCAACGGCACGCGCAACGGGCGCAATCGCATCCGCCTCGGCCCGCATGCGCTCCAACACCGCCGCCGTCTGATCCAACACGCCGGCGCTGCGAATCAGGTACACCTCGCAGCCCGTGTCCACCTTACGCTTGCAATGCACGACGACGCGCTTCCCCGCTGCGGCATCCACCGGGCAGGGCACCTGCGGCCAGCGCTTGGGCACATCGGGACGCGCGTCGACACCCGGATAGAACCGAATCTCGAGCGTGTCACCCGCCGCCACGGCGGCGTCGAGCTCAACGGTCACCTCTTCGTGGCCCACAGCGACCAAACGCCCCACGCGCACGCCCTGGTTAATTGCGCGCTCAAAGCTCATCAGCTCGGCACCCGAACGCCCTCGCAGGTACGCATCGGTAAACCCACGGTTAAACGACCTTCCCAGCTCGCGCTCAAGCTCTTCCACGGCACCGGGATCCCACGCGCCGTCGCACAGCATATCGAGTGCCCGGCGCCACACCCGCACCACGTTGAATACGTAATCGGGGTTCTTCATGCGCCCCTCGATCTTGAGCGACGCCACGCCGGCATCTACAAGCTCGGGCAGATGCGCAATACCCAGATAGTCGCGCGGGCACAACAGGCGATCCCCTTCGACGGCGACAACGCTCTGCCCCGCCTCGTCCACCAGGTCGTACGCCAGACGGCACGGCTGCGTGCAGTCGCCGCGCATCGCCGAGCGCCCACGCTGCAGGGCCGAGAACTCGCACGCCCCCGAATAGCCGATGCAAATCGCACCGTGGCAGAATACCTCGATGGGCACGCCCGTGGCACATAGCGCCGCAATCTCGTCGACCGTCAGCTCGCGTGCCGTCGTCACGCGCTCGACCCCCAGCTCATCGGCGGCAAGCCGCACGGCGCCTTCGCTATGAACGCCCGCCTGCGTGGACAGGTGAATCTCGACCCCGGGAATCACCGCGCGCAGCGCGCAGGCCAGCCCGGCATCGGCGACAATCAGAGCATCGGCGCCCAGCTCCAGTGCATGAGCTCCCAGCGCCACCGCGTCGGACAACTCATCGTCAAACACGAACACGTTGAGCGTCACGTACACACGCACGCCATGGGCATGCGCCACGGCACAACCGCGCGCAAACTCGTCATCCGTAAAGCCATGGGCGCTCACGCGGGCGTTAAAGCCGCCCAACCCCGCATAGATGGCATCGGCACCCGCGGCGATGGCCGCAAGCATCTGGTCGAGTCCGCCCGCCGGCGCCAGCAGCTCGGGCAGCGCCGCACCGGTAGCATCCAATCCAGTCTCGTATTGTCCGCTCGGCCCCATAGCCCGAATCGCCATCGGAAAACTCCTTACCAAGGTATGCATTCACTCTGAAAAATGCCGTCTTCCAGCATACACGAGGCCTCGCGCGCCCCGTTTGGTTTATCGTGTAATAACTTATGTCCATCCTGCCCCGACGGCACGTCCGCCGTCCGGCACGACATACCTGGAGGTCAATATATGGGTCCTCGCCAACGACAGGGACGCAGCCGTTCAAAGACGCACGCTCTGCCCATAATCCTGCTCTCGTTTTTGGGCTTTTTGCTTATCGCGGGCGTGGCATTTGGCATCGGCATGGTCGGCAACGTCAACCGCTGGCTGTCCGATCTGCCCGACTACACCGACGCCAACGCGTATCTGGTGAGCGAGCCCACCGAGATCGTCGACTGCAACGGCAACAAGATTGCGAGCTTCTACACGCAAAACCGCAAGTCCATCACCAAGGACGAGGTCTCCCCCTACGTGCTGCAGGGCACCGTTGACGTCGAGGACGAGCGCTTCTACGAGCACGGCGGTATCGACCTGTGGGGTATCGCGCGTGCTGCGGTGGCAACCCTCGGCGGCGGGCACGAAGGCGCCTCGACTATCACCCAGCAGCTGGTGCGCAACACCATCCTGCAGGAGGAGCAGTTCGACTCGACCATCGAACGTAAGGTGCGCGAGGCCTACATCGCCATCAAGATGGAGGACATGTACTCCAAAGACGAGATCCTCATGATGTACCTCAACACCATCTATTACGGTCACGGCGCCTACGGCATCGAGGCCGCAGCCGAGACCTACCTGTCCAAGAGCGCCGCCGACCTCACCCTGAGCGAGGCCGCGCTGCTCATCGGCCTTCCCAACTCGCCTTCGCAGTACGACCCCACGGTCAACCCCGACCTAGCGCTGTCCCGTCGCAACAAGGTCCTCGACAACATGCTGCGCCTGGGCCACATTACGCAGGATGAGCACGATGCCGCACAGGCCGAGCCCATCACCCTCAACGTGACCGAGATTTCGGGCAGCGGCGTCGACGTATACTCGCAGCCCTACTTTGTCGCCTATGTTAAGCAGCTGCTGGAGCAGGAGTTCTCGACCGACGTGCTCTTTAAGGGCGGCCTGACCGTCAAGACCACCATCGACCCCACGATGCAGCAGGTGGCAGAGAATGCCGTCCGCGAGCAGCTCGACACGCTCTCACTCGACGGCCTGGACATGGGCATGGTCGTCGTCGACCCCAAGACCGGCTACGTCAAGTGCATGGTGGGCGGCTATGACTACAACGCCGACGAGAACCACGTAAACCATGCCACGGCCAAGCGTCCCGTCGGCTCCACCTTTAAGGCCTTTACGCTGGCAACTGCCATCCAAAACGGCATGAACCCCAACGTCACCCTCAACTGCAACTCGCCGCTCAAGGCCAAGGGCACCACGACCGAGGTCCAAAACTACGCCAACCATAGCTATGGCAACATCACGCTTAAGCAGGCGACGGCATACTCCTCCAACACCGGCTACATCCAGGTGGCGGAAGCCGTCGGCAACAGCAAGATCATCTCGCTCGTCAAAAAGCTCGGCATCGATCCCGCCAAAGACAACATCGAGGACGTTCCCGTCATGACCCTCGGCACCGGCTCGATCTCGCCGCTCGAGATGGCCGCCGCCTACGCGACGTTTGCCAACGGCGGCTACTATCGCCAGCCGATCGCCATCACCGAGATTGACTCTCGTACCGGTTCGGTGCTGTACCAGCACACCGACAATCCCTCACAGGTGCTTACCGAGGGCGAGGCCGCCGCGGTCACCGATGTTCTGTCCGGCGTCATGCAGGGCGGCGGTACGGGTGCTGCCGGTGCCCTGAGCGTCAACCAGCCCTATGCCGGCAAGACGGGCACCACCGACAACACCACTAACCTGTGGTTCTGCGGCTATACCCCGCAGCTGGCGTGCGCCCTGTGGACCGGCTATTCCGCGGGCGAGATTCCCATCCAAAAATACGGCACAGACCTGCTGGGCGACAGCACCAACCTGCCTGTCTTTAAGCGGTTTATGAACACCGTTCTGACCGGTACCGAGCGCGAGGAGTTTGCGACCGGAACGGCGCCCACCTACAAGAACAACAGCGTCTGGAAGTTCTACGGCACCAACAACACCAAGAAGACGGAGAACGACGACAAGGACGAGAACGAGGACGAAGAGGAAACCACCACAACAACGACAACGACGACCACGACCACCGAGACCACGGGCGGCGACACCACCGGCGGCACCGGTACCACCGGCGGCACCGGTACCACCGGTGGCTCGACGGGCGGCTCCACTGGTGGTTCGACCGGCGGCGATGGCGGCACGCCTACGCCTACGCCCACTCCCGACCCCTCGCCCACGCCTGACG
>CABUQK010000080.1 GCA_902493615.1 uncultured Collinsella sp.
CACGACATTCCGGACCTGGTGCCTGTTATCTCGGCCGTGGCATCGCTGGCTCAGGGCCGCACGTTCATCCGTGACTGTGCGCGCCTGCGCATCAAGGAATCTGACCGTCTGGTCACCACCACCCGGGAGCTTACCGCGCTGGGCGCGCAGGTGCGCATCGCCGGTGACGATCTCATCATCAAGGGCGTCGACGCCTTTACCGGCGGCGAGGTCGATTCGCACAACGACCACCGCATCGCCATGATGGCCGCCATCGCCGCAAGCCGCGCCATCGACGAGGTCGTAATCCACGGCGCCGAGGCCGTCAACAAGTCCTATCCCGATTTCTTCGACCACTACCGCCTGTTGGGCGGCAAGGTCACGCTCGAGGAGGATTAGCATGTCCTCGACCTTTGGCAACGTCTTGCACGTAAGCATCTTCGGCCAGTCGCACTCCCCCGCCATCGGCTGCTCGCTCGATGGCATCCCGGCGGGCATCGCCGTGGACCAGGAGAAGCTGCAGGCCTTCCTTGACCGTCGCGCCCCCGGCCGTGACGAGACCGCGACCAAGCGTCGCGAGGCCGACGCCGCCCACATTATCGCCGGCATAGTTGATGGACACACCACGGGCGCGCCTATCGCCGCGATCATCGAGAACACCAACACGCGCTCCAAGGACTACTCCGAGCTGCGCCGCAAGCCCCGCCCCGGGCACGCAGACTTTCCGGCGCGCGTGAAGTACCACAACATGCACGATGTCGCCGGCGGCGGACACTTCTCCGGCCGCCTGACGGCGCCCCTGTGCATCGCGGGCGGCATCGCGCTGCAGGCGCTCGAGGCCCGCGGCATTAACGTGATGGCGCACGTAGCGCAGATCGGTGGCATTTCCGATCTGCCCATGGACGACATGGTCTATCGCGAGGCCGACCGCAAGGCGATCCTTTCGAACGATCTTCCTTGCATTGACGCCGCCGCAGCCGGCCGCATGCGCGAGGAGATCCTGGCCGCGCGCGACGAGCTCGACAGCATCGGCGGCATCGTGGAGTGCGGTATCTACGGCCTGCCCGCGGGCATCGGCGACCCCATGTTCGACGGCATCGAGAACCGCATCGCGCAAATCGCGTTTGGCATTCCCGCCGTAAAGGGCGTGGAGTTTGGCATGGGCTTTGCCGTGGCCGCCATGCGCGGCAGCGAGAACAACGATCCGTATCGCATCGACGCCGAGACCGGCGAGATCGAGGTTGAGTCCAACAACGCCGGCGGCATCCTGGGCGGCATTTCGACCGGCGCACCCGTCATGTGGCGCATGGCCGTAAAGCCCACGCCCTCCATTGGCCGCGAGCAACAGACGGTGGACATGGACGCTATGGAAAATGCCGAGCTCTCGGTCCACGGCCGCCACGATCCCTGCATCGTCCCGCGCGCCGTCCCCGTAGCCGAAGCAGCCGCAGCGCTCGCCATCTGGGACGCCCTCCTAGAAGACGCTGCCCAGCGCTAGTCCACCAACCCCAAGGGTAGTTAATTTGGGACGGGGCTATTTTAGCTACCCCCCATATGCCAGTTGATATTTGCGCTGACACCCATCGATTCATCGACAGTCAAAGGGTAGCTAAAATAGCCCCGTCCCAAATTAACTACCCCCGTATAACCATTCACGAAAGGGGCCCCTATGGACCTTGCTGACATTCGCCAGGCCATCGATGGCATCGACACCACGCTCCTCAACAGTTTTGTCGAACGCATGGACATTGCCACCGAGGTCGCCAAATCGAAAATCGAGATGGGCAAGGCCGTCTTCGACCCCGCCCGCGAGCGCTCCAAGCTCAACAACCTTGCTAGCCGCGCTCCCGAGCGCTACGAGGCGCAGACCATCACGCTGTTCCGCCTCCTCATGAGCATGAGCAAGGCCGAGCAGCAGCGCTATATCAACGAACTCAAGGGTATCACGGTCTCGCAAAAGGCCCATGCCACGGCCGAGGCCTTCGACACGCCCTTCCCCCAGACTGCCAGCGTCGCCTGCCAGGGCGTTGAGGGCGCCTACAGCCAAATCGCCGCGTGCAAGCTCTTCGACGTGCCCGATATCGCGTTCTTCGAGACCTTCGAAGGCGTCATGCGCGCGGTGCGCGACGGATTCTGCGAGTTTGGCGTACTGCCCATCGAAAACTCCACCGCGGGCTCGGTCAACGCGGTCTACGACCTGCTCGCGCAGTTCGACTTCCACATTGTGCGCTCACTGCGCCTCAAGATCGACCACAACCTGCTCGTCAAGCCCGGCACCAAGCTGCAGGATGTTCGTGAGGTCTATAGCCACGGTCAGGCCATCGCGCAATGTGCCGGTTTTATCGAGGCGCACGATCTGCACGCCACCAAGTATCTCATCACGGCTATGTCGGCGGAGATGGTCGCCAACTCCGAGCGCACCGACGTCGCCGCCATCGCCTCGCGCAGTTGCGCGGCGCTGTATGGACTCGAGGTGCTGGAGCCCAACATCCAGGACTCGGACAACAACTACACGCGCTTTGTCGTCATCAGCCGCGAGCCGCGCGTCTACCCCGGCGCCAACCGAGCCTCGCTCATGATCACCACGGTCAACGAACCGGGCGCGCTCTATCGCGTACTCGAGCGCTTCTACGCACTCAACATCAACCTCATCAAACTCGAAAGCCGCCCCATCCCCGGTCGCGACTTTGAGTTTATGTTCTACTTCGATCTGGACTGTCCCTTTGGCAGCAAAGCACTCGACGACCTGCTCGACTCGATCGACGACGTGTGCGAGAGCTTCACCTACTTTGGCAGCTACACGGAGGTGCTCTAGATGACCGACGTCGTCGCAACCCGCCCCTACGGTGTGCTGGGCCGCGTGCTAGGCCACAGCTACACCCCGACCATCTACAAGGAGCTCGCGGGGCTTGAGTACGTGCGTTTTGAGCGCGAGCCCGAAGACCTCGCGGCCTTTATGACCGGCGATGAGTGGGAGGGCACCAACGTGACCATCCCCTACAAGCGCACCGTCATGGACTATCTGGACGAGCTGAGCCCGCTCGCCGAACGCATGGGCAACGTCAACACGATCACGCGTCTGCCCGATGGCCGTCTGCGCGGCGACAACACCGACTACTTCGGTTTCCAGTGCCTGGTCGAGGAGCTGGGCGTTGAGGTTGCCGGCAAGAAGGTCCTCGTGCTCGGAGCCACCGGCGGCGCCGGCACCACGGCAAGTATGGTGCTGGGCGACCTGGGCGCGATTGTGGTGCCCGTGGGACGCGCGAGCGAGGTCAACTACGACAACATCGCACAGCAGTCCGACGCTGCGCTGCTCGTCAACTGCACGCCCGTCGGCATGTTCCCCCACTGCCCCGACGCGCCTTGCACGCTCGAGGGCCTCGACGCGCTCGAGGGCGTCATCGATATCGTCTACAACCCCGCCCGCACGGGACTCATGCTCGAGGCCGAGCGTCGCGGCATCCCTTGCATCGGCGGTTTGCTCATGCTTGTGGCCCAGGCGGCGCAAGCCATCGAGCGCTATACCGGCCAGGTCACACCGCGCGAGCGCATCCTGGACGTGACGGAGCGTCTGTCCTGCCGCGAGCAGAACATCGCGCTGATCGGCATGCCGGGCTCGGGCAAAACCCGCGTGGGTGAGCAGATCGCCCTGCTCACGGGTCGCGAGCACATCGACTTGGACCGCGCGCTTGAGGAGCGTCTGGGCATGCCTTGCGCCGACGTTATCGTCGAGCGCGGCGAGGCGGCCTTCCGCGAGCAGGAGACGGCAGCGCTGGCCGACATCTCCAAGTGCAGTGGCCTGGTGCTCTCCACCGGCGGCGGCGTGGTCACGCGCGACGAGAACTACCCGCTGCTGCACCAGAACAGCCAGATTGTGATGCTCAACCGTAAGCTCGATGAGCTCGCCCACAAGGGCCGCCCCATCACCGCCCGCGATGGCATCGACAAGCTGGCCGAGCAGCGCATGCCGCGCTACCGCGCCTGGGCCGACTACATCATCGACTCGCGCGACTGCGCAGTCAACACCGCCCATGCCCTCCTCGACACCCTCTAAAACCTACCAAATAGGGACAGGTTTATTTTGGCAGGTTTTATCTGGGCAAACGTCGAAGACCAAAAGACCGGCTACGCTAACCAACCGCAAAGGAAGCAACCATGAAAGCTCTCGTCATCAACGGACCCAACCTCAACATGCTCGGCATTCGCGAGCCTGGCATCTACGGCAGCGACAACTACGACCGCTTGGTCCAGATCTGCAAGGAGGCCGGCGCCGCACAGGGCTTCGACGAAGTCGAGGTCTTCCAGTCCAACCACGAGGGCAGCATCGTCGACAAGATCCAGGAGGCCTACGGCAAGGTCGACGGCATCGTCATCAACCCGGCCGCCTACACGCATACGAGCGTGGCCATCCTGGACGCGATCAAAGCCGTCGCCATCCCCGCAGTGGAAGTCCACATCAGCGCCGTCGAGACGCGCGAGGACTTCCGTCAGGTGAGCTACGCCCGCCTGGCCTGCTTCGCGACCATCACCGGCGAAGGCTTGCAAGGCTACGCGCACGCGCTGGAGCTGCTGAGGGAGCGTCTCGAAAAGTAGCCTCACGAGCAAATCCATCAGCGCAATTCATACGCTAATAATGCCAGTGCCGCCAGCAGCAACCTCGCTACTGGCGGCGCTTTATTACTGGCATATAATCGTTGCAGTCACACAACGTCTGGAGACGCGCATGCTAAGCATCCATCTGGGAGATTACCCCGGTTCCATCTACGATACCGAAACCTATTTTAGGAACTCATACTTGGACTCATGGTTCGAAGACCCTATGGCCGCACAGATCATTAAAAGCGTGGACGGATCAGAGCTCATCGGCCCCCACAACATCGTAAGCAAGCAGCTGGGCTCGATCACCCCACTCGAACTGTCCGGCGGCGTCAAGACGCTGTTGCTGGTTCGCAATCTCCCAAATATGGTGTTCAACGCATCCACCTGCGGAGACAACTGTGCCCGCTGGCTACTCAAGATCGGCAAAGAACAGGATGTGCTGGTGACCCTTTACCACATCATGAAGTTCCCTTGGAAGCGTTTTGAGATTCGCATCGATAACGATGACCGCATCGTCAGAAATATGCAGGAGTTTGTCGGCGCCACGAATGACTTTTTGGATGTTGATGAGTAATGAAGGGTACGCATACCGTTGTCGTAGAGCGTGCAAAGGTCAAATACACACTCACGTTTAAGCGCAATATTTCCTTTATACGCGGCAACAGCGGCACGGGCAAAACAACGCTCATCTCGATGATTCGCGACTACAACGACCGAGGACAGGAAAGCGGCGTTACACTCAGCTGCGACGTGCCTTGCGAAACGCTTTCCGGCAGACGCTGGGAGCGCGAGCTATCGATCATCGAAGATTCAATCGTCTTTCTAGATGAGGGCAACGAGTTTATCTACTCAAAGGACTTCGCCAAAGCCGTCAACGGATCATCCAACTATTATGTTCTGATATCTCGTCGCGACGCCAACGAACTCCCCTACAGCGTCGACGAGATCCTGAAGTTAGTCAACACGACGAGTAAAACAATCAATGGCCGCAAGAGCGACAGGCGCTTCTACTCGGTGACCAAGCCGCTATATGACCACACTGCAAGCATGCTGTATCAGGATCTAAATGTTGGATTCGAGGTACCCGATGCCGTAATTGTCGAGGATAGCAAGTCTGGCTATCAATTCTACAGCGCCCTTTGCAACCGGCTGGGAATCCCCTGCTATACCGCCACCGGCGTAGCAAATCTAAAACGAACGATTCACGAATGTCCCGAGCAAAACATCCTTGCCATAGGAGACGGCGCAGCGTTTGGTCCCTACATCGAAAAGGTGCTCGGGCAGCGCGTTTACAAGAATGTTCGCTTGTTCCTCCCGGAATCGTTTGAGTGGACGCTTTTGCGATCTGGCCTCATCCCCAGCAATGACATTCCAAAGATCCTCGAGGACCCTTCGAACTATATCGAAAGCCGCGATTACCTGAGCTGGGAGCGATTCTTTACCGATGTATTGGTCAAATACTCAGCAGACACTCGCTATGCCTACAAAAAAGCAAAACTCAATGAGCAATACCTAAGGCCGCAGGCGATGAATGCAGTTGCAAACGTCTTACCCGAGTGCCTGAAGACAGACTAGATACAGCGGGGAGGGCCAAGTTGGTCCTCCCCGCCGTTATTACGCCTTCTTGATTACGTACGCCAATCCAATATCGCAGGCGCAGCGTACGATTGACGCGAAGAGTCACGATGCTGGCAGCGTCATAAGCAGAGGCATGGTCTGCCACGGAATAAACCAATCGACCGCATGGATCGTAAAGATTGCCAGACTGGCTTGCCCGCAGAACGCTCGCACCACCGCTTCGGCCTAAACGTATACCCGGCAAGAATAAAGAACACCGGCATGTGAAAAAGCCCGGACCACCAAGCGGTCTGGGCTTAATAAACGATGGTGCTCCATGGCGGATTCGAACCGTCGACCTTGGGATTAGAAGTCCCCTGCTCTATCCAACTGAGCTAATGGAGCAAATAACCGCACGCCCAAGCAAGCGCAAGCCTGTCAAGCGCAAGTAATTATAACCTAGTTGAACTGCTCGCGGTACGCCTTGCAGACCTCATCGACCGGGCCGTCCATGCGAAGGTCACCCTTCTCAATCCAAACGGCACGCTGGCAGATGCGCTCAACCTGCTCCATAGAGTGCGAAACGAACAGAACCGTCACGTCGCCGCTCTGGATAAAGTGCTGGATGCGGGCCTCGCACTTCTGCTGGAAGAACACATCACCGACGGACAGCGTCTCGTCAACGATCAGAATATCGGGCTCGGTAATCGTCGCGATTGCAAAGGCGATACGCGCCACCATGCCCGAGGAGAAGTTCTTAAGCGGCATATCGACAAAGTTCTGCAGCTCAGCGAATTCGATAATGCCGTCAAAGTTGGCGTCGATGAACTCCTTGGTATAGCCGAGCAGGGCGCCGTTCAGATAGATGTTCTCGCGGGCGGTCAGCTCGGGGTCAAAGCCGGCGCCAAGCTCAATCAGCGGCGCGATGTTACCGTGCACCTTAACGCTGCCCTCGCTAGGCTCAAGCACGCCAGCGATAATCTTGAGCATCGTAGACTTGCCGGAGCCATTGGTGCCGACCAGACCCACGACCTCGCCGCGATGAATATCAAACGAGATGTGCTTAAGCGCCCTAAACTCCTCAAAGAACAGCTCGTGCTTGGCAAGCTTGATGAAGTACTCCTTGAGGTTGGTCAGCGACTCGGACGCCATGTTAAAGATCATGGTGACGTCGTCGACCTCGACAGCCAGAGGCTGCTCGCTGTAATCAACAACAGATTCAGTCATCACAGCACTCCTTAGATGTAGAGGATGAACTTGCGCTCGGACTTATGGAACACGGTGTAGCCAATAACAAGCGCAAGAACCGCCCAAGCGACGCACATACCAAACGTCATAAGCGAGGGCGTAGTCTGGAACAGGAAGATATCACGCATAAACTGCAGGTAGTTATACATGGGGTTCGCATAGACCAGAATGCGCACGAGATGCGGCATTTGCGCAACGAAGTCGGTCGTCCAGAAGATGGGCGTAATGTAGGTCCAAGCCGTAATGACGACGCTCCACAGATGCATAACGTCGCGGAAGAAGACCGTAAGGGCAGAGAGCATCATGCCCAGGCCCATGCAGAAGCACATAAGCAGCAGCAGGCAAACCGGCAACAGAATCAGGTGCCAAGAAGGCATAACGCGGAACCACAGCATGACGATGGCGACGGCGACCAGCGAGAAGGCAAAGTTGACCAGCGAGAAGAGCACCTTCTGCACCGGGAAAACCCAGCGGTGCACCTTAACCTTCTTGAGCAGAGGGGCAGCGCCCACGATCGACGTCAGGGCCTGGTTAGTAGACTCAGACATGACGGCAAAGGTGACGTTACCCACGATCAAGTACAGCGGGTACATCTCGGGCGTCATTGAGCCATTGCGGCCCTGGCCAAAAATCGTCGAGAACACGATGGCCATGACGATCATCATCAGCAGCGGGTTGAGCACCGACCATGCGACGCCCAGAACGCTACGGCGATACTTGATCTTAAAATCCTTGGTAACCAGCTGACGAAGGATAAACGCGTCCTTCTCAAATTCGTTCTTAGCAAACGTCGCAGGCAGACTGCGAGTTTCTTGTTGCTTTGTCTGATCCGACACGGATGCAACTCCTTTACTCGTAATCGTTGACAAACGAACAGTATAGACCCGACGGCCATGCAAACGATTCGCGCAACAAAACTGGAGAACTAACCCACATCTTAGGATGCCAGGCCCAAACGGCTATACTTTCTAGGATTGAATGTATAAGGAGCATTAAGTGAATTCTGAATCCATCGCCGTCATCATCCCTTGCTACAACGAAGCGCTCACGATCGGCAAAGTCATCGACGACTTTCACCGCGAGCTTCCGCAGGCGACGGTCTATGTCTATGACAACAACTCGTCGGACGATACCTCACGCATTGCCACCGAGCACGGCGCCACAGTCCGCTTTGAGCCCCGTCAGGGAAAGGGCAACGTGTGCCGCCAGATGTTTCGCGATATCGACGCCGATTGCTACCTGATGGTCGACGGAGACGACACCTACCCCGCCGAGGCGGCCAAGGCCCTCTGCGAGCCCATCCTTAACGGCACGGCCGACATGACCGTAGGCGATCGCCTTTCCAACGGCACCTACGCCGAGGAGAACAAGCGTGCCTTCCACGGCTTTGGCAATAATCTGGTCCGCGCCATGATCAAGTGGATCTATGGCTACAGCTTCGATGACGTCATGACCGGCTACCGCGCCATGAGCCGCCCGTTCGTTAAAACCTTCCCAGTGCTTTCCGAGGGCTTTCAGATCGAAACCGAGCTCTCGATCCACGCCGTCGACCACCGCTGGCGCATCAAAGATGTGCCCATCGAGTACCGCGACCGTCCCGAGGGTTCCGAGTCCAAACTCAACACCGTGAGCGACGGCATTAAAGTCGTTGCGATGATCGGCACGCTGTTCAAGGACTACCGCCCGCTGAAGTTCTTCAGCCTCGTTGCGCTTCTGTTCGCGGTATTCGGCCTCGCCCTGGGCATGCCCATCGTTGTCGAATATTTCCAGACCGGCCTCGTCCCGCGCTTCCCCACCGCTATGCTCGCCGCCTCGTTTATGTTCCTGTGCGGCCTGAGCCTTGCGACCGGCTTCATCCTAGATTCTGTAGCAAAGGTCGAAAAAAAGCAGTGGGAGGTCAACGTGTACAGCAAATACGCCTACGACG
>CABUQK010000081.1 GCA_902493615.1 uncultured Collinsella sp.
GACGACATCCCCATCATCCGTGGCTCCGCTCTGGGCGCTCTCGAGGGCGACGCCAAGTGGATGGACGCCATTCGCGAGCTCATGAAGGCCGTCGACGAGTACATCCCGACGCCTGCTCGTAACAACGACCTCCCGTTCCTGATGGCCGTTGAGGACGTTATGACCATCTCCGGCCGTGGTACCGTTGCTACTGGCCGTGTCGAGCGCGGTGAGCTCAAGCTCAACGAGCCCGTCGAGATCGTCGGCATCAAGGATACCCAGAACACCGTCGTTACCGGTATCGAGATGTTCCGTAAGTCCATGGACTTCTGCGAGGCTGGCGACAACGTCGGTCTGCTGCTCCGCGGCATCAAGCGTGAGGACATCGAGCGCGGCCAGGTTCTCTGCAAGCCCGGTTCGGTTACCCCGCACACCAAGTTCACCGGCGAGATCTACGTTCTGACCAAGGAGGAGGGCGGCCGTCACACCCCGTTCTTCGATGGTTATCGTCCTCAGTTCTACTTCCGTACCACCGACGTTACCGGTACGGTCAAGCTCCCCGAGGGCACCGAGATGGCTATGCCTGGTGACCACATCACCATCGAGGGCGACCTCATCCACCCGATCGCCATGGAGGAGGGCCTGCGCTTCGCTATCCGCGAGGGTGGCCACACCGTCGGTTCGGGCATCGTCTCCACGATCATTGAGTAAATTAGCTCTTTGATATAGCTGACTTAGAGAACCCGGCACTTATATGGGTGCCGGGTTCTTTTCTGCAATGGATATTGAGCCGTTGCTGGTGTCGAGAGGATCGATAATGGTCCTGGATGCACCGTCGATTAGCTCTCGATGGCTTCATTGATGTGTTCCAAATATGAATGGATCCACCGAGAACCAATTGACTCGAGGTTTTCATTGACAGCACTTACGTGGAGCTGATAAAGTAACAACTCGTGCCCGTACGGGGCGGAAATGAAAGGTTCAGGATACATGCGTACTCTAGTTACTCTTGCGTGCACTGAGTGCAAGCGCCGCAACTATACGACCACCAAGAACAAGTCGACCATGCCTGATCGTATGGAGATCAAGAAGTATTGCCCCTGGTGCCGTCACCACACGCTGCACAAAGAGACTCGCTAGTCTCTAGTCACATACGCCAGTAGTTCAATTGGTAGAGCATCGGTCTCCAAAACCGAGTGTTGAGGGTTCGAGTCCTTCCTGGCGTGCCAGTCATTATTCCGTAAGCTCCCACTTGGGGGCTTACGGTTTACTCATGTATAAGCGCATTGCGCGGAGGTAACCCAAATGGCCAACAAGAAGAACAAGAAGAAGGCTCAGCAGCCGGCACCTGCCAACAAAGCTGCCGCCAACTCCAAGGTTGAGGCCAAGAAGGCCGTTGCCAAGAAGAACGAGAAGGCTGCGAAGTCCAAGAAGAACGAGAAGCCTGGTTTCTTCGCCCGCACCAAGAAGTATTTCGCTTCGGTCAAGTCCGAGATGAAGCGTGTCACGTGGCCCGATAAGAAGGAGCTCGTGAACTACTCGGTTGTTGTTTGCGCTTCTCTGATCGTCGTCGGCGTCGTCATCGCTCTGCTCGATGCTGGCTTTGGCGAGGCTCTTGCTCTGTTCTCTGGATTGAGGGGCTAAACCATGTCTAAGCGTTGGTACGTCGTTCACACTTACTCTGGATACGAGAACCGCGTTAAGTCCGATCTCGAGCATCGCATCGAGACTATGGGCATGCAGGACCGTATCTTTGATATCGAGATTCCTATGGAGCGCGTCACCGAGATTAAAGAGGGTGGCAAGCGTGAGACCAAGGATTCCAAGATCTTCCCGGGTTATGTCCTGGTCCGCATGGAGATGGATGACGATGCTTGGACGTGTGTTCGTAACACGCCTGGCGTCACCGGTTTCCTAGGCGGCAACGGCAAGCCCGCTCCGCTTTCCCGCGACGAGTACAACAAGATGACTCGTCGTCCCGGTAAGGGCGATTCGCCCAAGCGCACCTCGGTTGATATTGAGGTCGGTACGTCCGTCCGCGTCACCGATGGCCCGCTTACCGACTTTGATGGCAAGGTCTCCGAGGTTAACACCGAGGCTGGCAAGCTCAAGGTCACGCTGATGATCTTTGGCCGCGAGACGCCGGTCGAGCTCGACTTTAACCAGGTCGCTGTCATCGCTTAAGTTTTCGTCCGTTCGCGCGAGCGTGCTTCTTCTGTGACTGCTCATCTCAGGAGTGCTTCTAACACGTGCGTGCTTACGATATAGCAAGTACTTCACACTCGTGATTCGAAAGGAATGACCATGGCTGAGAAGAAGGTTGCCAACGTCATTAAGCTCCAGATTCCTGCTGGTGCAGCAAACCCCGCTCCTCCCGTCGGCCCCGCCCTGGGCGCTGCTGGCGTGAACATCATGCAGTTCTGCCAGGCCTTTAACGCCGAGACGCAGGACAAGAAGGGTGACATCATCCCCGTTGAGATCTCTGTCTACGAGGACAAGTCCTTCTCCTTCATCACCAAGACCCCGCCGGCGGCTCACCTTATCAAGAAGGAGTTGAACCTCAAGTCTGGTTCCGCTAAGCCCCAGGCTGACAAGGTTGGTCAGCTCTCCCAGGAGCAGCTCACCAAGATCGCCGAGATCAAGATGCCGGACCTCAATGCCAACGACATTGACGCCGCCAAGAAGATCATCGCCGGTACCGCCCGTTCCATGGGCGTCACCATCGCTGAGTAGCGATTTCTTATGGTAACGGCGGGTGCTCCGACCGGGGCGCCCGTTAAATGTGTGCAATAGGGCACACGATACGATGTGGGAGGGCTCACGCCCGTTTAACCACAGGAGGTAATGCACATGGCTAAGCATGGTAAGAGCTATAACGCCGCTGCCGAGAAGATCGACCGCGCCACGCTCTACACCCCCCTTCAGGCTGCCAAGCTCATCAAGGAGCTCGACACCGCCAAGTTCGACGAGACCGTCGAGGCTCACTTCCGTCTGGGCATCGATACTCGTAAGGCTGACCAGAACATCCGTGGTTCCATCTCCCTGCCCCACGGCACCGGCAAGACCGTTCGTGTTGCCGTCTTCGCCGAGGGCGAGAAGGCCCGTGAGGCTGAGGCTGCCGGCGCCGACATCATCGGTTCCGACGAGCTCGTCGCCCAGATTCAGAAGGGCGAGATCAACTTCGACGCCGCTATCGCTACGCCGAACATGATGGCCAAGGTTGGCCGCATCGGTAAGATCCTTGGTCCCCGTGGCCTCATGCCGAACCCCAAGCTCGGCACCGTGACCATGGACGTCGCCAAGATGGTCTCCGAGCTCAAGGCTGGCCGCGTTGAGTACCGCGCCGACCGCTACGGCATCTGCCACGTGCCCCTGGGCAAGAAGTCCTTCTCTGAGCAGCAGCTCGTCGAGAACTACGCTGCCCTGTACACCGAGATTCTGCGCGTCAAGCCCTCTTCTGCTAAGGGCAAGTACGTCAAGTCCATCTCCGTGTCTTCCACCATGGGCCCTGGCGTCAAGGTCGATCCCGCTGTCCAGCGTGACTTTCTGGCTGAGTAACTGCTAGTTACTGCCTGAGCAAAGCAAGCATTGCTAAAGAAACCCGGTTCCGCCTCGTGTGGGACCGGGTTTCTTGCTATCGCGTGCCAAAACCACCTCAAAGGGGACAGCGTCCCCTTTGAGGTGGTTACCAGGGTGTTCTGGCGGTAGAGGACTCAATGGCCTCGTGGCGCTTGAGCTCGCGGCGCATGGTTTGCGAGTTGAGCCAGGCTGCCTGCCAGCCACGGATGGGGTAGCGCGTCTGGTCGAGCTCAAACTGCGTATAGCCGCAGGCGTTGATGATCGTCGTTCCACACACATGCTGCCGCTCACGCTGAAAATCGTAACCGTAGCTTTGGTGTACATGCCCATGCACCATGTAGTCGGCTCCCCAGGACTCAAGCGCCGTGTTAAAGCACTCAAACCCTCGATGCGGTAGATCGTCCAGATCACCCATACCGGCGGCGGGCGCATGGGTAAGCAGAATGTCGCACCCGCCGACCATCCTAACCTTACGCGACAGCTTACGCATACGCTTGGACATCTCACGTTCGGTGTACATGTTGGCGCCGTCGCGATAACGCATGGACCCGCCAAGGCCCGCAATGCGAATCCCTCGGTACGTGTACACGCTGTCTTCTACGCAGATACATCCGCCCGGTGCATGACGTGCGTAGCGGTCATCGTGATTGCCACGCACGTAGATGAGCGGTTTGTTGATGACCGTAACCAAAAACTCAAGATAGTCCGGGTCCAGATCGCCGGCGGACAAAATCAGGTCGACGCCCTCAAAGCGTTCCTTGCGAAAGCACTCCCAAAGGCATCGTTCTTCGGTATCGGCTATGGCAAGGATTTTCATAGGGCAGGGACTTTCGGCTCATCGTCGAGCTGCGGAATGGTGCCTACCACGTTATCCGCCAGCCAATTCATCTCGACAATCTGCGTGCTCGGCAGCGGAGGGAAGCCTTCGATCTGTACCACGCCGTTCTGACTGTGGAGCTCGCCGCCAAAGGGGTTGATGGATCCCTCGACAATGCCGTTGCGGAGCAACTGCACGAGTTTGCGCGTCTGGTAGGGTAGGCCCGGAGCGTAACGGATGTCGATAACGCCGGAGCTCATGCCGTACCAGTAGTTGACGGCGCGCACTTGGCTGTCATCGCTGGTCTCGTCCCACGTGCCGTGCAGAAGGCTGCGAACGATGAGCTCGTAGTAACGGCCCCAGTTCCATACCGGCATGGCGATGCCGGAAACCTTGCCATCGACCAGGCGGTGGAGTCCGTAAGCCGTAGGGTCTTCGAGCGACTTTGACATGTCAGCGCCGGTCATGACGCTCACGCCTTCGCGGCACATGGCTTCGGCAAGACCACCGGCGGGAACATCGCCCCAGGTGAGGATAATTTGCGCGCGGGGGTCGAGCAGCGAGGCGCCGATGGCAAAGGCATTGATCTCGCTGAGCGCGCCGGATGCGAAGACCGACGCGTGGTAGCCGATGCGATGGTTGTCCGCCATGCTGGCGGCAAGGGCGCCCAGGAGGAACTTGGCCTCGTACATCTTGCCAAAGTACGAACGGACGCTTTGGTGGGGAAGGCCGATAGAGCAGTTAAGGAACCGAACCTGGGGATACTCAACGGCAGCTCTGAGCGTGTATTCCATCAGGCGGTGCGAGGTCGAGAAGATGACGTTGTCTCCATGTTTGACAGCCGTTTCCACGGCGGCGTAGAACACGTCCGGATCGTGACAGTCTTCGAACGCCTCGGTGCGCACGATACCGTCAAAGTGCTCATCGAGATACTGACGTCCTTGGTCGTGCAGACTGTCCCAGCTCGACGCCGCACAGGGGAACTCATGGATAAAGGCGATGCGCAGGGGGTTGGCCGTCGAGTAGACGGTCTTGCCCATAAAGAAGTTGAGCACGCCAGAGGTGGACTTGGCGGGCGTCTCCTCCTCGTCGACGCTCGGTGCTTCGACAAGATCGACCTTGTCCTCGTCATTTTTGCCGGCAATAACCAGCTCGCGCCAGATCTTGCACAGGCGGTTTACGACGATATCCGTCGGCGTATCCAGCAGGCGGTCCTGGTTGTACACATTGAGGTAGACGAGCATGGCGTCGGCGGGCGTAATGTCCAGGTGGTCGCCGCCTGCGCGAAGGTAGGCGCGCTTAAAGAGCAGGAAGGTGTGGCGCAGGTAGTCGACCTTTTTCTGCGGCCATTTTTCGATAAGGTTCTGACCGAGCATCTTGGCGAGCGTCTCGTAGCTTCCCTCACGCGAGAACTCGATCTCGTATAGGGGGCAGACGCGCCAAAACGCGCAGAACTCGCCGTACAGGCGGCTTTCGACGGAATCCCATGTGCCGGGGTAGAGACGGGTGACCTTGGCCGAAACCGTCGGAGCGTCCAGGAATTTGAGGACACTGACGCGTTTGTTGCCTTCCTGGACATAGAACCGATGCATGAACTCGGTGACGATGATGGGGTCGCGATAACCCTCGGTTACCTGGATGTCGTAGAGGTTGGACCACTTGCGGGCGAACTCGGTGCCAAACGGCAGCAGGGGCATAAAGTTGCATGAAAAGGCGGACTGACGGCCCTTGGTAACCGTACCGACGACCATTTCGAGCGGAATGTCTCTCAGGCCGACATTCTCTCGCTGGCCTAAGGGGAGCTGGGCAACCAAGCTATCGAGGTCCGTGAGGTACGGATACTCGCTTTGACTAATGGCGCGTCGACGTCCTTGCTCGCCGCGCTTGCGTGCTTGACGGTAGGCCTCTTCCATGATGTTGCTCCCTTAGTCGTTTAAACAACTATATGAACCATGGTACCACGAATGAAAACCACAACAAAGGTGCCTGTCCCCTTTGTGGTGGTTTAGGCAATGATGGGGGCGATGGCGCGGATGCAGGCGTCGGCAGCGGTGAAAGTGGTGCTGTCGTCGCTGACGATAAAGATGATCTTGCCCTTAATGCCAAAGTCGCCGATCTCGCTAAAGAGCACATACGGCTCCTTGTCAAAGCCCGAGATGGGAAGCACGGCGGCCTTGGTGGCGCTGGTCAGCTCGTCTGCCAGCGCGTCGAGCGAGGCCCACTTGGACGTGTCCTTTACGGCAACGGGCACAGCCACGCGCCCAAAGGGCATCAAATGCACGAGCGTGTTCTTGGAGATGTTGGAGTTGGGGACGATGATGGTCTGCCCGCAGGCATCTTCGATGGTCGTGTGGCGCCAGGTGATGTCCTGGACCACGCCCGACACGCCGCCGACTTCGATATTGTCGCCAGGCTTGATGATGCCCATAAACGTAACCTGCATGCCGCCAATAAGGTTTGACAGCGTGTCCTGAAAGCCGAGCGAGATGGCGATGCCGCCGACGCCAAGAGCGGCGACGAGCGCGTTTGCGTTAATGCCAAAGCAGTTGTCGAGGATAAAGCTGCCGCCGATCATCCAGATGACGGCGCGTGCGATGTTGATGAAGATGCTCGATGCCGGAAGCGGGTTGTCGTCGCGATTGAGCAGGTGACGCAGGGTCTTGGATACGACCTTGGTGGCGACGGCGGTGCCTATCGCCAAGATGACGGCCCAGATGATGTTGTGGACCCACCGTTGCTCAAAGAAATGAAGAATCGGCTCAAACAATTCCATGTAGGGAAAACCTCCTTATGATCGTCCAACCATGATACCCACCAAGAAGCCCGTCCGATCAAATTCGGACGGGCTTCTGTGCTCGATATAAGGTTTACGCGGCGGGGCTGTAAGGCCCGGCGGTGTAGCTTAGCGTCGACGCTTCCAGATAATGCCGAGCATGATGACGATGATGCCGCCGATAAGGCACGCGCCAACTACTGCCAGCGTGCGGTCTCCCGTTGTGGCAAGCTTACCGGTCGTCTTCTTGGTGATGACCTTCGTGGCCGTCGTGTCCGTCTTAGGCGAGGGCTTAGGCGTCGGGGCCGGTGTGGGCGTGGGGTCCACGGCAGCGGAGCCAAAGCTGATGGTGCCCGCGAGCGAGGCCATCTTGCTCTCCCAGCTGTCCTGCCCGATCAGTGCCCTCAGCGCCGCCTCGCACGTGCCCCACTCGGTGTACTTGGTGGCGTGTGCAAAGGTGGGAAAATCGGTCGTGTTGGTAATGATGTAGTTGTTGGTGGCGACGGTATAGGTCTTGGCGGGGTCGAGCGTGCTGCCGTCTTTGGTGAGTGTGGCACTCACAATGCGCTTGCCTTCGGGCTGCGTCCAATCAATCGTCACGTTGATGCCGCCAAAGGAGAGAACGCTGCCAGAGTCATCGCGCCACTTGTACTTGTCTTGCGCCTCCTGCTCGGTGTGACCGGCCGCCACATAAGCCTGCTGAAGCTCGTAGCTGTCGTTGCAATCGTCGCTGATTTGTAGCGAGTGCTCGAGCGCTGCGAGGAAGTCCGCGCCGGTCATGGTCCAGGTCTCCACGGTGTTGCCGTAGGGCGAGATGGCGATGACGTTGCCGGCGGTCACGTTGCCCGCCGCGATGCCGCCGCGGATGCCGCCAGCGTTTTCGATAGCGAGGTCCGCGCCCGTCAGGTCAAGATAGGAGCTGCAAATCACGTGGCCGATGGTCTGGGCCTTGGTGGTGTCGCCCTCCTTGCTGGGACGGAAATCGGTGGTGCGCACCATTTCCCAACCATGCGTGCCTGCGGCGTCCTCGCCGTAGAAATAGTTGGTGGTGGATGTGCCGAGCACCTTGTTCGATTCGTTTTCAAAGTCCTCGTCGAGCGGCTTGATCTTGTTGCGGACGGCTTCAAGGCGGCTTTGGTAGTCGGAGCCCTTGTCGGGGTCTGCCAAAAGGTCGTTGACGTTCTTGGCGGTGTAGAGCTTCTCGTTGCTGTCGTCTGCAGGGACCGTGACCGTGTCGTCGTCGGTCGTCTCGGTGCCATTCGTGTCGTATTTGTACGGAATGGAAAGCAGTCCCACCTCGGCAAAGGCACTGCCCGCCTCGACAACGTGGATTGTCTTGCCGTCGGCTCCCGTCACCTTCTCGTTAAGGTTGATGTGCTCGTGGCCTGCGATAAGGGCATCGACGCCACGGAGTCGCGTGGCAAAGGTCTTGGCGTCGAGCGTGTGCGCGATACACACAACAACATCGCAGCCCTCCTTGCGCAGCTGCTCTGCCTCGGCATTGATGGCGTTCGCGGCACTCGAGAACGACGTACCCGCGACCAGGTCCGCGCGCAGCGAGGATCCCAGCGACTCATCCATGGCACCCACGACGCCGACCTTGATTTTGTAGTCGAATGTGGAGTGATCCTCGCTATCCTCCCAGGTGCGATCGAGCGTCTTCGTGATGCTCGAGCTCCATACGCCGCTCGTAGACTTCGCGTTCGCGCAGAGCATGGCGAAGGGCGTGCCGGTGGTGCTGTAGCCGGTCATGGTGCGGAGTTTGTTCGCGCCGTAGCTCCAGTCGTGGTTGCCCGGCGTGGTCGCGTCGTAGCCGTCTACATAGAAGGTGTCCATGAGCTCGGCGATGCTCTTGCCCTCGCTCATGGTGGCGAAGGACTGCCCGTGGAAGGTGTCGCCCGCATCGAGCAAAAGATCGGGGGCGCTGTTTTGGGCGCTATAGAGAACCGCCAGCCCATCAAAGCCCACAGTGCCGGTGCCCTTGCTTGCGTTGTAGCTGTACTTGTAGCTGCCGTGGATGTCGTTGGTGTGCATGACGGCCACGGAGCCGTCAATAGCGGCGGGCAGGTTCCCCGCGAAA
>CABUQK010000082.1 GCA_902493615.1 uncultured Collinsella sp.
ACTTGACGCGTGGCTCCAGCGCGCCGAGGATGCGCTCGGTGCTGGCAGCGTTACCTATACCTGCGAGCTTAAGATCGACGGTCTGGGCGTGGCCCTTACTTACCAAAACGGCACCTTCGTACGCGCGGCCACACGTGGCGACGGCACTACGGGCGAGGACGTGTCACTTAACGTCCGTACCATCAAGGACGTGCCCATGCATCTGTCCGAGGCGGCGCTCGCCCATATGGGCGCCGACCGCGAGCGCACCATCGAGGTGCGCGGCGAGGTCTATATGCCCAAGGGCAGCTTTGTTCGTCTGAACGACGAGGCCGATGCCGAGGGCCGCGACCCCTTCGCCAACCCGCGCAACGCCGCCGCCGGCAGCCTGCGCCAAAAGGATCCCAAGGTCACGGCGCGCCGCGATCTGGCCACCTTTATCTATGCCATCGCCGATACCGACCCGCTGCACGTCCACAGCCAGCGCGAGTTCCTCGATTGGCTGCGTAGCGCCGGCTTTAGCGTCAACCCCAACGTGGCACGCTGCGCCACGCCGGCCGAGGTCCACGAGTTCTGCGCCCAGGCCCTCGAGCACCGCGGCGACTTGGACTACGACATCGACGGCGTGGTCGTAAAGGTCGACAGCTTCCAGCAGCAGCTCGACCTGGGCTTTACTGCCCGCGCACCACGCTGGGCCATTGCCTTTAAGTTCCCGCCCGAGGAAAAGCAGACCGTCCTGCGCGAAATTCGCATCCAGGTGGGCCGCACCGGTGTGCTCACGCCGGTCGCCGAGTTCGACCCAGTGACGGTTGCCGGCTCCACCATCGCGCGTGCCACGCTGCACAACATCGACGAGATCCGCCGCAAAAACGTGCGCGAGGGCGACACCATCATCGTTCACAAGGCGGGCGACGTAATCCCCGAGGTCGTGGGCCCGGTGCTCGACAAACGCCCGGCCGATTCGGTCGACTGGCAGATGCCCGAGGCCTGCCCCGTGTGCGGCAGCCCCGTGGTCCACGAGGATGGTGAGGTCGCTTACCGTTGCGTCTCCATCGACTGCCCCGCACAGCTCAAGGAGCGCTTGCTCCACTGGGTGAGCCGCGGCTGCATGGACGTCGACGGCCTGGGCGACGAGATCGTCGACAAGATGATCGCCGCCGGCCTGATTCACGATGTCGCGGACTTCTACCAGCTCACGGTCGACGACATCGCCGGACTGGACACGGGGCGCACTTATGCCAGCTCCAACAGCAAAAAGGGCGTCAAGAAGGGTGACCCCATTCCGGTAGGCCTCAAGACGGCCGAGAAAATCATCGCCGAGCTCAACAAGTCCAAGAGCCAGCCGCTCGGTCGCGTGCTGTTTGCCCTGGGCATCCGCCACGTGGGCAAGAGCGTGGGCGAGGTCATCGCCGAGCGATTCCTGTCGATTGACAAGCTCATCTTGGCGAGCGAAGAGGATATTGCCGAGTGCGAGGGCATCGGTCCCAAGATTGCGGCGAGCGTCAAGCAGTTCCTGGCCGTGCCCGAGAACCTTGCCGTGCTGGAGCGCCTGCGCCAGGCGGGCCTGTCGCTCGAGGTCGACTTGGGCGCCGCGCACGCGCAAGCCGCAGCCGACGCTGGCGTGGCGGGCGAGCTCGCCGACGCACGGCCACTCGCGGGTCTGACCTTCGTGCTCACCGGCACGCTCGTCAACCGCACGCGCGACGAGGCGGGCGCGGCACTCAAGGGGCTTGGGGCCAAGGGTTCGGGCAGCGTGTCAAAGAAGACGAGCTATCTGGTCGCCGGCCCCAAAGCGGGCTCAAAGCTCACCAAGGCCGAGCAGCTGGGTGTGCCCGTGTTGGATGAGGCGGCACTTGAACAGATTTTGGCGACGGGTAGGGTCCCGGAGGCATAATGATTTGTTGAGGAACTGCGCAGAGGCTCAGTTCCTCAACATCTCCTTATAGTGTTTGCCTGTTCAATTTCGATATCGTTTCCCTCGTATGATCCAGATGCGTCTACCGACTCAAAGCGTGAGTAGGAAACTCTTGTCCCAACTTTGATTTGGGAAAGCTTGTCTTTGATTCGGCCAGATGAGGGGAATGTAATCCGGGTTTGCTTTCCAGCGTCGGTGTAGCGGGGACTGTTGTCTGTTTGGATTACGAGTTCCGTTCCCTCAATAGAATGAACGCTGCCGGCTCCAAAGACAAGGTAATCATCTCCTCCGCTATAGCGGGCTCTATCTGTGCATGAAGAAACGGATGCAAACATAGCGAAAATCACCAATATCGTAACCAGGGCAAAGGCCGTGGTGCCATAGCATTTTGATGGTGCCATCCGGTCTACCAAAAGACTGTTCCGTTCAATTTGACCATATTGGGCGTTGCATAGTTAATCGCTCGGGGATAAGTGTTCCATCCGTCGAATACTTCGAGCCACTGCAGTTCGATGCCAGAGCTTCCATTATGCCCAGTAAAATAGCCAGTTACCGTGACTGTATGACCTGATAGCTCGACGGATCCTTCACTGTTTCGGCTGTTGATCCACATATGATACAAGCCGATATTCCCTTGATCGATAGTTGCTCTGTACTGAGCGAATTGAGGCTGATAACCGAAAAATTGAGTATTAAGTGCTCTACCCTTTTGAGCGGCAAGACTTTTAAACGGAACAATTCCATCTGGGATGATCGTGCTTCCGTACTCGACGCCCTGATCATTGGTCTTATACGTTGTTGTGCCAGTGACGTTCCATATTTCTTTATAATAATCGGGATTAAATTGATTAGCGTTTGAACTGGTGAGACCGTAATGCATTGATACAGCGTACAAGGCAGAAACGACGCATGCATACTTATTAGTGCGGGCTTCAACTAATGATTCCGAGACTCCTCGGAACGGTATTCCGTTTAAATCGTCTATTTGGAAATGCAACATCAAGTCATCTTCATTGATAATGACTGCATCCCATGAAGTTGGGTTATTGCTTTGAGGTGCTATACCCTTTTCGGTGACAATTGGGACAGACCGTATATTGTTATAGTTGGTTACACAGTCTCTAGTTCCTGGCACCAAAGTTCCATATTCAATATCGTTGTACGAAATTAGTACGGTTGGGTTTGTGGCCTGTTGGCCGGAATAAGTTGAAATGGCGTTTGATAGAGAAGCTGAAATCGGAAGAATGGTATCGCCGAGGGTTATCTCCTTCAGAAGCCCAGGATATGATGCGTCAAGTATTAAATAACCGTAGGGGCTTCCTTCCCTTGTGACACTGATTTCATAGCCACAGATAAGGCCGATTTGTTGGCATACGGGAACGATTTGCTCGATCTCTAAGTTCGCGGATCCGTCGACGATGGGCAACAGGGAAAGCGCGTAGTCTTGTGCTAGGTCTGATGTAAAAGCGACGGATGAGTTTGAGTCGGCAGCGAATACTCTTGTTGGGCGTGACGCGGATAAGCCGATGATCGAGGCTAGGCCGAGAAGAAACGAGCGACGTGATTGAACTCTGGGCATAATGTCTCCTGCCTATGGGGGGCAATATGCTGTCATTTTATTTGCTACATAATACAATCTAATTCGGATTAAGGTAAATGGATGGAATTGCTCGATAAATGGTAGTGATTAGCGGACCGGTATCGCGATCCTCGTCACATACGCCCCCGGGTCGTCGCTGATGATGTCGTCGATGAGGGCGATCTCGCGCGAGGGCCCGGCGGGTGTCAGGCCGTGCTCGCGCATATAGCCGAGCAGCTGCTCGTAGCGCGGGGCTGCTTGCCCATGCGTGCCGCGAAAGCTAATGGTCAGGCAGCGCGCGGCGGTTCGCGTCTCGACGTCGCCCACGTAATCATCGGTGTCATCGAGCAGCAAAAAGACCTCGTCGTAGCCATCAAAGTCGCCGGCTGCGAGGCGCTCGGCGCTAATCCCGACGCCTAAGTTGCCCAGAAAGACAAAGGTCTCGTGCTGGCCCTTCTGCAGCTGACGAATCTGCCACTCCAGCGCATAGGCGTCGGTAGGCTTGACACGTTCGCGCAATACGGCGCAGCGAAGCTCGGGCGCATCGATTGTGCAAATGGTATCGAGCTCGGTGTTCAAGGCATCGTGCAGCAGCGCAAGCCGGCTATCGATCTTGCGCGACACACGCTCCAGCTCTCGGCGCTTGCGCTCGATGAGCTCCTGCTGCTGAGCCAGCTGCCGCTGCATAAGGTCCACATCGCGCGTGGTCACAAACTCACGGATTTGCGCCAAGGGCAAGTTGAGAACACGCAGGTGACTGATGGTGTTGAGAGTGGAGAGCTGCCGCGATCCGTAGTAGCGGTACCCACTCGCCGGATCGATGTGCGCCGGGTCCAGCAAGCCCATCTGCTCGTAATGACGTAGCGTCCCCACGCTCAGGTTAAACAGGCGCGCCACCTCGCCAATGCGGAGCAGGCCCTCGGTATGTTCACTTGGCATGTCGGTCACAGGACCGCTCCTTTCAATGGAGTCGGGGAGGGATGCCAGGCCTGCGTTGCCCCGCTACGCTGCCAACTTGTCAAAAGCCCCGCGGCGGTTGAGTACGGTAAATGCGATAACACAGATGACTGCCGACAAAATCGATCCGCACGGCGACGCGATGCCCATGGGAAACAACGTATCGGAATAGGCGTTCGACAACAGCCACGCACCGGGCACGCGAATGAGTGCCACGGCCAGCACGTTGTGCGCAAAGCCGATGTAGCTCTTGCCATACGCAGCGAAAAAGCCGCTAAAGCAAATGTGGATGCCGGCAAAGATTGCGTCGAAAATATAACTGTGCATATAGCCGGTGCCGGCCGCGACCACCGCGGGGTCCTTGGCAAAAAAGCCGATAAACGCCGGCGCCACCAGCCACATCAGCACCGTGATCAGGCAGCCATACACTACCGAGATGGTCATGGCGTCTTTGAGCACCTGACGTGCGCGGTCGCCCTTGCCCGCGCCGGCGTTTTGCGCCGTGAGTGCGCTGACGGTGGCGCCCATGGAGCTCGGCACAATGAACAAAAAGCTGATCATCTTCTCGACCAGGCCTACGGCGGCGGCGTCGAGGAGTCCTCGGTGGTTGGCGATGACGGTGATAAACATAAACGCCACCTGGATGCAGCCGTCCTGCACAGCCACAGGCACGCCGATCTTAAGAATGCTGCCGAGCACCTCGGGCTGGGGGCGCAGGTCGCTACGCTTAACGTGGATGTTCGTGCGGCGGCTCTTGAGCCACACAAGCGCGAGGGCAACGCTTGCCGTCTGGGCGGTTACCGTGCCGAGCGCCGCGCCCACGGGGCCGAGCCCCATGTGGCCGATAAACAGAAAGTCGAGCGCGATGTTGATGATGCACGCCACGCCAATCACGTACATGGGCGAGCGCGAATCACCCAGGCCGCGAAAGATGGCTGAAAGAATGTTGTATGCGGCGATAAACGGAATGCCGACAAAGCAGATACGCAGGTAGGCGGCGGTGCCTTCGACTGCCTCGGGCGGCGTGCCAATGAGCGCCACAACCTGCGGGCATAGTGCAAACAAGATGACGGCCAGTACCACCGAGACGCCCATAAACAGCGTAATGGTGTTGCCGATGGCGGTCTCGGCGCGATCGAAGCGACGCGAGCCAACGGCGTGGCCGACGATGACCGTCGTTCCCATGGCCAGGCCCACGAGCGTCACGGTAATGATGTAGAGCGTCTGCGCGCCATTGCCCACGGCGGTGATGCCGGCGGCACCGCTAAACTGCCCCATCATGTACAGGTCGGCCATGCCGTAGAGCATCTGCAAAAAGTACGAGAGCATATAAGGCAGGGCAAAGACCGAGATGGTCTTAAGGACATTGCCGCGTGTGAGGTCGTGTTCCATGGGCGGGGCTTTCTGGCTTGGTTCGTTTAGGTACCAGTGTAGTGAAAACCCTACAACGATTGTAGAGTCAAGGTTTGTGTCGACAGTGGGGCGAAAAAAGTCACGCTCCAAGCACGATGCTTTGACCCCTCCGTGCCCCTCACCTTGCCTCAAACCATCACAACATTCGACGTTTTTTGCCAAAAACGGGAAAAGCATCGAATGTTGTGATGGTTTTTCTGCCACTCGACCGGGCAGAATCGCTTTCTTGCGCGCGAAGGTGTGCGCACCCGTAGGCAGGGGAAAAAGGTTGGTTATCCGACTCCATTGGAGGGCTCATGGACCTGCCGATCGTCCTGTCCCATAAGACTGCCTGGCTGTACCACAACGTGGCGCGCCCGTCCGAGCCGTTCTCGCGAGCAAGCAGCCTATACGATGAGGACTCGCTTGCTAACGAGGCGGAGCCGACCGCGAGCCTGCCCAAATTGGGACTCGATGCCAAGGGGCTGAGGGCTTCAACGGCAGTCGAGATCGTTGCCGACTATCTGATTTCGCTTGGTATTCCACGAGAAGAGCTCGATCATATCGACACGCTCGTCAACTTCGATTTTGAGCGCTCGACGCCGGCTGGATTTAGGTGTCACGTGTTTGGAGCGCCGGTACCTCCAGGCCATCTTATCGAGGTGGCGGAGGGCCTTCTGGTGGTTGATGAGGCCATGTGCTTTGTCCAAGCGGGTTCGTGGATGAGCGAGCCCGAGCAGCTGGAATACGGCTACGAAATCTGCGCTCGATACCATTTGAATCATCTGTCGACAGGCGATTATATCGAGATGGGGCAGAGGTATACCGTTGCCGACATGATTGCCTATTGCAATGAGGACCGATCTCGTCAGGGGGCTATACGCGCGGCCGCCGTGCTCAAGCGTGTGCACGATGGCGCGCGGTCGCCCATGGAGACGGCCACCGCAATCATGGTCGCAGCAAAACGTTCTCAGGGAGGGCTGGGATACGCCAAGATCGAGCTCAACCATCGGGTCGATGTTCCCAACGAGTTCAAGTATCTCGCAAAGGCCGGGTATTTCGAGATCGACGTATATGCGCCTGCAAGCGGTACGGGGATTGAATACAACGGCTCGGACCATCTTGATAAACAGCGCAGCGCGTCGGATGCGGAGCGTATGACCGTGCTGAGCGCGCTGGGCTTTAGGATGATCGTCCTCACCGGGATTCAGTTTGCCCATCAGTTGCAATTGCATCGGGCGATGAACGCCATCGCGCTCGCTATGGGTATCAAGTGCGACCGAAGCGAAGCATTCCAAAAGCGGCAGAATGACCTGCGAGAATTCGTGATTCGGCACTGGGAGGGCGGCCTTTAGGGGCGCTTTGGTCCTTCTACGGGGTGCTGCGGGCAGGCAAACCATCACAACATTCGACGTTTTTCGCTAAAAACGGGAAAAGCATCGAATGTTGTGATGGTCTGTGCTGAGGATGGGCTTGGAAAGTCCGTTTTGCTCGAAGCGACCTGTCCTGTCGTACGGGTGTCGGCATGATTCTCTCGTGGGGTATTATGTTTTCCGAAGAATAAAACGCCGCGTGAGGGGAGGGCTGCGTGGACGGGCACGTGCAACATGACGGTTTTGGCCGCGATATCAACTACCTGCGCATTGCCGTTACCGACAAGTGCAATTTCCGCTGCATCTATTGCATGCCGGTCGATGGCGTGGCGCCCCGCGCGCACGACGAGCTGCTCAGCGCCGAGGAAATCGCCCGCTTTGTGCGCCTGGTGGCGGGGGAGGGCATTCGCCGCGTGCGCCTGACGGGTGGCGAGCCGCTGGTTAGCCGCCGTATTATTCCGCTCATTCGCGACATCCGCGCGATTCCGCAGATCGAGGACATCTCGCTTACCACCAATGGCGCCTTGCTGCCCAAGCTGGCGCCGCAGCTCAAAGATGCCGGGCTTAACCGCGTCAACATCTCGCTCGATACGCTCGACCCTACGCTCTTTGGAAAGATCACGCGTCTGGGTCGGCTCGAGCAGACCATGGCTGGCATCGACGCGGCGCTGGTTTGGGGCTTTGAGCCCGTTAAGGTCAACTGCGTTGTCGTGCGCCGACTCAACCAAGATGTGGCGGCCCTCGCGCGGCTCACGCTCGACCGCCCCATCCACCTGCGCTTTATCGAATACATGCCCATTGGCGACGAGCGCACGAGCTCGCATTGCGCTGTGGACCCGCATGCGCCCGCGCTCAATCCCGAGCTGTGGGACGCGAGCGATACCGTTCCGAGCGACGAGTTGCGGGCGCGCATCAATGCCGGGGCCGCCGCGGCGGGACTGGGCGAGCTCGAACCGCTCGACATCAACGACGCTCCTGCCGGCGCGGGCCCTGCGCGCTATTGGCACTTTCCGGGCGCGGCGGGAACGGTCGGCTTTATTAGCGCCATGTCCAACCATTTTTGTGCGAACTGCAACCGTCTGCGCCTGACGGCCGATGGCAACGTGCGTCCGTGCCTGTTCAGCGATGCCGAGTATTCGGTGCGCGACGCCCTGCGCCGTGGTGATGATATGCAGGTACTTTCGATTTGGCGCGATGCCGTGGCCCACAAACCGCAGGAACACGCGATAATTGAGGGCACGCAACGATTTATGTCCCAAATCGGAGGATGATCATATGGCCAAGAGCAGGTACGCCGACGCCACCAAGGCCGCTCGCAGGGCCGCGATGTCTGCCCACAAAGTCACGGCTGCGGCCACCGATGCCGTTGCAGACGCGCAGCCGTCTGCCAGCGCTGCCACCGAGCCCGCCCGCGACGCCCGTCGTGACGAGTTGACGCACGTGGATGCCAAGGGCGAGGTGCGCATGGTCGACGTGTCCGACAAGGCCGAGACCCATCGCATCGCCATCGCCGAGGGCACCATCCTCATGCACCCCGAGACGCAGGCCATGGTGCTGCAGGACCGCGCCAAAAAGGGCGACGTGCTCGCTTGCGCGCGCGTGGCGGGCATCATGGCCATCAAACGCACGAGCGACATCATCCCCATGTGCCATCCGTTGCTCATTACCAAGAGCAAGTGCGACATTGCGCCCATCGCTGCGGCGGGGACGCCGGCCGAGGACGTGCCCGAGGGCTGGGCACCGGCGCGCACGGACGGGCAGGTTGGCTTTCACGTACTGGTTACGGCCGGCGTGACGGGCAAGACGGGTATCGAGATGGAGGCGTTGACCGGCGCGAGTGCCGCGTGCCTAACGATCTACGACATGTGCAAAGCCGTCGATCGCGGCATGGAGATTGTCGACGTGCGCCTGTTGCACAAGGAGGGCGGCCGCTCGGGCGTGTGGGATCGCGCAGAGCGCCAGGCCGCTGCTACTGAGGCCGTGGCCGCTGACGGTG
>CABUQK010000083.1 GCA_902493615.1 uncultured Collinsella sp.
CCGAGACGGTCCCGGGCTGACAATTTCGACTGTAATGGACGTTCTTAAATGACTAGTCGTTTAAGAACGTCCCCAAGAGCTAGCCGTTTGGGACAGTCTTTGGTGGTGAAGCACGGAGACGGCTTTACGAGGGGCCTCAGGTTGGCGCAAGAAAGAGGAGCGAAGCGTACTTGGGTACGCGAGCGACGAATGAACGCCAAGATGGGGTGGCTCGTAAAGCCGAGCGGGTTAGTTGAGCCTAAGAGCCTTCTGGATGGGCAGGTAGAGGGCGCCGACCAGAATGGCGTTAAAGACGGCGGTCATGGCAACGACGGGCAGCATGGCGGCGGCGAGCTCGCCTACCACGCCGAGCATGGCCATCTTGATGACCATGAAGATGACGCCGGAGACAAAGGTGGTCAGGAAGGTTGCAACAATGGCGATGGCGGGCTTGACCTGACCGTTCTTGCCGGCGGCGTTGACGATGCCGGCCATGAGCATGGCGGCGATGCCCTCGGCGGCAAAATCGACGAACGGCGAAGTGGTGGTGATCTGGATCACGGCAGCCGAGATGAGGCCAATGACGAGCGCCTGACCGATGTTGGGGCGAACGACCAGAATGGTGAGGCAGAAGGCCGAGATGATGAACTCGGGGCTGATCATACCGCCCGAAATGCTCGAGACTGCCTTGCCGACGGTGAAGTTGAGGATGAAGCCGGCGGCGAGCAGGATGGCGAGCAGAACGAGGGCACGGACATCGAGTTTGCCGCGGTCGGCGGTCTGGACGGTGCGGGGCTGGGCGGTGGCGGTGGTGTTCTGAGACATGGTGAAAATCCTTTCAAAAAGGGGAGTGTAAGAGAAAAACGGAGGCGCGTGATGCGAATGCGATCGGGCTCGAGATAGAAAAAGGCCCCCGGTCGAAACCGGAGGCCTTCCAATCACCTAGAGCGCAAAAGCAGGCGTGAGGGACTCACTGTCGACCGATCGTATTCGCATCACGCCACCACCAGTTGTTGAGAGACTTCATCGTGTTCTTCATGTCGGTGGCTCCTTTCATGATGCCGTGGCGCGGTCGCACCTTGTTGCTGTTGCGCTGCACTATAGCACAGCAAAGTGTGTGCGGGGAAATCTTTTTTAAAAAGATTTCAGGCGGGTTTCCCGCCGGTCAAAAGAGCGGGCTGAGCGGGCGAGGCTGCCATTGCTGCCTTGTCCGCTCAGCTAAGACGTTACTCCTTATTGCGACGGTAGAGGAAGTAACCGCCCGCGGAGATGACGGCAACGCCAGCGATGGCGAATGCGGCCACCATGCGGCCATCAAAACGATCACCGGTGGTGGGCAGGCCGCCCTTGGTGTTCGTCTTGTTGGTGGTTACCGTGGTCGTGGTGTCCGACTTGCCAGGCTTCTCGGGCTTGGTGGTGGGCTGCTCGGGCTTAGCGGGCTGCTCGGGGGTACCGGGCTGCTCAGGAGTACCAGGCTGATCCGGGGTTACCGGGTCGGTGGCAAGAGCGTCCTTGGCGTAGGTGATGGACACCTTGAGGCCGTTGGTCTCGGTGTTCAGGTCGCTCGGGGTGAAGGGCTGGTCGAAGTTTTCGGCCTTCTGATAGGCGCGCATCTCCTGGAGCAGGGCCTTGCACTTCTTGTAGGTGTTCTCGGTAGCAGCCTTGCCGGCCTTGTTGGCCAGGGCAGTGCGGCCCTCGGTGGTCGTCTCGGCTAGCATGGCGGCGTCAACTTCCTTGTTCTGCTCGATGAGCTCATTCTGGAGGGCGTCAAGATAGGCATGGACGCCAGCACCGAGGGTGGCACGATTCTCGAAGGCAAGCGAGCTGATGTCCATAAAGACGTAGTTGATGGAGTTCTCAGGCTCTTCGTTGTTTACAACGTCTGTTTCGTCGCAGTGGTCGAAAGATACGGTCTGGTCGCTGAAGTAGGGGCTGACCTCGGTCATCAGGGCGGAGTACAGCGGGATGGCGATGGAGAATTCAGCTCGAGAGAGCATCTCCCATTGGATGGTCGCAATTTCAGGGTTGAGGCCGTTGCGAATCTGGAAGAGATGGGCCTCACCGTTGCGCTCGGTGCCGATGCAATAGGCGCCATCGGTGTTGGCGCTGAGGCCGGGAACGTTTTCGCCACGATTGCCAAAGGCGCGAATAAGTTCAAAAGTATTCCAACCGGACTTTTCGGGTTGGAAGAACAGCGGCTGCATTTCATTTACCATGGCGCCAACCTTAGCGCGCGGTTTTTCGCTAGTGTCCTGGACGATTTCATAGTCGGTGCCCTCAGTAAGCGGAGCCCCAAGGTAATCGCGGCCCTGGACGTAGCGCGACCAAGCGTGAACGGAAGTTTTGTCGATGGGCGAACCGTAGGTCTGGGCAACATCGAACTGTCCGTCGTCGAAATACTTGGCGAAACCCTTTTCTTCAGGTAGGGACTTAATGCCTTCGGAGTGAATGCAGTTTACGGTGTCATCGAGGTTAACCTTGAAGTTGAGATTGCTGATATTGGGATTGAGCGATGCGATATCATCGGTCAACTTCATGGCAATCCACTGATGGCCGGAAAGCGCGGCGAACAGCCAGGTCTCATTGTTGTCGGCAATGATGAGCTGGTCGTTGGCGTTGGCGCCCTGTTCGTTAATGAGCCTGCCGATGAGCTCGACTCCCTCGCGGGCCGTGCCGCTCTCGCCAAGGATGACGCCGGCGTAGACGTATTCGCTGATGCCTGTTTTGGTCAGGGGATCTGCGGCCTTTGCTTCGTCATTCATGCTCGTGCTCAGCGTGGCAGAGCAAGAAACGCCCTTCTCGTTAATTCCCGCTTCGGAGTAGGCGTCCCAGCGTCCGTGCCACTGCGAAGGGTGGTCGCGCACGTAGCTATAACGATATGTGGTCTTGGTCGAGGTGTATGCGAAGTCGGACTCGTCTGAGCCGTAGATATGGCCGGGACCATGCGAGGGTTCAATGCCATAGTGCTTGAGGTAACGTGTGCCAACGTCCTCGGTGCGGCCATAATACGTATTGCCATCGGCCGTTAGGTTTTTGCCCATGTAGATCTGCGTGCAGGCGAGCGCAGAGGTCGGCATGGACATGATGGTTGCAGCTCCAAAGGCGAGGCCTATGCCTAGCTTCTTGAGCGCGTTGACGGGGTGAGTTTTCCTCATAATCCCTCCCAGCGTGCGAAAGCCCTCTGTCGCCAGAGGGCTTCAGCAAATAAAGACACCCCACTAGCGTAACGAACTGGAAACAATATTCATCTATGAAAGATACTTACTCGATAAGCGTAATGAAATATGCGATGAGTGGTTAATTATACTCAGTTTGTAGCTTTAGCCAAATAAAGACTCCCTGCAATTACTGCACCTGAATAAAGCGTCTGGAAATACCCGAAATGAAAAATCCCCCGCTGTTTGGCAAATGCATAAACAGTAGGGGAGACGATAATTGGATGAATATCATACCAATGTAGATTTACTTCTTTCGGCGGTGAATCACGTTGATGGCGTAACCGACGAGCATGGCCAAGACGATGACAATAAAGCCGATCAGGGGATTGTCGTTCATGGGGTCCTCCTATTTTCCGAGCGGTGAGAATTCGTCGACGATGAGGTTTAGGGATTGCGGAAGCGCGCGGGCACCAAAGACGCCCGAGTTGCTGGAGATAATCTCGCCATCGAACTGCATGCCCAGCGACGGCGTACAGGTGATCTTGGCTTCCTTGGTCTGGATGATCTTGAACTGCGGGCGCCCGAGTACCTTGCCGGCGGGGTCAAGCGCAGCGGTGATCACAGTAGGCAACAGCTGCACGGTGCGCACGGGTTCGATGACCGCAATGTCGACCATGCCATCGTTCATGCGGCAGTCGGGGAACAGGTTGATGTCGTTTTGGATGACCGAGGTGTTGCCGGCCATGCAGCAGATGCCGTCGAGCTCCTCGACAATGCCGTCATGCTCAATGGTAAAGTGCGCTACCGTAGGGTTGGGCGTGGCGAGCGCAGAGAGGAAGTAGGCGATCTCGCCGATGTCGTTTTTGGTGGGGGCGGCCTTCATCATGATCTCGGCGTCGAAGCCCGAGCCGGCGATGATGATAAAGCCGTGGCGCTTCTCGTTGCCGTCCTCGTCGAGCCAAAAGAGCTCGCCCATGTCGACTTTGACCGTGCGACCGGCGCGGCAAGCCTTGGCAAGCGCCGCTGCCTCGGGGGCATTGCCGATGTTGTTGAAGAACAGGCAGGCCGTACCGGAGGGGAAGACGAGCGTGGGGACACCGCATCCGCGCATCTGATCGAGCACGTTGGAGACGGTGCCGTCGCCGCCCGAAACGACCACGCGGTCAAACTCGCGCACGTCTGCCACGGCGTCCTCGGGCTCCATGCCATCGCCGATAAAACGCATCACGACCTCGTCGCCGCCCTGCGCGAGGGCGTGCGTAAATGCGTAGATTTCATCTGAGCTGGGGCCCGATGCCGGGTTGTGGATGATAAGGCAGCGCATACTTACGTTCCCGTTCTGTGACTAACCGAGTATAGTTGTAAGGCAATGCCGATATCCTACCCGTGTTTTTCGGGCCTAACCTTATTCGATGGGTTGATATGTACATTTCCACACATCAGGCTCTACTCGACTTTTGCCAGCGCGCCCGTGAGTTCGACGCGATTGCCGTCGATACCGAGTTTTTGCGCGAGCGCACATTTCATCCGCGTCTGTGCTTGGTTCAGATTGCCACCCCTGCCGAGAGCGTTGCGGTCGATCCCCTGGTAATCGACGACCTATCGCCGCTGGCCGAGCTTATGGCCGACGAGAGCGTGATCAAGGTCTTCCACGCGTGCTCGCAGGATATGGAGGTCATGCTCCATACCGTGGGCGTGCTGCCGCGACCGATTTTCGATACGCAGGTCGCCGCCGCCTTTTTGGGCGAGCGCCAGCAGATTTCCTACGGCGCGCTCGTGCAGACGTTTTGCGGCGTCTCGTTGCCCAAGACCGAGTCGCTGACCGACTGGTCGCGTCGCCCGCTGACCGACAAGCAGATTGAGTACGCGATTGATGACGTCAAGTACCTGATTGTCGCCTATACCGAGATGATGAGTCGCCTGCGCGAGCTGGGCCGGGTGGACTGGGTGCTCGACGAGCTGCGCCCGCTGGCTGACGAATCGCACTATCGCGCCGATCGCCACGAGGCGTTCCGCAAGGTCAAACGCATCAACTCGTGCAGCCGTCACCAGTTGGGCATCGCACGCGAGCTCGCCGCCTGGCGCGAGGACCGCGCCGAGCGCCGTAACATCCCGCGCAAGTGGGTCATGTCCGACGACACGCTGCTTGCGCTCGTTAAGCGCAATCCCGTGCGCGTTGAGGAGTTCCGTAGCATTCGCGGTACCGATCAGCTGGGGGAGCGCGACGTGGACGGTGCGCTCATGGCCATCAAGCGCGGCGCGAGCTGCCCGCACGATCGCCTGCCGCTCATGGTGCGCGGGCACCGTCAGATTTCGCCGGAGTTGGAGAGCGTGACGGACCTGATGTTCGCGCTCATCCGCCTGGTTGCCGAGCGCTCGGGCGTGGCGACCTCGGTCATTGCCTCGCGCGATGACCTGGCCGACTATATTGAGCACCCCGAGCAGAGCCCCCTGCGCGAAGGCTGGCGCTTTGAGCTTGTGGGCTCGCGCCTGGACGATCTGCTCTCGGGCAACATGGGACTCACCGTGAAGGACGGCAAAATCGAGCTTTTATAGTTACGCGGTTTTACCAAACGCTGCAAACGTTCTAGAGCAGCAATGCCAAAACATCGATGGCGTCTCGTTGGCTGGGCGAGTGGGTAGAATGCCTTCAACGTGTAACTCGATTCGGAGGAATTCGCATGCCCTATTACTATGGATACGGCTTTGGCATCGACCCGCTGTACCTGCTGGTTGTTCTTGTCTGCACGGTGCTTGGCCTTGCCGCACAGAACTATATCAACTCGACATACAAAACCTGGTCCAAGGTTCGCTCGGACGGCGACACGGGTGCCACGGTCGCTCGCCGCATGCTCGACGCCAACGGCTGCAACGCCGTGGGTATCAAGGGTGTCGTCGGCGAGCTCACCGATCATTACAACCCGCAGGACAATAACCTGTATCTCTCGGATGCCAACCGTTCGGGCGGGTCGGTCGCAAGCGTTGCCGTCGCCTGCCACGAGGCGGGCCATGCCGCCCAGCGTCAAAGCGGTTACGCCATGATGAAAGTGCGTACCGCCCTGGTTCCAGTTGTCAACTTTACCCAGAACACTTGGACCATCGTGTTGCTCTTGGGCCTGTTTATGAACATTGCCGGGCTCACATCCCTCGCACTGATCTTCTTCTCGTTTAGCGTGCTGTTCCAACTGGTTACGCTGCCGGTCGAGATTGATGCCAGCCGCCGCGCCGTGGCGTACATCGAGCAGTCGGGCATGAGCTCCAAGCAGGTCAATGGTGCCAAGAAGGTCCTGACGGCAGCCGCGCTTACCTATGTTGCTGCAGCGCTCACTTCGATCATTCAGCTGCTCTACCTGATGGCTCGCTACAACAGAAACTCCAACCGATAACAAATTGGCTTGACAGGCGCCGCGGAGATTTGTGTCCCCGCGGCGCTGTACTATGTGTTGGACTTGAATTTGCGCAGGGCCGGAGCCCTTGTGCACGATAACGAAAGGAGGCTGCGTGGCAGGCTGGAATCTGACCGGCAATGCCGTTTCCGCCGAGTTCGACGGTTCGGACGAGCAGGAGCGCAAGGAGCTCAGCGTGAGCCAGGCGGTAGAAATCGCTGCCGGTGCGCTCGATGCCATTCCGCAGCTGAGTGTCCTGGGCGAGGTCACGGGTTTTCGTGGTCCTAACGCCCGAAGCGGTCACTGCTATTTCCAGATCAAGGACGATTCGGCCGCCGTTGACTGCATCATTTGGAAGGGCGCCTATCTCAAGCGCACCTTCGACTTGCGCGACGGCATGCAGGTGAGCTTTAAGGGTAGCTTCAATCTCTATAAGGCCACGGGCCGCATGAGCTTTGTCGCCCGCTCGTTCTCGCTGGCGGGGGAGGGCTTGCTGCGTCAACAAGTGGCGCAGTTGGCCGAAAAGCTTCGCCGCGAGGGCCTGATGGACGAAGCGCGCAAACGTCGCATTCCGGTGTTCTGCTCGCGCGTGGCAGTCGTCACCTCGCTTTCGGGCGCCGTAATCGACGACGTCAAGCGTACGCTGCGCCGTCGCAATCCGCTCGTCGAGCTTGTCTGCGTGGGCGCCAAGGTTCAAGGCGAGGGTGCGCCGGTCGAGCTCATTGAGGGCTTGCGCCGTGCCGCTTCCATTACGCCGGCGCCCGACTGTATTTTGCTGGTGCGCGGCGGCGGCTCCTTTGAGGACCTCATGACCTTCAATGACGAGGAGCTTGCCCGTGCGGTGGCGGCTTGTCCTGTGCCCGTGGTGACCGGCATTGGCCATGAGCCCGATACCTCGATCTGCGATATGGTGAGCGACCGCCGTGCCTCCACGCCCACGGCGGCGGCCGAATCGGTGGCGCCGGCTCTGACGGAGTTGGTCGATGTGCTCGAGGCGCGCCATCAGCGCCTGGGTGCCGCGATGGCATCGATGATTGGGTCGGCCCAGGTCGACCTGGAGATGCTCGATCAGCGTGGCCGTCGTTCCTGGGATACCTATACGGCTCGCTTGGGCGACGCGCTCGATGCGGCCGCATGCCGCCCGTGTCTCAACGATCCGACATTTATGGTCGAGCGTCGTGAGTCAGAGCTTGCCTTGACGGCCGATCGTTTGTCCGGTGCCATAACGCGCTCGGTCGGGGCGTTCCGATCCAGCTTTGAACGCCTGCCCGAGCGTCTGGCTACAAGCACCTCGGGACTCGATGGCAAGCGCCATGCGCTCACGCTTGCGAGTTCCCGTCTGGAGCATCAGGGACGTACGATGCTCAGCAAACCCGCGTCCGACCTGGGCCGAGCTGCTGCGTCGCTCGATGCCCTGTCGCCGCTCAAGGTGCTTGCCCGTGGCTATGCCATCGCATACAGCGATGATGGTGTGGCTACGAGCGCCAAGACCTTTAAGCCCGGCGACGCCATCCGCGTGCGCATGGCAGACGGCAACGTGGCAGCAACGGTCAATACGGTCGAGTAGACCGCGTTTCATAGCGATAAACCTTTAGGAAAGGAAACAGATATGGCAGAGAAGACCCCGGTCGAGCAGCTTACGTACAAGCAGGCTTCGCAGGAGTTGGAGCTCATCATACGCAGCTTGGAATCGGGCGATATGGAGCTCGAGGAGTCGCTCGAGAGCTATACCCGCGGCGTCGAGCTCCTCAAGAGCCTGCGTACCCGCTTGTCCGATGCCGAGCAGAAGGTCTCGGTGCTCCTGAAGGACGTCGACGGCAACGACGTGCTCGCCGACGGCGAAGCCGCCAACACCGACGACAACCTTTCGTTCTAACCACCCCGACCAAATATAATTACCTTGGTCTGCGAGAAAGGAACCAACCATGTGTGATTGCATCTTCTGCAAAATTGCCAACCACGAGATCCCCTCGACCGTCGTTTACGAGGACGACCAAGTCATCGCCTTCGACGACCTCAATCCCCAGGCGCCGGTCCACACGCTCGTGATCCCCAAGAAGCACTACAGCGACATCGCCGATAACGTGCCCGCCGAGACCATGGGCGCCATGGCCCACGCCATCCAGGAGGTCGCCAAGGTCAAGGGCTTGGAGGACGGTTTCCGCGTCATCTCCAACAAGGGCGTCAACGCCGGCCAGACCGTCATGCACTTCCACATGCACGTCCTCGGCGGCAAGAACCTGGGCGAGAACCTCATCTGAGGACGCACGGCCCGTCGCCTTGGCTGCCTTTGGAGTAACCTATGCAGCTTTCTCAACTCGAATACCTTCAAGCGGTAGCGAACTATGGCGGCGTGCGCAAAGCAGCTCGCGCCGTTCACGTGAGTCCGCAGGCCGTTTCGTCGGCAATCAAAAAGTTGGAATCTGAGTATCAGATTGTTTTGCTCGACCGATCGGCGGGGGAGGCTGTTTTGTCTCCGGCGGGCAGAGAATTTGCGCGTCGTGCACGCGTGATCCTGGCGCAAGTCGACGATCTCAAAAAGTACGCTCAATCGGGGAACGGCGGCGTTTCGCCCGACGGCCATTTCCGTCTTTACGCCCCCTGTCTTCACGGGCGGGGGCGCCTTTTTTCCGAAAACTGGTACGACTCGTTTGAAAG
>CABUQK010000084.1 GCA_902493615.1 uncultured Collinsella sp.
AACTGCGGGAACGGCCCATTTGCTCAATGTGTTCGGCTGAGATCGGAAATCAACCTTTCCTTGAGCAGCCATAAGCCCAATGGAAATAACCACCACCACCGAACAGCAACACACCGCTATAAACAGCGCCGTAAACAGAATCCCAAGCCTTCTTCCGAGAGTCATCATCTTCTGGATGGACTTATCGATCTTCTGGGCGCTATTCACCACAGCTCCTCCTAAAGCAATCAGAGGTCTTCTTACTTACTGTTTTTCCTACATTGTAACGAACTCGATAAGAAGAGGGTCGCTTCACGCCGCGCAATCCCGAACTCCAAGCGTTTCTCATCAGCATTGCCCATCTTTCGAGTCGAAATTCAAATCCAGTTTCTTATCGCATGCCAAAATCAAATCCTGATCGTGGCTTACAACAAGAATTAGCTGATTAAAGGGGTTTCGAGAGACATACTCCGTGAACTCCCGACGGCTTTCTTCGTCTAAATCATTCGTCGGCTCGTCAAACACAAGCACTTCCGGTTGCCTGCAAAGTGCTGAGATTATCCTTAGCTTCCGATACTCTCCACCAGAAAGGTCCCTACAATTCTTACCTTTTAACGATTCGACGGTTCGGCAGAAACTCGGCACAAGCTCGCAGAGATGCTCGCCCGTTCCCCGAATCGATGCCCTCTCAAGATAGTGTTCCACCGTTTCATTCGGAATAAAGAGCTTTTGCGGGCACACCGCAAACAGGTCATGTCGGATCGTCTCCATATCGAGCTCTTCATATGGCACCGACCCCAAAGTCCGATGCCCACCAGCAGAATATAGTCCAAGAAGCACCTTCAGAAACGTGCTTTTGCCGCATCCGTTCGGCCCGGTAATGGCATAGGTTTTCCCCCTCTCGACCTCCACGGAGAGATCGCGGTACAAGTAGGGCTTTCCCGCATATCGGTACGCGATGTTGGACAACGATATGCTCTCCACGTGCCCAACCGAGATGGTGCCGCGGTCCTCGGCGCCTTCCGACAGAGCCTCCAATCGGTCGAACGAGGCCCTCGCGTCCTGATATGATTTGAAATAATTCAAATAATATTTGAAGCATCCGAACGCCATCGAGTAATACGAGTTCACCATTGTGAACTCGCCAATGCTCATTCTTCCGCTTAATATTTCCATTCCGGAGATCACAAGCAACGCTCCCCGGAACACAGATGAGATCAAGCCGTCGCTCGAGGTGGCCAGATTCGAGACCCTACTTGCTTTCATGTAAATCGGGTAGTACCCCTCGAATATCCCCTTGAGCGTACGGGCACTCTGGTCATATGCCCCATCGCACTTAATGTCAAACAACTGCGACAGCTCGCCGCTCACGGATGCGAACAGCTTGCTCAACCCCTCTTTGTTCGCAAGCGAACTGTTGTACAGCGGCTTTTTCAACACCCTAAATAAAATGAAGGATGCCCCAAGCGAACATGTACTTAACGCCAGAAACACCGGGTTAATTGAAAACAGAATGATGAAAATAAACACAATCAGAACGATGTTAAGCCCGATTGTCAGGAAGTTGTTCACGACAAACGATGACACCGCATTCGAATCCGCATACACCCTCTGCGTTGTATAGGATGAATCCGCCTGCTCCCCCTTTTCCAAGGGCCCTCGTTCAAACGACTCACACGTGGCCCCCATCAGTCTCGTAGTCATCTCCAAAATGACGCGCGATACGTTCACGCCCATCGCATACGACATGAAGGATGCCGATATCCCTATGCTGGCAACAAAGGCTGCAAATCATACGACGCGAGATGGATCCCTATTCGTCACGAGAAAATCTACAAACCCACCGTTTAAGGCGGGCATGACGCACGAGAGAGCATAATTCACCGACATGAGAATCACGAAAAGCCGCGACCCTTTACAGCGAAATAACTCGTTAACCGTCTTCTTAAACATGCCAGCCCCCATCAAGCGACCTTTTATCCAAAACTGAATTAGTTCGCCGCTTAATCGCTCCCATACACTCCTTATTGTTAATCCTCGCAAAACACTATCGCGGGTTGCGATGCCCAGGATTCCGTTTCGCCTTGATATACATACGAATAGACTCCCTATTTACATAGGCAAGTGCGGCGATTATTACGGCAGCCACCATCAGACCGAAAATCGCCCTTTTGTCCGGAAAAAGGGACGAAAAAAGGAGACATATTGCGGAGAAAACTATAACCGCCCCCACCGCTCGGTTTGTGCCTAGAGACTCGGCCGTCCGCTTTTCCTCCTCTAAACGCCCTCCCGATAGCGATGACATTCCAGCAAGCAATCCCGTGAGCTTGCCTCGATACATCATTATTCCGAACACCAGCAGCAGGCATGACCCCACCATTGGAACTATAACGTCCGACATCGCCTTCACTCAAGTCCACTCCTTGTCATCGAATCCTTGCGGCGGCTCAGCGCATCTGGCGTCAAATGCAACCTCGTGTCAAACGGTCTGCTCGCAAACTCAAATACTTTGCATGAGCTCGAACGCGCCGGTTTAAACGGCATACAGTTTAGCCTCGATGGCCTACGCGATTCTCACGAACATATGCGAGGACTCTCGGGATTATACGACCGGGTGCTCGACGCCATCGATATCACGCTGAACGAAGCCTCACTGCACCTTTCAATTGCCTTTTGTCCGACATCGTTCAATGTCGACGATTTCAAACCAGTTTGCACGATGCTTCGAGACAAGCTGAAATCGTCGGGTAGAACTGACCGAATTGACCTTAGAGTTCAGCCGCTCATGCTCCTCGGTAGAGCCCGAAGAAACCGCACGATTCGCCCTTCGAATAATCAATACCGTCGGCTAGTCAACACGATCAACGACCTTCGATACGATCCGGACTATCGAGGCTACTTCATGCTTGAGTGGGGCGACCCCATCGACCACTTGGTCAGATTCCCCCAGCTGCAGATGCAATTTGACCAAGTGGCCATCCACGCCAATGGCGATATCGTCGTATCCCCCTATATACCTCTCATCATTGGAAACGTTCGCAAACACAGTCTTCAGGAATACTACGATGCCGGAATGGCAACCGTTTGGGATAAACCCGTTATTACCGCGTTGGCCAATCGCATGCACTCGATTGACGAGATGGAAGAGATCTCATCGTTGATTGCAGACATCAATATGGACGGCGACCTCTATATCGACCTAATCGATGACGATCTAGGCGACCTGAGCGTCCTGTCCCAACTCTAAGGAGATGTTCCCATGTACGAGACCCCAGAAGTAGAGAAGATGGATTCCAAAACCGGCCCCATTCCCGTTGTAGTCAACTTCGCAGCCGTCGTGGATAACGTAGTTGCAGCCGTCTACGATGCCGTCGTTGCGGCCTACGCATTCTGGTACTCGGCAGATAACGACGGCACCGGGGCAAGTACGGCACAAAACTAGTCGCCAACCCATCGAGCAATCACCTCGCCTATCGCTGCATGCGATTGACTGCGCAGCCCTAGCCAACGCCCAGAGCGCCTTGAAGAGCTGCTTGTAAAATTCGCTCATTCAACAACGCGATCTCTTCACCAATCTCGGCCGGCCCGACAGAACTGCACACCAGTCGGACCGGCCAGACCCATAAAACGCTGCGTCCCGTCCACACCACACCTCACGAAACTCGCACTGCCACCACATGGGCGATTCGCGCCTCGATGTTGCGGCGCGATACTATCACGAATAGTCCCCGTCCAACAAGGCTATCCCTTCCACAGGCGTTTCAACTGTCAGTGGTAGCATTAAACTGAACGGTGAAAAATACACTAACACTAACAGCGGAGATGACGACGTCGATGCCCTTCATGCAGCTGAGCACGTCCATCGTCGGCTTCCATCGGGGCTGTTCCGACTGGGACTCCACCTTGGATTCCAGGTCCTTCTTCTCGTCTACCGCCCGCTTGACGCGCTCCTTATAGCAGTCGAGGGTCTGCTGGGCCGTGGGGTCGGCCATCTCCGCGGCTTCGATCCAGGCCCAGTGCGCCCTGGTCCACGTCCCGAGCCTCCTTCTCTGGTCGTCTCCGCCGGGGTGGCACTGCCCATTCCTGGGCAGGTACTTGGAGAGGCGCTGCTTGACGGTAACACGGTAACCTCTCCCGGGCATCGGCGGGGGCCTGGGAGAGGTCCCTGGCGCCCTCGCACTCGCAGTCGGGGACGTGGACCTCGACGATTTCGTGCAGTGCGAGCTGCTTGGCCGAAAACTCGGCGTCGCGCTTGTCGGTCTTGCGTCGCTTGTCGGCCGCGGGCCTCTGCATCTTGGAGACCGCGCCGATGACGCAGTCCACGCCGAGGCAGCGCGGCTCCCTGCAGAAGGGAAAGCCGGTGACGCCGGACTCGTAGACTGCCCCGGGCGACTCGATAGAAAGGATCGAGTCGGCGACGGAGGCGGGGTCGTAGGAGAAGGGGCTTCCCGCCGATCTCGCCCGTGAACGGATTGAAGGCGCATCCTTTGATGCTGCGGGCGTGCACCTCAAGGCCAATAGAGGCAACATGTGGCATTGTGAGCCAGTCTCGCATTGTGGCAACCTGGCTGGCTGCCGGATTTTAATGACGACGACCATTGTCAGCCTTGGCCCACGAATCAAAAGACGATACGAAGCAGGGGCTCACATTGTTCTGCTCATATCGTCTTTATGGCGCACTACCATTCACCGAAATTCGGCAACTTTTTCATTCTCTATATACATGTTTAAACAACATGTTCTACAATAGGGACAATAGAAATGGAAACTCGGGACGAGCCGTCTATCCATCTACGGCGCAGCCCCTTATTCAAAAGGACGGTGAGTGCATCCATGGAGCGTGCAAGCGGTGTTCTGATGCCCGTTTCGTCATTGCCCGGACCATACGGAATCGGCGGCTTTGGCTGGAATGCCTACGACTTCGTCGATTTTCTCGCCTCGTGCAAACAACATTACTGGCAGATTCTGCCCCTTACGACGACCAGCTATGGCGATTCGCCCTATCAGTCGTTCTCGGCCCGCGCAGGCAACCCCAACTTTATCGACTTTGCCGAGCTTATCGAGGCAGGGTATCTGGAGCAGCGCGATATCGATGGCGTGTATCTGGGCTCCGACCCCAACAGCGTTGACTATGGCGCGATTTTTAGCGGTCGCCGCCAGATTCTCGACCGTGCCGCCGAACGCTTCGCCTCCAACAAGCCAGCCGATTTCGACGACTTTGTCCAAACCAACGAAGACTGGCTCATTCCCTACTGCGAGTTCATGACCGTCAAAGAGGAGTGCGGTCTCAAGGCGTTTTGGGAGTGGCCCGCGGAGCTCCGCACCCGCGGCGAGGCTTCCGCCAAGGTCTGCGCCGACCATCCGGCGCGTATGCTCTACCACCAGATGACGCAGTACTTCTTCGATCGCCAGTGGAGCCGCCTCAAGGCCTATGCCAACGAGCGCGACATTCTCATCATCGGCGACCTGCCCATCTATGTCTCGCGTGACTCCGTCGAGATGTGGGCGACGCCTGAGCTCTTTAAGATCGACGCCGCCGGCAATCCGGTGAGCGTCGCCGGCACGCCGCCCGACCAGTTCTCGGCCACCGGCCAGTACTGGGGCAACCCCATCTACGACTGGGACGCCATGGAGTCCGACGGCTTCTCCTGGTGGGAGGGCCGCATTCGCGCCGCCCTCGACATGTACGACGTCATCCGCCTGGATCACTTCCGCGGCTTCGAGGCCTATTGGGAGGTGCCGTTCTCCTCACCCGATTCGTCCTACGGTTCGTGGACGCAGGGTCCCGGCCTCAAGTTCTTCAAGACGCTCGAGGAAAAGCTCGGCACGCTGCCCATCATCGCCGAGGACCTGGGCTTCCTCACCCCCGGCGTCATCGACATGCGCGACAACTCGGGCTTCCCCGGCATGAAGATCCTGCAGTTTGCCTTTGAGGGCACCAACTCGTACTACCTGCCGCATAACTACATCGCCAACACCGTCGCCTATGTGGGCACCCACGACAACGAGACGGCGCGCGGTTGGTTTGAGGGAACGGCTACCCCGCGTCAGCGCGAGCAGGCAGCCCTGTACACCCATCAGCAGGCCGGCGAACCCATGACAGATGCACTCAATCGCACCATCGCCGCCAGCGTGAGCGACACGTGCATCTACACCATGCAGGATTTGCTCAACTTGGGCAACGAGGCGCGCATCAACACCCCTGCCACGCTGGGCGGCAACTGGACCTGGCGCATGCTCGACGGCGCCATCACCCGCGAGCTCGAGCACAAGCTCACCGACTGGACCGAGACCTACTTCCGTATCCCGTCGGAAGCCGAAATCGAGCTTCCTCAATAGGAGCTACCGCGCCCGACCCCTCCCCACCGTGCGGACGCGCTTGCTTTTCCCGCGCGAGGCCACCCCAATCCCCTCGCGCGGGCTTCTTATGAATTGCAGACATGAAACAACCCATCACAGGAGAAAACATGCCCCAAATTAACCTCATGGAACTCGCCGAGCAGTCTTTTGGCGCCTCGCTCGAGCAGCTCGACGACCGTCGCATTTACAAGCTGCTGGTCAAACTCGTGCAGGAGCGCTCTGCCACCTGCCCGCTCAACAACGGCAAGAAAAAGCTCTATTACATTTCCGCCGAATTTTTGATCGGCAAGCTGCTCATCAACAACATGATCGACCTCGGCATCTACGACGAGGTTAAGGACCAGCTCACCGCCGCAGGCCACGACCTCAACAAGATCGAGGAATTCGAGGTCGAGCCGTCACTCGGCAACGGCGGCCTGGGCCGCTTGGCCGCATGCTTCCTGGATTCCATCGCCACGCTGGGCTTGACCGGCGATGGCGTGGGCCTCAACTATCACTACGGTCTGTTCCGTCAGCGCTTTGTCGACAACCAGCAGAAGGCCGTCCCCGACGAGTGGCTCGGTGAGCAGGACATCCTAGTCGACGATGACCGCTCCTACACCGTCGAGTTCGGCGATTTTGCCGTTACTTCCAAGCTCGTCAACATCGATGTGCCCGGTTACGGCCAGCCCACCAAGAACCGCCTGCGCCTGTTCGACCTGGCGAGCGTCGACGACGGCCTGGTCCCCGGCAGCTCCATCGACTTCGACAAGACCGAGATCGCCAAGAACCTCACCTTGTTCCTCTACCCCGACGATTCCGACGAGCAGGGCCGCCTACTTCGCATCTATCAGGAGTACTTCATGGTGAGCAACGCCGCCCAGCTCCTGATCGACGAGGCCGTCGAGCGCGGCAGCAACCTGCACGATCTGGCCGACTATGCCGTGGTCCAAATTAACGACACGCACCCCACCATGGTCATCCCCGAGCTCATTCGCTTGCTCACCACCGAGCATGGCATCGAGTTTGACGAGGCCGTGACCATCGTACGCTCCATGGTCGCCTACACTAACCACACGATTCTTGCCGAGGCGCTCGAGAAGTGGCCGCTCGCCAGCCTGCAGAAGGTCTCCCCTGCCATCGCCGACATTATCGTCAAGCTCGATGAGATCGCGAAGGCCGAGCACGATGACCCGCGCGTCGCCATCATCGACGAACACGATACCGTCCACATGGCCCACATGGACATCCACTTTGGCTTCTCCATCAACGGCGTAGCCGCCCTCCACACCAAGATCCTGGAGGACACCGAGCTTCATCCGTTCTACGAGATCTATCCCGAGAAGTTCTCCAACAAGACCAACGGCATCACCTTCCGCCGCTGGATCCATGGGGCCAACCCCGCGCTCGCCAGCCTGCTCGACGATGTGATCGGCACCGACTGGCGCAGCACCGGCGATCTGAGCAAACTCGCCAAGTTCGCCGACGACAAGGACGTTCTTGAGCGCCTGGCCGCCACCAAGGTCGAGGCCAAGGCCATCATGCGCCAGTTCATGGCGCTCGAGCAGGGCGTGACCATTCCCTCCAACGCCATCATCGACGTCCAGGTCAAGCGCATCCACGAGTACAAGCGCCAGCAGATGCTCGCGCTCTACATCATCTGGAAGTACCTCGATATCAAGAACGGCAACAGACCTAAGCACCCCGTCACCATCATCTTTGGCGGCAAGGCGGCGCCTGCCTACACTATCGCGCAGGACATCATCCATCTGATCTTGACGCTGTCGCAGTGGATTGCAAACGACCCCGACGTAGCTCCCTACCTGCAGGTTGTCATGATCGAGAACTACAACGTCACCGCCGCCGAGCGCGTGATCCCCGCCGCTGATATCTCCGAGCAGATCAGCCTGGCCTCCAAGGAGGCGAGCGGCACATCCAACATGAAGTTCATGCTCAACGGCGCCCTAACCCTGTGCACGCTCGACGGCGCCAACGTGGAGATTGCCGAGCTCGTGGGCGACGAGAACATCTATACCTTTGGTGCCTCGTCCAAACAGGTCGAGCAGCTCTATGCCGACGGCACCTATGACGCCGGTGTGCTCTACCGCAAGCCCGGTATCAAGCTGCTGGTGGACTTTATCACCAACCCCGCCTTTATGGCGACCGGCAACGCCGAGCGCCTGCAGCGCCTGCACGACGACATTAAGGGCAAGGACTGGTTTATGGCCCTGCTCGACATCGAGGAGTACATCCAGACCAAGGAGCGCGTGCTGGCCGACTATGAGGACCAGGACACCTGGATGCGCAAGACGCTCATCAATATTGCCAACGCCGGCACCTTCTCGTCCGACCGCACCATTTCCCAGTACAACGACGAGATTTGGCACCTGAGCTAATTTCGTTTCCTTTACCCATCCTCTTGAAAGCGGAGTCGTGGCAACACGGCTCCGTTTTTTGTGCCCGCACGTTACCCTGTGACCCGACTCGGCCAAACAATCTCGATCTGTAACAACTACTCGGTAAAAACGGTCCCAGCTGTTACAGATTGAGACATACCGGCCCCTCCCCTTGGGTTTATCTCGATCTGTAACATCTAGCAGCTGAAATTCACCTTTGGTGTTACAGATTTAGATGAAATGGTTAGCTCAGCGGAACCGTCTCGATCTGTAACATCTAACGTCCGAAATCAGCCTCACCCGTTACAGATCGAGACAAACGACCGGTCAGACAGCCCCAACACAAAGAAAGGCTCCCCTCTCGCCCAGTGAACTGCACCCCAAAACTTGGACGGCTTAAATAAGAACTACGCCGCAAGGGACT
>CABUQK010000085.1 GCA_902493615.1 uncultured Collinsella sp.
AGTCCCTTGCGGCGTAGTTCTTATTTAAGCCGTCCAAGTTTTGGGGTGCAGTTCATAGGCGGATTCGAGGCAGCCATAAGACCCTCCCATGAACGACCCGGCCCAACAAGCTCGGATGAAACACGTGCTACATCAGTATACAGGGAAGTGGGGTAGCGGGGTACAAGCGCGCCAGCGGCAAACCGAGAGCATCAACGATGTGCCGATCGCGGAATGAGATCTCGTAATAATTGACTCTCGGCCATATTATTGAGGGGCATGACTCGCGTTCGTATGGTTGTAGGTGCTGGCGATGAACGACATTGACCTTGCTGTTCCGTTGATGGATGGACCAAGCTATGACCGCGCCTGCAGTCTCGTGCCTTCCGAATACGTTGAGGCATGGGAGTGGTTTCTGGGTGAGGAACAGCGCGGCGGCGTTTGGACCAGCCTTCCGCACCACACCAAGGAAGATAGCCCTCAGTATCAGTATCGTTTGAGAATTGGCTCGGACTTCTTTCCCGTAACGCGGGATTCAGGGATCTTCTGGCCGGGCCAGGATCGGGTGAAGCAAGATCCCAATAAGATCTTTGCGCTTTCGGTCCATAACTCTAAAAAGAGCTTCTACACCGATGTACCTCCGCTCTATTTGGACGATGGTACGTGGGTCATTAAGTATTCGGTCCAAGCGCCAGGCGCCGTTGGTTCTCGAGACCAGAATTACAACCGTAAAATGCTCAACTGCATGGAATGTGGCGTTCCAGTCGGAGTCATATTTGCAACCGAGGTGGGCTACAAGGTGCTCGGCCTTGCGTTTGTTGAACGGTTCGAGCCCGAAAACGGATGGTTTGTTCTGCACGGTCCTGTTCATAAAGGCGGACCGGACCCCCGTTTTGCGCCCGACATGAGCTATCTGAAGCACATGCCCGTCGATATTGAGTTTGCCGGACAGGGTACGACCGACGACGAAAAGGTCCGCTATGCGTTAAGGCGCGGGCGATTGGGGCAGCAATGGTTCCGCAAGCAGCTCGTTGCCGCCTATGATGGCCGTTGCGCGGTGTCGGACTGCGGCGTCAGCGAAGCTCTGGAGGCTGCACATATCGAGAATTACTCGGGACCCAAATCGCAGGTTGCCAGCAACGGCATTCTGCTTCGGCGCGACTTACATGCTTTATTCGATGCTCATCTGATTTCGTTTGAGCCTGTTTGCGGCGAATATCGGCTGTGCGGATCGTACCTGCTGGATAAGACCGGCTACGCTTCCTTTGCGGGTGCGACGCTAAGGCAGCCGAATGAGCGTCAGTGGCGACCCAATACGGTGTTTCTTGAGGCCCATCGCATTGAGTTCGATCGCTCGGAAAAGAAGCGTGAAAAGGCGGGGCTTCTGCCGTATTAGCGTATTTGGCTTTGGCATTCTTTGACGATCGTGTTGTTTGATCGGATCGCGTGGCGATGCAATCTCGCGCCCGCCCGCCGGTGCATGCTCTTCCTGATTTGTATAGCGAGAAGGGGCATGTATGAGCTGGCGAGGCGATATTGCGATGGGGAAGTACGGAAAACTGCCGTGTGCCCTTATAGACAACAATATGTTTCCGAGCGTAGAGGTTGATTGCGGGTCGTTTGTCGTCACCTGCCCTTGCTGCGGCTCGCAAATACCGTGTCTCGACATTCGGTTCATCGATGCGCGCGACAGGTTCAGCGACGAAGTGAGAAAACAGACAGGCGTTCATATGCCGGTGTATCCGGAGAAATGCCCCGTTTGTGGCCTCGATATCGTGTACGACGCCGGCGACGAGGGATAGGTGATGCGGAGGAGCTGACTGTGAAGGCCTCTCCGTCCCTACAAATAAATCCCCTCACCGAGCTGCTTGTGGAACTCGGCGTGATGGTCGCGTGCCCAGGTAAAGAGCGCCTGGTCAAAGTCGGTGCGCGTGGCCGGGACGCCAAAGACGCCGGCAACTTCGACGCGCACAAACTCCAGTGCCGGCAGCTTGTTGATGGCAGTGAGGGCAAACGGGGACGAGGGCTCCTCGAACAGATAGCGGCTGCCTTGCAGTGCGTCGCAACTGGCGCACGTGTTGCCGAGCGACGGGGCTTTGGAGGCTCGCGCGCCTACGGGCTTGTAGCCGCAGCGCTTATGAAGGTAGTCGCGGATCTCGCCCGGTACGCAGCCAAGAGCGGGCACGATGGCGAGTGCGTTGGCGTTGGCCGTGTCGATGGCAATGTACCCGGCTTCGTTGGGCGCGTGCGCGATGGCGATGCTCTCGTCGTTATCGGTTCGATAGGGAATGCCGAAGGCCGCGACTGAGGTCTCTTTGTGACACTTCCAGCACTCGCGCTTGCCCAGTACTAGATATATATACGGCGCTGAGGGGTCGGATCGGTCAACACCGGGCAGCCACTCGGCAAAGGGTTCGGGGTTGACGCCGCTGGGTACATACCAGATCTTCTTGGTCCGGTCCCATTTGGCGCCCAGCGCCTTGGCTTCTTCTTTGTGCGAAAAGGGGACATCGAGCTCGGTGCGCATGGCGGCTCCTTGGTGCTGCAGGTGCAAGTGGCTCAAGGATACCGCAGGGCACAGACATCGCGGCGTTTTGCTGAGAAGTTGCGGTGCGGACTGATTGGTTATGCCGATGGATAGATCGGCAAGTAGATGGTCGGCTTTTGGCTAGTTGGGCGGTTGGAACTGCCGGCGGATTTAGCGACATAAAACAAAACAGCCCAGAGGGCATAGCCTCTGAGCTGCGAACATTTGGTGGGCGTTAGAAGATTTGAACTTCTGACCTCTTCCGTGTCAGGGAAGCGCTCTCCCCCTGAGCTAAACGCCCGATCAAGGGTGCGCAAGCGCGCAAGGGATAATATAACGGAGCCTGAACTCGGTGGCAAGAACATTTTTAAAAATCGCTTACATTGTGGAATTCGGGGGCTTTTTCGCATCCATTTCAAAAGAGCCTGCTGCCGCGATTTGGCTGTCGCATAATGCAAGGCCATTGCGGTATCGAGCTATGGAAAGACGCCTGCGGAATTGTCCTACCGATAAGCGGACAAGCCTCCAGCTGGTGACTTCGCCGTGGTAAGGTAAGCCGAATTGTTTCCAGGCTGTTTCGGGGGAGTGGAATGAGCAAAGAGTGTGTCGAGCAGGTCGAAGGCGCAGGGGCTTCGGTGCCGATGACCGATATATCGAACATTGATGTGCCCGAGGGCACCGACGAGCTCAGCCGCAACACCCGTCGCGCATGGCGCGACCGCCTGAACAGCGCTTCGACGCGCAAGATGATCACGGGCGTCTTGGCTACGCTGGTGGGCGGTTCGTTTTGGGGCTTCTCGGGCACCAGCGCGAGTTTTTTGTTCGATACCTACCATGTCGATACGCTGTGGCTTATGAGCGTGCGTCAGATTCTCGCCGGCCTGCTCTTTATGGCTGTGGTTGTCACGCGCGACCGCGCACGCCTGGTCAAGCTTTGGACCACACCCGCCGATCGCAAGCAGCTGCTGCTCTTTACCGCCTTTGGCCTGCTGTTCAACCAGTTTTGCTATCTTTCGGCCGTGCGCCTGACGAACGCCGGAACCGCGACGGTGCTCCAGTGCCTGCAGCTCGTTATCATCATGGGCTACACCTGCGTGATCGATCGCCGCATGCCGCGTACTCGCGAAGTCATCGGCATTGGCCTGGCTCTGGGTGGAACCTTTTTAATCGCCACCGGCGGCGACCCCACCAGCCTGAATATCTCGCCGCTTGGCCTGGCAGCAGGTCTTATGTGTGCGGTCAGCGCCGCGTGTATGGCGGTGATTCCCGCCAAGATCCTGCCCGAATACGGCAGCCCCATCGTCACGGGTTCGGCAATGCTCACGGCGGGCGTGGTCTCGTGCGTCTTCGTGCAGCCCTGGGCGCATATGCCGGCGCTCGACGCTGCCGGCATCGAGGCGCTCGCGGTGTTCGTGGTTATCGGCTCGTTTTTTGCTTACATGCTTTATATGCAGGGCGTTAAGGACATCGGCTCGGTGCGCGCGAGCCTCATCGGAACTGTGGAGCCGGTTTCGGCGACCATCACCAGCGCCGTTATGCTGGGGACGGTGTTTTTGCCGACCGACCTTATCGGCTTTGTCATGATCATCGTGATGATGTTCCTCACGGTGTAGCTAGCGCCGCCGCCAAGACAGAAAAGGTGTTGTGCCGCATTTTCGCCAATTGATGTCCGTGTCTGGAGTTTAGCTGTCGATGCTCAAAATGCCATAAACTAGTAACGTTATGGACTTTTTCATTGCGACTCAATTGCGAGGATTTCTTTATGGCTGGTAATCACTTTAAGGGCAGCGATAGCGGCCGCCCTGCAGTTCCGCCGCGTCCGAACGGGGCTGGTAAGGCCGGCACGCCGGGCGGCGCTGGACAGGGCGGTTCCGGTAAGCGCGTGTCCCCGGGCGAGACGGCGATGTTTACCGCGCTGTACGAGCAGTCTCAAAAGGCAAAAAAGACCGGCCGTGCAAGAGGAAATGTCTTTGCGGACGGTGCAACCTCCACGTCGCAGCCGAGCGGGGCTCCTTCGGTACCCGCGAACAACGCGGGTGCTGCCAACGCCGCGAATGGCGCCGGCAACGTTAATGCCGGCAAGGCCGCCAACAATACTCCCTCTGCCGGTGGCGCGGGGCTTACGGGTAACCTTGGCACGATTTACACCGGCGCCTCCGAGACTGGCACGTTTGCCCGCCTGGATGATAGCGGTGCCGAGTTTGCGGGCTCGGGTTCCAAAGAAGATTATTACGATTTTGGCTTGAACTACGGTAGCGACGCTTCGTCGAGTTCGACCTCTGACGGTCTGGTCCGTCATCGCCATCGCAAGGGCGAGCGCAAAAAGCGTCACACCGGCGCCATTATTGCCGCTGTAGTCGCGGTGCTTCTCGTTGCGCTTGGCGCAAGCGGTTTTATGCTGCTTAACTCGGCAAAGACCGTAAAGAGCGAAGCGAAGGAGGCTGTCGAGATCGTCGGTGGCCTTAAGGACAAGGTCACGTCGGGCGATTTTTCGACGCTGCCTGACGACGCGAAGAAGATCGATGAGCTCTGCAACAGCATGAAGGCGGAGACCTCGAGCCCGCTGTGGACGGCGGCATCGTTTATCCCGGTGTATGGCAGTGACATCAACGCAGCCCGCACCATGATTGATGCCCTGTCCGATGTCTCGAGCAACGCGCTGGTTCCCATGGCCGATAACCTCTCGCAGGCCACGCCCGGCAAGCTGTTCCAGGACGGCATGATTAACGTGTCCGCGCTGCAGGCGGTCGCCGATTCGCTTTCCAGCAGCTCGAAGGTGTTCAAGAGCGCCAACGAGAAGGTCCAGGGCATTGGCGATACTCATATTTCCCAGGTGACCGAGCTGGTCGATAAGGCCAAGGACGGCTTTGCCACCCTCAACGGCGCGGTTGACGCGGCGGAGAAGGTCGCCCCCGTCCTTCCCCAGATGCTCGGCGCCAACGGCCAGACGCGCAACTATGTTATGTACGCCATGAACAACGTCGAGATTCGTGCCTGCGGCGGCTTTGGCGGTTCGCAGGGCCTGATTTCGGTCACCGACGGCCAGATGTCGATTGGCGAGTTTGTTCCCCGCATTGGACTCAGTGAGGATGAGGCAGTCGAGAGCGTCGACGAAGAGGATGAGGCGCTGTTCGGCAACCACAGCAACCTGTACAACTCGGGCAATACCTATTCGCCTGATTGGCCCCGCAACTCGCAGCGTGTCGCCGCGCTGTGGAAGTCCCAGTATGGACAGGACGTTGATGGCGTCATCGGTATCGACCCGGTGTTCCTGCAGTATCTGCTGGGCCTGGTCGGTAATGTCTCGCTGCCCGACGGAACGGTTGTCGACGGCACCAACGCCGCAAAGGTCCTCATGCACGATGTGTACTGGAACTATCCGGTCGAGGAGTCGGACGGCATCTTTGCATCCGTCGCCAGCGCTGCCTTCGACAAGATCCTTGGCGGTATCGGCGATGTCGATGTTACGAAGCTTGTCAGCGCCGTTGAGCGCGGTGCCGAAGAGGGCCGCCTGATCGCGTGGATGAGAAACGATGATGAGCAGAATGCCATCAAAGAGACGGGCATTGACGCTTCGCTGCCCAATCCGGATGACCCGAGTGCCGATCCTGTTGCCGGCGTTTACTTTAACAACCTGAGCTTCTCCAAGCTCGACTGGTACCTGAACGCCGATACGCAGATTGGCCAGGGCATCAAGAACGGTGACGGCACGTGCTCCTATCGCATCACCGTTACCCTGACGAACATCATGACGCAGGAGGAGGCTGGCAAGCTGCCCGACTACGTTGCGGCGAGCGCACCCGATGCCGCGCGTGACGACGAGCGTCTGAATGTCTCACTGTTTGCCCCGACGGGCGGCAACATTACTGATCTGACCGTCGAGGGCACCCAGTTTGGTCTTGGCGTCGCTACGTGGCATGGAATCCCCTTCTATTCGGGCACCGTTGACCTGCATGCTGGCGAGACGACGACGATCACGTATACGCTGACCACGTCGGCCGAGGCGGGGGACAAGCCGCTTACGCTGCGTCAGACTCCTACATGCCAGGCGGCTCGCGACAGCGCGTCGGCGTAGGGTTTTTCTGGTAGCGCAGATAATCGAGTACCATTTTGGGGCGGACAGGCAATCTGTTCGCCCCTATTTTGTAAGGAGAGCGCATGAAGTACTTTGGCACCGACGGCTTTCGCGGCGAGGCCAACGTTGGGCTGACGGTAGAGCACGCTTATAAGATTGGCCGTTTTGTGGGCTGGTATTACGGCGCCAACCGCAGTGCTAAGGCGCGCGTCATCGTGGGCAAGGACACACGTCGCTCGAGTTATATGTTCGAGGCGGCGCTGGTGAGCGGTCTGGTCGCGAGCGGTGCGGACGCCTATATGCTGCACGTGATCCCCACGCCGGGCGTGGCGCATCAGACCGTGGAGGGCTGCTTCGATTGCGGCATCATGATCAGCGCGAGCCACAACCCGTTTTGCGATAACGGCATTAAGCTCGTCAACAGCGACGGCTTTAAGATGGACGAGGACGTGCTGGAGCTCATTGAGGACTACATCGATGGCAAGAGCGAGGTGCCGCTGGCAACGGGCAACCACATCGGCGCCACGGTGGACTACATGCAGGGTCGCAACCGCTACATTGCTTCGCTCATCGCCAGCGCGAACTTTTCGCTGCAGGGCGTCAAGATCGGCATCGATTGCGCCAACGGCTCGGCATCCTCGGTGGCCAAGCCGGTGTTCGACGCACTGGGCGCCGATGTGCGCGTGATCAATGCCGCGCCCGACGGCTTTAACATCAATGTCGACTGCGGCTCTACGCATATTGAGCGCCTGCAGCGCCACGTGGTGGAGCAGGGCCTGGATGTGGGCTTTGCCTACGATGGCGATGCCGACCGCTGCCTGGCCGTGGACGAGCGCGGCCGCGTGATCGACGGCGACCAGATCCTGTACGTGTGCGGTGTGTACCTGAACAAGCACGGGCGTCTCTCGGGCGGTACCGTGGTGCCGACGATCGCCAGCAACTTTGGCCTGATCAAGTCGTTGGAGCTTGCCGGCCTGAGTGCCGTGACCAGCGGCGTGGGCGACCGTCACGTGTATGCCAAGATGCGCGAGGGCGGCTACAGCCTGGGCGGCGAGCAGACGGGCCATACGATCTTTGGCGATATCGAGCGCACGGGCGACGGCATTATGACCTCGCTGCGCGTGATGGAAGTGATTCGTGCCGAGCGCGAGACGCTCTCGCAGCTCACGGCTCCGTGCAAGCTGCTGTCACAGGCGCAGGTGGCCGTGCACGTGGCGGACAAGGACGCCGCGCTCGAGAATATGGGCGTGCAGAACGCCATCGCCGAGGCCGAGGCTGCGCTGGCAGGCGAGGGCCGCGTGCTCGTGCGCAAGAGCGGAACCGAGTCGGTTATCCGCGTGCTGGCCGAGGCGCCCGACCAAGCATCCGCCGATGCCGCCATGAAGCGCATCGCCAACGCGCTCGAGGCTTTATAGCTACGCGGTTTTACCAAACCGAAGGTAGTCATTGGGGACGTTCTTAAACAACTAGGTGGAAAGGGGGCGCCGCGGATTGGTTCCGCGGCGCCCCCTTTGCGTTGGCGTGTCGGTTATGCCTTACAGCTCGTAGAGCGTGGTGAACTTGTCCTGCAGGTAGCTGCAGTAGTAGCGGGCATCGAACGCCATGCCGCAGGCGCCCTTGATGAGTTCCGGCGCGTCCTTGGCGCGGCCCCACTGCCAAATGTGCTCGCCCAGCCAGGCGCGGACGGGTGTCAGGTCACCGCTCGCACAGGCGCCGTTAAGGTCGACACCGTCGCGGCACATGGCCGGCACAAACATGGCGTCGTAGGCGCTGCCCAGCGCATAGGTGGGGAAGTAGCCAAACGAGCCGCCGCTCCAGTGCGTATCCTGTAGGCAGCCGTGCGTGTCGTCGGGAACGGGAATGCCCAGGTACTCATCCATGAAGCGGTTCCAAAGCGCGGGGATGTCCTTGGCCGTGGCCTCGCCGGCAAACAGCATGCGCTCGATCTCGTAGCGCACCATAACGTGCAGCGGATAGGTGAGCTCGTCGGCCTCGGTGCGGATCAGCGAAGGCTGCGCGATGTTCACGGCGTGGTAGAGCGTGTCCTCGTCGACGTCGCCGTAGACCTCGGGTGCGTGGCGGCGTAGCACCTCGAGCAGCGGTCCCATAAAGGCGCGGCTGCGACCCACGGTGTTCTCGAAAAAGCGGCTCTGACTCTCGTGGATGCCCATGGAGGTACCACCCTCAAG
>CABUQK010000086.1 GCA_902493615.1 uncultured Collinsella sp.
GCCGGCGTCCAGCGTCACCGCGGCGGCAACGGCAGCACGCTGCGCCGCGCGCCGCTTCTTGCGCACGTGCCCGGCCGCAACGAGACCCACAACAATCGCCAGCAGCGCGCCCAAAACGCCCAGCGCCACCGCGGTGGTGTTGATGCCCTGCGCGTCCTCGGGCACGGGAACCTCATCCGGAATGCTTGCACGCACACCCGATACCAGCAGGCGGTGCGAGTTCACGCCGTAGGGCGTGCAGGTCATGAGCGTCACGCGGTCCTCGCCGGCGGTCACGCGCAACTTGGAATCGTCGTCGGGCGTAATCACGTCTATGCGGTCGATCTTGTAACCCAGTTCCTCGCCCATCACCTCGATGTAAAACGAGTCGCCAACCTGCAGCTCATCCAAGCGCGTGAACAGGAGCGAGCCTGGCACGCCGCGGTGGCCGGTAAGCACGGCGTGCGTGCTCGCGCCGCCCACGGGCAGCGATGTTCCATATAGGTGGCCGGCGCCCGCAGCGAGCACCTCGGTAGAGGTGCCGTGGTACACGGGCAGGTTCACGTCGATCTTGGGAATGCGCACCGAGCACATAAGGCCCGATCCCGCGTTAAGAAGCCCCTGGTAGGTTGTATCTTGCGAGGCGATGGAATCCTCAGAGCCAGAGGCGGTGGAGGCGCCGGAGGTACTACCGAACGGATCCACGACCTCGCCGATAACGTCCTGACCGCCGGCGGCCAACTGCTCGTTGTAGGCGCGCGCGGCCGCGAGGGCCTCCTCCGCCTTCGGATAGGGCCAGCCATCAACCGTGTTGGCGGCCGCGGTAACTGCGGCCGTCTGCTCGGCCTGGGACATGGCGCGCAGGGCGAGGGGCGTGGCCACGATAACAAAGCCGGCGACAAAGCACAGAAGGGAAAGCAGGCGCAGGGCGAGGGGCGGTTTACGTCGGCTGGGGGAAGCCGGGTTCGAACCGACGCTCGGCGTGCGCATCGTCGATACGGGCTTGATTGCCTTCATGTGGTTCACCTCCAGGGGTGTGGGTGCGAGGACACGGTTAATGCACCACACCCCGCCGCGGGTCCAAGCGCGACGGGGTGCGGCGAAAGGGAATGTGAGAACGCGGCGCACGGGCGCTGATAGGAGACGACGATCGCCCGCTCGCCGCGTCATCAAGCTAGGGAATTAAGAGCGCATACGTGCACTCAGGGCAAAGGCGGCGCCAGCAGCCATGAGCAGCACGCCCACGGTGATGAAAACCTTGATGCCCAGGTCACCGGTCAAGGGCAGCTCGGTGAGGTTCTTGGCGTTCCAAATCTTGATGGTCGAGTTCTCAACGGAGACGCGAGGATCGTTAGCGTCCTTGGCATAAGAGACAGCAGTGATGGTCTTCTGGCCCTCGGGATCGTCGGACTTCACCGTAGCGGATACCGTAAAGGTGAACTTCGGCAGGGAGACGGCGGTGTAACCATTGGGAGGAACGATCTCCTCGATCTCATACGTGCCAGCGTCGAGACCATTAAAGTTGATGACGCCATCGTCGGTGGCGAACACGCCAACTTCGGCACCACCCTGAGTATCCTTAGTCGGAGTCGTGGTCAGGGTCTTCCATGCGCCGTTCTCGTAACCGAGATAGCTGCTTTCCGCCTTGATCGTGAACTTAGCACCCGAGAGCTTAGTGGTCATGTCCTTGGCGGTCTTCACGATGTTGAACTTATAGGAGTAGACATTCACCTCGTTACCAGGAATGGTCTGCTCATCGGAGATGTTGTTGGGGTTGTGCGACCAGGTAAGTGAGTCCTTGTTGGGGTTGCCCTGGATGGCGGTGGAGCCAGAAAGCTTGGCATCTGCATCAAGGGTAGCACTCACCAGTACGGTCACCTTTGCGCCCTCGTTCAGCGCAGTAGCGCCCGCAACCTGGTTCACGTAGTTGCCAAGGTCGATGACGGTATCTACACCTCCGGCGTACTTACTATCGGTATCAGAAGTGGCAGCATAGGAAACACTGTAGTCGTTACTCACCTTAAGAGTAACGTCTCCAACCTTGACCGATTCAACCTTTACGCCCGTGGCGACGTTACCGACAATCGAAGAAATGGCAGAACTAGCAGTGTCGTTGATCTTGAACACACGTTTGGCCGAATAGCCGGTGTAGTACGGAACGGTAGTCTCAAGCGTGTAGTACACGGTGTCGCCCACGGAGAAGGACGGCTCATAGTTGTAGGTGCCGTCAGCATTGGCAAGATGCTTAGAGATGGTCGGAATCACGTTCTTCACGGTAACGGTGCCATCGACATCGGTGCCCGCAATGCTCGTCGGCGTAATGATGGGCAGCGAGAAGGACTCCTTGTCCGCAGCGGGATTGGTAACGTCCTTCAGGAACCAGATACCCGGGACGTTAAAGGTTTTCACATTGGCGTTGCCGGCCGTAGACGTGGTGAACTCGGTTGCAGCAGGAGTACCAGGGAAGGTCTGGTCCTCGAGGTTCTGGGCAAAGGTGCGCAGCGCGGCATCATTGTTCCAAGGCGAGGAGAGGTTAGGGGCTCCGCTATTGCTAAACACCCGCATGATCAGGAAGCCCATAGGGTTGTTCGACGCGTTGCCCTCGGACACAAAGAAGTTCTTGTCCTGCTTGTAGGCAGTAAGCACGTTCCGGGCATCGCCCGTCCCATCAATGACAGCATTGAAGTTCATCGCGCCCTCGATGGTGCTCACGAGCGCATCGGTGGTATCAATCGTATAGGCAATCGACTTGTCATTGCCAACAACAACGTCCTTCAGCTCGGCAAGCTGCCAGCCGTTGAACGTGTGATCGGCAGCATCCGTCGACTGCTTGTTGATCGTAATGCTGTAGGTGGGATCCGCAGCCTTGGCCACGGGCGCGGCGCCCACCAGGCCGGTTACGGCGATCGCTACGGCAGCAGCGCCGGCGATCAGCTTTTGTACGAATCGGTTCATGATTCCCCTTTCAGAAATGAACCCGACATTCATAAACATCTATCTACCAGCGCCATCGGACGGGTCGTCCTGGCGGCGCTTTGTAGCGAACCAATACGCTCCCGCGGCGATGCCGCCCAGAAGCATGAGACCGGCACCCACGAGAAACATGGAGTTCTCGGTCCAACCCGCGCCGGTGAGCGGGAGGTCCGTGAGGACTTTCACGTTGGTGAAGGTAGAGGCGGGTATGGCGTTGGGCGCGTCGGCGGTGCCGATGACGGTGTCCGGACTGAGCACGTTGCCCATGTCGTCCTTTACCTGCGTGACCGTAGTGGAAGTGGTGAGGCCGGAGTACTTGCCGGTCTTCTCGTCCAAGACGGCTTTCACGGTGACGGCCACTTGGTACTCGGCCTTGGAGTAGCGGAGCTTGTCGATGGCATCGGCGTCGGGCGCGACCTCCTTCACCGTGTAGGTGTAAGTCTTGGCGCCCGTCGGGTTCGAAGCGTCGTTCGTGGCGAGGTACTCTTTGGAGAACGAGATTTCGCCAAAAGATGCCTCGATGTCGTTGACCTTGGTGGAGTCTGCGGGAGCGACGGAAATAGTCTTCGAGTCAGGCATAGGAGCGCTATCCTTATTTGGCCCCGTAGCCTCGATGCTGAAGTCGAACGCAACGTATTTACCGCTGGAATCCTTCGGCCAGTCCGTATTACGGACGGATTTAATCACCGGGATTTTCACGGACGTAACGGAGCACGAGTCGGAGATGTACGTAATGCCATCAACGATGTTCGGCTGCTCGTTCTCGATCCACGTAATGGAGCCGCTTGTGCTGTCCACCGTGAACTTGTAGGTGTTCTTGTTCAGTTCGTAGCCAAACGGAGCCTGGGTCTCCGTGAGCGTGTACGTGCCCGGCAGCAAATCGGCCAATGTGAACTTGCCATCCTTGGCGTCGGTATCGGCCCAAGTGGTTTCGCTCGGAGTCGATTGGTCACTCACGGTCCAGGACTGCGCCTCAGTCAAGCCACCGGCACCCAGTTTCGCAAGCTTCCACTCGGAACCAGCCAAAGGAGTGTGTTCTGCATCGTCCTTCTCCACCTTGGCCCAAGACACCGTACCGGTGATCTTGGTGTTGGCGATGGCACCCGTGGTGTTAGAAGGTGTGAACGGAACCTCGTTCCCGTTCTCATCCACGTAGCCCTGGACATAGTTCACCGACTCACCAGCATTGTTCATGGTTGCGTAGTAGATCTTGTCCGAAACCTGGTAACCCTCCGGCGCCGTCTCCTCTTTGATGTAATAGGTGAATGCCGGATTAGAATCCGAGATCTCCTTACTCGGATCGGCCTTCTGGTTCAAATAGTTGAACTGAAGCTTGCCATCAGTAGAAGCGTAATCGTTGGCAGCGCCATCCGTTACCGTAACGATGGGACCCGTCCCGTTCTTGGCATCTTTGACAGTGCCGTATATCGTCCACGAGGAACCGGGAAGCAGCTTAGTACCATCCGCAGCGTCGACCTTGCTCCATGCAATGGAGGAACCGTCCGGTGTATACGAGCCAGACCACGGGAAGTTGTGACGCTCCTGGTCCATATCGATAACGGAAGCCGAGTTACCCTCACCAAATGCTGCGGCAACCTTCGGGCCGTTCATTGAGAAATCGGCGCCGGCGTACACACGACCATTGGTGGTCACATGGTCGTCGAAGCTTCCGTTGGGAACGAGAATCGATCCGATCATAGCCGCCGCAGGATCGTCGTCAGTCCACTTGGCACCGGTAGTTGCGCCATCGTATCCCCAGTCCGCGCGGTCCTCTCCCGCGATGCCGCCCCGAATGGTAAGGCTTTGCGTATCGACAAAGTTCCACATGATGGACTGGGAAGCCGTCGCGTATGCTTCACCCAGTGCCTTGCCGGAATATTGAGTTTCGTAACCACGCGAAATCTCGATGCCGTTCCACCAAAAGCGCCAGCCATTGTGGAACTCAATATTCGAAGATCCGGTAACGTTCACAACAACCGAGGCGCCCTCGGGAATGTCCTCGAATGCGAAATCAACGCCACGATAATACTCGTTGTTGTATGTATTGCTCAGCTGAGAAGCATCGATGGTGAACACCTGCTGCATAGAGGTGTTGTCGCCCTTAAACGTGATAAGACGCTCGCTATTCTTGAATTGCTTACCATTGAGCGACGTATCGGCGCAGTCCTCATTGATGGTCTTATTCGACCCATCAAACACCAGGCCATAGCTACAATCCGTCTTGTTGTACTTGTTGATGATGTAGCGGTTGTCCTTATCGCACGCCGGAGCAACGCCGTAGCTCACTTTACCCGTCTTCGCAAACGAATTCAGCTGATTAGAAAGCGTGTTGAGATAGCCTGTCTCTCCGCTGTAATTCGAATAATCCTTGCCATTAATGTCCTTGAGGAAGTTAACTTGGTTGAACAGAGTACTGTCCTGAGCGTTCTCGCCCGCGTACCAATAACCCTGGGTTTTCACCACAGACTGGCGCCCGTTATTAGTATTCCAATAGGTAATGGGACCGGCGATCTTCGCGGTGTAGTCATAGCCAGCGGAGTCAGCCGTTCTCGCTTTGCCGACCCAAGCGCCTTTGTTCCAAGCGCCAACGGTAGTCTTCCCCGGCAAGTCGCCGCTGTAACCAACGCTCATGTTGGTGATCGCACTGTCGATTCCAGCCACCGCAAGCACGGTGCTGCCGTCGACAGGACGGAACTGGGAACCAAAACCAACGGTGCCAAAGCGGAAACCAGCGCCAATACCTTCATAGGGCCAGCTCTCTTTGAGTGGATTCATGGCAAGCTTGCCACGGACCACGGTAAGGCCCTCCGCCTCAGCGGCATATGAGCCGGCGGGGGCGTTGCTCGCATCAAGAGATTTAGTGTTGCTCGGTTTACCACCGATGTACATGTCGCGGCCGACGTAGGTGGCCACGCCGGGATCGGGGGTAGAGACATCGATATTCGTACCGATGCCGATAGGCGTGGGCTTGTAGATGCCCTTGTTCACAGTGGTAGCCGCGCTCGCAGAGGTGGCCGCGCTGAACGGGGACAGCAGCGTGCTTGCAACGAGAACAGTTGCCATAAAGCTACATGCGGCGAACTTCTTCACTTTGAGCAACCCATTACAGTTTCCTCGGTAGAAACTGTCTGGACGTCGTTGGCGATGGCCTGCGAGATCGGGGGCATAACAAGCGACGGTACCAGGCTCAAAACGGAAGCTCCGCACAAAACACCTGCTAGCACACGATGTGCCGCTTTATTGTTCTGCTTAGATTTGTCTGAATTCGCTTCCATCGATGTCTCCTCCCCAAGAGACCGCGATCTTGCTCTTTCACAATCAAACGTATCTGCGCAACCTGTAATTGCGCACGTTTAGTAATCCATATTGTAACGATTGTTTGAACATCTGAGCAACAAAACCGACAATTTTGTAGCGAATTCTCAATTCTCTTGACATTTTCTCAGATTTACCTTCGTTTATTCGCTATTTATTTTTTGTTTCTACTGGTAATTTAGTTGCCTATCCATTTTTTAATGGCATTAGATTAATTTGCACAACATTTTGCTCAAGAGCAAGCATCCTGTGAACAGTCGAAAGCGACCATGAGCGGTAGGACATTTACCGAGAGGAATATCCTACCAAACTGATGAGAATATCTTAAACCCATCGGTGGTTAGAAGCATGATGTTCAGACAATAATATTTGATTTTTCGCGCAGATTTTAGGCATCAATTCACCCAAATCGCCAGAGGCCACCGCAAAGGAGCCTGCCCCCTTTGCGGTGGTTCTCCCCCCGGCGCTATAGCAGATGTTCCTCGATAAAGATCGCGATGCCGTCTTTGTCGTTGCTCGCGGTTACAAAATCGGCGGCGGCACGGGTGGCGTCGCTGCCATTTGCCATGGCCACACCCACGCCGGCGTCGGCCACCATGCAAGTGTCGTTATCGGCATCGCCAAACACGCAGATGTTCTGGAGCTCCATGTCGTTGAGCTCCGCCACGCGCACAAGGCCGCGCGTCTTGGACACGCGCGGATCCATGAACTCGTAGAGCCGCTGCGTGGTTTGCAGAGCCGCTGCCTTAACAGTGTCATCGGCAAACGTCGACGCCCGCTCAATCACCTGCGGCATTACCTCGGGTGCCATGGTAAACATCACCTTGGGCTGCGGCTCGCGCAAAAACTCGGCAAAATCGACCACCTTGTAGGACACGCCGTCGACGCACGACAGGTGCTCGACGCACGCGTTGCTCTCGGGCACGTAGAACACGCCGTCTCGGGGGCAGACGGGCGTTGCCGGAAGGTCCGCCATGTGCTTGCAGATGCGCGCGATGGTCTCGCCCGGCAGCGGATAGCTCAGCTCGTTGATATCGTGCGCGCGGTCGATGACCTCGGCGCCACCGCAGCCCACGAGCACGTCCACCAGGCCTTCGATGCCCCAGAGCTCGTACATGGCCTCGGTCGCGTGGGCGTCGCGCCCGGTGCACAGGCCGAAGAGCACGCCGCGCTCGCGCAGGGCGCGGATCGCCGCCACGGTGCGCGGGGACACCGTGTGCTGGCTCGTGAGCAGCGTACCGTCGATATCGCAGAACACAGCTTTGATGTGGCTGAAGGTAGCGTCCATGGGGGCCTTTCTGGGTTGTGCGGCGGTGTGGGGTGTGGTCGGAAGTGGTGTACATGGTATACCAAGGCACGGGCCGTTGGGGCCCGATCGTCACAAAGGTGCCTGTCCCCCTTTGTGGTGGCCAAACCCGCGGGGTGGCCTGGCCCGGGGCGCAAACCATCACAACATTCGACGTTTTTCGGCAAAATCGCAATTTTCGCTGAATGTTGTGGTGGTTTTTACTGCAAAGCAAAAACCACCACAAAGGAGCCTAGCCCCTCTGTGGTGGAAATGACGTTTGCCCAAATAAAACCTGCCAAAAATAAACCTGTCCCTTTTTGGCATGTTATGGCAACGCAGCGAGCCGGTTCCAAGTGCCCCAGGTCGCCCCGAAAGAGGAGCGACGCGTACTTTGGTACGCGAGCGACGGCTTGAGGGGCGAGATGGGGTGCTTGGGGCCGGCGAAGCGTCAAGCCTGAAGGTGGTCTTGGATAAGATCGCAGATGGCTCGGGCGTCGTTGATGTTGATGGCTCGGGTCGCAAATCCGGCGTCGAAGGCCTGGCGTGCCAGGGCCTCGTTGCAGGCAAGGGCCAGCGTGTGACCGTCGACCAGGTCGAGCGAGCTCTTGCCGCGCAGACGGTCGACACCGGAGCGTGCGACCACGATGTTGTCGAAGCCCTCGGTCTTGTAGCCCTCGATGATCACCACGTCGACATCGTTGTAGCGCGACAGCAGCTCGCGCGCGGGCATTTCGTCCTCCTCGCGCGTGTCGGCGTACTCCGCCCAGCGCGTGGCGCAGATGAGGCCCACATGCTTGGATCCGGCCTGGTGATGGCGCCAAGTGTCCTTAGCGGGCACGTCGATATCAAAGCCGTGGTGCCCATGATGCTTGAGCGAACCCACGCGCAGGCCGCGGCGGGTGAGCTCGGCGATAACCTTCTCGACGAGCGTGGTCTTACCCGAGTTCTGGTAGCCGATAAACGCGATCGCGGGGACGGCCGGAGTGGGAGCTGCGGGAGCGACGGCGACGGGTGCGCTTGCGGGCGCGGCACCGTCAGCGGGCGCGGCACCGTC
>CABUQK010000087.1 GCA_902493615.1 uncultured Collinsella sp.
CGACGGCGTCATGCCGCAGACCATCGAGGCCATCAACCACGCCAAGGCCGCCGAGATCCCCATCGTCGTGGCCGTGAACAAGATCGACAAGCCCGGCGCCAACCCCGACCGCGTGCGCCAGGAGCTCACCGAGTACGGCATCATCCCCGAGGAGTGGGGCGGACAGAACATGTTCGTCAACATCTCGGCCAAGCAGAAGATCGGTATCGACGACCTGCTCGAGACCGTGCTGCTCCAGGCCGACGTGCTCGAGCTCAAGGCCAACCCCGATACATTCGCATCGGGCAACGTCCTCGAGGCTAAGCTCGACAAGGGCCGCGGCTCGGTTGCCACCGTGCTCGTGACCCGCGGTACCCTGCGCGTGGGCGACACGCTGGTCGCCGGCCTCACCTATGGCCGCGTCCGTGCCATGCTCGACCCCAAGGGCAACGCCGTCACCGAGGCCGGTCCCTCCGACGCCGTCGAGATCCTGGGCCTGCAGTCCGTCCCCAACGCCGGCGATGAGTTCCGCGTGTTCGAGGACGAGCGCGAGGCGCGTGCGCTGGCCGACGAGCGTTCGCTCAAGGCCCGTATCGAGGAGCAGAGCCGCGTGAAGCACGTGACGCTCGAGAACCTCTTCGAGACCATCGCCGACGCCGAGGTCAAGGAGCTCAACCTGATCATCAAGGCCGACGTCCAGGGTTCCATCGAGGCCCTTCAGGACTCCCTCGACAAGATGGATCAGTCCGAGGTGCGCATCAACACGATCCACTCCGCCGTTGGTGCCATCAACGAGACCGACGTCGTCCTGGCTGACGCCTCCAACGCCATCATCATCGGCTTTGGCGTCCGTCCCGACGGCAAGGCCCGCTCCGCTGCCGAGCGCGAGGGCGTCGAGATCCGTTGCTACGACGTCATCTACAAGTGCCTCGAGGACCTCGACGCTGCCCGCATCGGTATGCTCAAGCCCACCGAGGTCGAGGTCTCCACGGGTACTGCGACCGTTCTGGACACCTTCAAGGTGCCCAAGGTCGGTATCGCCGCCGGTGTCCGCGTCGAAGAGGGCGAGATCGCCGCGACCGATTCTGTGCGCCTGGTGCGCGACGGCATCGTGGTCTTCAACGGTAAAATCGCCTCGATGCGCCACTACAAGGACGAGGCCAAGAGCCTCAAGAGCGGCTCCGAGGGCGGTATTGGCCTGGAGAACTTCCAGGACATCAAGCCTGGCGACACCATTGAGGGCTACCGCATCGACCAGGTTGCCCGTACCGAGTAGGGGGTAGCGCTATGAAGCAAACGCAGGCAACCCGCCGTCTGGGCGAGCAGCTTCGCGAGAAGCTCGGTTATATCCTGCTCTTTGAGGTTTCCGATCCGCGTCTCGACCTGGTCACCCTGACCGCGGTCGAGGGCGCGGTGGACCGTTCGTTCGCGCGCGTGTACGTGTCGTGCGACGCGAGCCGCTACGAGGAGGTCATGGAGGCGCTTGCCAGCGCCAAGGGCCGCATCCGTAGCCTGTTGGCCCGCTCGCTCGATTGGCGCGTCACGCCCGAGCTCGATTTTCGCATCGATCGCTCGACCGATGAGGCCGAGCGCATCACGCGTGCGCTGGAAAACGTTCCCGCCACGCTTGCGATCGAAAAGGACGAGGACGGCTATCCAATAGCGGATGCCGCCCAGGAGGCAGCTTTAGATGAGTAATTCCGCCGACCTCGCATCGTGCGAGTCTGCAGATATTCAGCGACGCATCCTCGAGCTCATCGAGGGTGCGTCCTCCATTGCGATTTCGGGACATACGTCTCCCGATGGTGACGCCCTGGGCTCCGTGCTGGGTCTGGGCTTATCGCTTATGAAGTTTTTCCCCAACAAGGACATTGCCCTGCTGCTGGCAGACGATGACCCGGTTCCGCGCATCTACCGCTTTATGGAGGGCGCCGACCGTCTGGTGCCGGCATCTGCGTATACCGGCAATCCGGATCTGTTCATCTCGGTGGACGTGCCGGTCGTCGAGCGTCTGAACAACTCCGCCGAGGTGCTCCGCCGCTCGTCGCATGTGGTGTGCTTCGATCACCATCCGGCGCGCGAGGAATTTGCCGAGTTGAGCCTGAGGTGCGTCGGCGCCGCGGCCTGCGCCATGATCATCGACCGCTTTTTGGACAATTGCGGCATTGTGGCTCGCAACGGTGTCGCGACCTGCCTGCTGTGCGGCCTGGTGACCGATACCGGTCGTTTTCAGTACCAAAACGCCGATGCTGCTGCGTTCCATGCCGCCTCGCGCCTGGTCGCGCACGGTGCCGATCCGGCGCGCGTCGCGCTCGAGGTCTACCAGAGCATGCGCGTAGAGTTCTTGCATCTCAAGTCCATCGTTATGGGTCGTATCAAGACCGTGGCGCACGGTCGCGTGGCATATAGTTATGCGTACCAGAGCGACCTCGAGGCCTGCGGCGTCACTTCGGATGAGTGCGACGGTCTGGTCGATGTGGTGCGTTCAGTGATGGGCGTTGAGGTCTGCCTGTTCCTAAAGGGCATCGAGGGCGATACCAAGGTGCGCGGCAACCTGCGCTCCAAGGGTGACCTCGATGTGTCCGAGATCGCTGCCAACTTTGGCGGTGGCGGGCATCATGCCGCCGCCGGCTTTTCCAACAACGGAACGATTCGCGAGACGCTCGCCGTGGCACTTCCCATGCTGGCCGAGCTGGTGGGGGAGGATCCCGCTTCGGTGACCGTCGAGCTCTAACATTTTGGATGGTACATGGCTCGTCGTACGCCTTCTCAATTGAATATGCTGCTCGCCGTCGATAAGCCGGTGGGCTGTACGTCCCACGACGTGGTATCGCAGTGCCGACGCGCCCTCCATGAGCGACGCGTCGGCCATGCCGGTACGCTCGACCCCATGGCCTCGGGTGTCATGGTGGTGGGCGTGGGCCAGGCGACCCGTCTGCTGGGCATGCTAACCCTCGATACCAAAAGTTATGTCGCCGACATTTCGTTTGGCGTCGAGACCAATACCGATGACGCGGAGGGCGAGGCTGTCCGCACAGTGCCCATTGCCCCCGAGCTGCGCGATCTCGCTTACGCCCATGAACAGCTGGCCGCTATGCTTGGCCCGCAGATGCAGGTGCCGCCAGCGTTTTCGGCCATCTCGGTCAATGGCGTTCGCGCCTATAAGAGTGCTCGCGAGGGCAATGCGGTAGACTTGCCCCCGCGCCCCGTTGAGGTCTATGCCGCCGATCTGATCGCCGTGAGCGGCGAGGGCGATGCGTGCGTCTGGACCGTGGCGTTTTCGGTAAGCAAGGGCACCTACATTCGTGCGCTCGCTCGCGATCTGGGTCGCGCCTGCGATAGTGCTGCGCATATTTCCGCGCTGCGCCGTACGGCCTCCGGCGTGGTTTCCATTGGTGCCTGTCATGCGGTGGAGGAGCTCTCTGCCGAGTCCGCTGCCGGCTTCGCTCTGGACCCCATCGCCGCCCTTGGTGCCACGCGTGTCGATTTGCCGGGTAATCTTGCAGACGACCTGCTTTGTGGTCGCCGCATTCCCGTTGAACGCGCGCTTGCAGATTTCGATATGGCGAAGGCGCCGTTCGCGCTCGTGCTCGATGGTGGACTGAAGGCGCTTGCTCGTATCGAGGGCGGCCGCTTTGTGATGGAGCACGTCTTTCCGCAGACGATCGGCGGTGTTCGATGATGCTGGCGCCCCACGAGCTCGCGCGTATTTTTTTCGCGGGTGAGTTGGATGAGGCCCGTATCGTTTCTGCCGATGCTTTCGATGGGTGCGAGTTCTTGGGCGCCGCGTCGATCGCCATCGGCGTGTTTGATGGCGTGCATCGTGGGCACCAAGAGCTGATCGACGCGGTTATTCGCGATGCACGTTCCCACGGCAGCAAAGCGGTCGTGGTCACCTTCGATCCTGATCCGGACGTCGTGGTGAGTCCGTCGCCCGCTCAAAAATTGATGACGACGGCCGACCGCCTGCATGCCCTGGCTCAAACCGGGGTCGATGCGGTGGTGGCCGTTCCCTTTACGCCCGCCGTGGCGGCACTCGATCATGTCGGGTTTCTGGCGCTGTTGTCGCGTGTTGTCGACATTCGCTCCATTCGTGTAGGCAGCGACTTTAGGCTCGGCCGCGGCGGGGCTTCGGGCGTTGCCGAGATGCGCGCCTGGGGCACTGAGCGTGGGGTTGACGTTTACGGTCACGACCTGCTCTGCGTTAACGGGCGGACCATCTGTGCCACGCGCATCCGCCATGAGCTGGGTCAGGGTCATGTGGAGCTGGCTGCCGAGCTTCTCGGCCGTCCCTATATGCTGCGCGGCGTTGTGGCGGCTGGCCGTCACGAGGGCTCCGATATGGGCTTTCCCACGGCAAACATCAAGGTGCCCGACGGCATCCAAGTGCCTGCCGATGGCGTCTATGAGGGTCTGGTGCTGGTCGACGATACCGTATGGCCTGCTGCCGTTAACGTCGGCCTGCCGCCGACCTATGCCGATGATGCCGCCTCGGCGCATCTCGAGGCCAACTTGATCGGCTATGCGGGCGACCTGTATGGCGCTTTCGTGTCGCTGGCGTTTACGCGCTGGCTGCGTCCGTCTCGCGTGTTCGATTCCCTGGACGAGTTGATCGCGACCGTCGAGGGTAATATCGACGATATTCGTCATAACTTGGGTGAGCAGGGGGTGAGCATCCGTGATTAGCGATGAGGAAAAAGATCAGGTACGCGCGGCGTCGGACTTGGTTGCCATCGTGCAGGAAACGGTTGAGCTCAAGCCCCGCGGCCATGAGTTTTGGGGCTGCTGCCCGTTCCATGGCGAAAAGACCCCGTCGTTTCACATTATCCCTGCTACGCAGGTATGGCACTGCTTTGGCTGCGGCGAGGGCGGCGACGTCTTCACCTATATCATGAAGCGCGAGAACCTGAGTTTTCCCGAGTCGATCCGCTATTTGGCTGATCGTGCGGGCATTGAACTGCACGATACCGGTGCGCAGCGCGATCGCGGCACCAAGCGCGCCCGCATCTATGACCTGTGCGCCGAGACGGCTCAGTTCTACCACACCATGCTTATGCGCGGTAAGGACAGCCGTCCGCGCGAGTACTTTGCCAGCCGCGGCATGGGCGGAGATGTCTGTCGCCGCTACTGCCTGGGCTTTGCGCCGGGTCGCAACGCGCTGGTTTCGCATCTGTCTCAAGCGGGCTTTACCCCGCAGGAGATGATCGACGCCAACGTGGCCGTGAGCCGCGGGCGCGGACAGCTTGCCGACCGTTTTTACGACCGTGTGATGTTTCCCATCTTTGATGAGCAGGGTCACAATATCGCCTTTGGCGGGCGCATCATGGGCGATGGTCAGCCAAAGTACCTCAACACGGCCGAGACGAGCGTGTTTCATAAAAAACGAAACCTCTATGGCTTTAACTGGGCCAAGGAGTTTATCGTCGCGCAGGATACCGCCATCGTGGTGGAGGGCTATACCGACTGCATCGCCTGCTGGGAGGCGGGGATCAAAAACGTCGTCGCCACGCTGGGCACAGCGCTGACGGAACATCACGTTAAGACGCTCACCCGCTTTGCCAAGCGCATTGTATATATGTTCGATGGCGACGCCGCCGGTCAAAAGGCCGCGCGTCGCGCGATTCAGTTTATCGAGCAGGATTCAATGGACCTTCGCTGCGTGGTGCTGCCCGACGGCAACGACCCCATGGAGTTCATCACGGCGCATGGCGGCCAGGAGCTTCAGGCGCGCATTGACGCGGCCGAGCCCCTCATGGACTTTGTCTACCGCTCGCTGCAGGAGTCGAGCGACATTACCACACCGGGCGGTCGCGCCAAGGCGCTCGAGGACGCGCTGACGCTCATCTATCCGCTACGTGACAGCTATATGATCGACACGTACTTTATCCAGATTGCCGATCTGTTGGGTTTGGACCTGGAGACCGTGCGCGCGAGCTCGGGCCGTGTGTTTCGCGATGTCGCCAAGCGCGAGGATGCCGAGCGCCGCCGTGAGCAGAACTACGAGCGTCAACGCGTGCAAGCTGAGCGCGCGGGCAGCGCGGGCGGTCGGGTGTCTGGTTCGCAGGGGACGTCTCGCGGTGCCTGGGCCGCGGGTGCAACGCCGCCGGTGTCCGCACCGGTCGAGGAGGACCCGTACGACTACGTTCCGCTTGATGCCTATGGGGCGACACCGGTGGAGGCCGACGAGGATCTGCCGCCAATCGATGTGCCAGCGGGGATGGAAAGCGCGGCGCCCGTTGCCGATGGTTCAAGCGCGGCGGCGGCTCCGTCGATGCCGATCGTTTTGACCGATCTGGAGCGGAAATCCCTGGCGGGGGAGCGCGAGCTGCTGACGATGCTCACGAGCTACCCCGATCTGTTCCGCACGTATGCCGATCGCATTTGTTCTATCGAGTGGGTCGACCCGCGTCACGAGTCCATTGCGTGGGCCGTGCTCGCGACGCCGCCGGGCACCGATCCCGCGGCCTGCATGGATGCGGCGCGCGCGGTGTGTCCCGAGGCGGCGTCGCTTGTCAGCGCCGGGCGCATTTCGGCAACGAGTAAGCACCCGACCGAGACGAACATCGTCTTTATGCTCGATACGCTCGAGCTCTACACCATCAAACGTCGCATGCGAGCTGCGCAGGCCAAGTTGCGTCAGGACCGTTCACTCGACGATGAGGACCGTCGCGTGCTGACTGTGCAGGCGGTGCAAGATTCACAGCGCCAGCGCGAGCTCCAAAAGTCGATCGGAGGCGTGGCCGACCCGTTCCGTTTGATCGGTTTGGAGACCGCGGGTGCCGATCAGGCCTAGATGTTGTGGTCAACCAGCGTATTCTCGCCTATATCCTGTCTTTATTTTGGGTATAGACGTTCATGTGTGTGCTAAAGTATTGAGTCCTGTGGACTACGAAGGGAGAATCTGTGCCAAAAAAGACTGAGAGCACGGGTACTGGGCTGGAATCCTACGTTGCAAAGCTCATGGGCAACGGCTCAAACAGGACTTCGGTAACCGAGGACGAGATTCAGGTCGCCCTGAAGGATATCTATGTTTCTGATGAGCAGCTCAACGCGGTGTATTCCGCGCTGCGCAACAGCGGCATCCAGATTATCTCCGCGAGCGGAAACGACGACGCCCCGATGGCCGTCGACGATGACGATAACGATACCGACGATTTCGACGATGACGAGCACGATTCCGGCTCGCTTGACGATCACGAGCTTAAGATGGCCCGCCAGGCCGATGCCGAGATGGGCTCTTCCAAGAGCAAGAAGAAGCGTACCGTGCGCACGTCTCGTTCGCGTTCGCGCGTGCGCGGCATCGATGCCTCCACGGTGATGCTGACCGGCGACCCGGTTCGTATGTACCTCAAGGAGATCGGTAAGGTCGACCTGCTGACCGCATCTGAAGAGGTCGATCTGGCCATGAAGATTGAGGCCGGTCTCGAGGCTACCGAGAAGCTCGAGGCTGCCGATGCGGGCGAGATTGAACTCACACGCTCCGAGATGCGTCGTCTTACGCGTATCGAGAACGTTGGTCTTGAGGCCAAGCAGGCGCTCATCAGCGCAAACCTGCGTCTGGTCGTCTCCATCGCCAAGCGCTATGTCGGCCGTGGCATGCTGTTCCTGGATCTGATCCAGGAGGGTAACCTCGGTCTGATCCGCGCCGTCGAGAAGTTCGACTACCAGAAGGGCTTCAAGTTCTCCACGTACGCCACGTGGTGGATCCGTCAGGCCATTACGCGCGCTATTGCCGACCAGGCCCGTACCATCCGTATTCCCGTGCACATGGTCGAGACCATCAACAAGCTCGTCCGCGTGCAGCGCCAGCTCCTCCAGGACCTGGGTCGCGACCCGACTCCCGAGGAGATCGGTGCCGAGATGGACATGAGCGCCGACCGCGTCCGCGAGATCCAGAAGATTTCGCAGGAGCCCGTGTCGCTCGAGACCCCGATCGGCGAGGAAGAGGATTCCCAGCTGGGCGACTTCATTGAGGACTCCCAGGCTATCGTTCCGCCCGATGCCGCCAGCTTCTCCATGCTGCAGGAGCAGCTCACCCAGGTGCTCGATTCGCTTGCCGATCGCGAGCGCAAGGTTATCGAGTTGCGCTTTGGTCTCGTTGACGGACACCCCCGCACGCTCGAGGAAGTCGGTCGCGAGTTTGGCGTCACGCGCGAGCGTATCCGCCAGATCGAGTCCAAGACTCTGGCCAAGCTCCGCCACCCGAGCCGTTCCAGCAAACTGAAAGACTACATCGAAAGCTAGTCAAGCAAGAGGCGCCCTCAAGCACATCCGCTTGAGGGCGCTTTTATGTAGTCATTGGGGACGTTCTTGAATGACTAGTCGTTTAAGAACGTCCCCAATGACTAGGTCGGAAAATTTCTTAAAAAAGTTCTTGCCCTTCGTCCAATCGTCCGTATAATAAACTTCGTTGCTTGAGAGCACGCACCTATTCCTCGGTAGCTCAATGGTAGAGCACGCGGCTGTTAACCGCGCTGTTGTAGGTTCGAGTCCTACCCGGGGAGCCAGATTTTCTCAGCCCATTTCGCTGGGCTTTTAAATTCCTCGGTAGCTCAATGGTAGAGCACGCGGCTGTTAACCGCGCTGTTGTAGGT
>CABUQK010000088.1 GCA_902493615.1 uncultured Collinsella sp.
ACTTCTCGAGCTTAACCATGCTCTGGCCGACGGACTTGATGATGCGCTCGCCGCCCACGCTGGTGCCGATACCCATGGTGGCCGAGCACAGCAGCATAATCCAGATGGGGATGCCTGCATCGCCGACGCTCGTCTGGCCGCTGGCAAAGGCCACGCCTAAAAAGAGCACGCCGATGAACTTCTGTCCATCCTGCGCGCCGTGCATAAAGCTCATGGCCGCAGCGCTCGCGATCTGAGCGTATTTAAAGAAGACATTGGCACGTCGCCTGTTGGCGGCGGCGAAAAGGATCGAGACGAGCTTGCACAGGACCCAGCCCATGACAAAGCCCAGGCCGATGGAGAGTGCTAGGCCGTAGATGACCTTCATCCACTCGTGGACGTTGACGCTGCTCGCACCGCCGAGGGCGATGGCGGCACCGGTCAGGCCGGCGATAAGGCTGTGGCTTTGCGAGGTGGGGATGCCAAAACGCGACGCTGTGGCGCCGTAGACGACGATGGAGAACAGCGCCGCGCATAGGCAGGCGAGCGCCATGGTGCTGTTTCCGCCAAAGTCGACGATATGTGAGATGGTGTTGGCGACGCTCGCGTTAAAGTGCGTCATGATGAGCACGCCGAGGAAGTTGAATGCGGCGCTCATGAGAATGGCGGCGCGGGCGGGCATGCAACGCGTAGTGACGCAGGTCGCGATGGCGTTGGGCGCGTCGGTCCATCCATTGACGAAGATGGCGCCCAACGCGAGGATCACGGTGACGGCAAGGACTGGGTTCGACACAATTTGGCCGAGGAAGGTTGAGAACGTTACGTCCATATATGGGCTTTCTCGAAGTTTGCAGACACGTTACAAAAACATGATAAATCGTATCACCTCCTGCGGGTCTCTTTACCGAGTTCTGATGGGAGAAGTGAACTTTTTGGCACTAAAATTGAATATTAGCCCTGTTGACCGCGGGTGTTCTTTTTGCTAACACGCCATGCGGACACGTGCGATTACTACGACACTCCAAAACCACAGTCTGTTCGCTTTACAACATGCAAACATGCGTTCGATAATAGGAGGCATGGAATATCGACAGACAGATGGCAAAACTCGGCGCGTGCACAAGCAGTATGTGGACGTCGTGGCTCGCATCCTCGCGGGCGGACAGGTCGTGCCGGTCACCGTCTGCTGGGTCGACGGTCGTTGCTTTACGATTGACGAGATTGTCTCGACCACTGGGTTTGGCCTAACGGTTCACGGCATCCGTACGGCAACCTATAAGGTGCGTTTTGGCGGGCACGCGACCGAGTTGTATCTGGAGGACCAGACGCGCGAACGACCAGATGGTTCGCAGGCCCATCTAATGCGTTGGTGGGTGTGGGCATTCGACCGTACGCTCGAGGGCGAGCGCCGTGGGTAAGGACGTACGGCATTCGGGTACAATGACAGGAATCTTGTCACCTGCTGCGCCGTCTTTCACGGCACTTTTTGAAAGGACGAACCTATGAACGATATCCAGGGCTATCAGAACGGCCCCGTCGAGAGCGGCGCAAGCCGCGCCAAGGAGATGTCGCCGCGCGCGTACAACCTTGTCATGTCTGCCCTGATCTTTTTGGGCTTTTGCGCCATGGGCGTCGGTGCTTACTTTACGAGCACCATGTCGTTTGCGCGCATGATGATGAGCGGCGCCGCTTTGCCGCTGGTCTTTGGCTCATTTATTTTGACCATCGTCGGCATGGTCATGATGTCGGCCGCCGCCAGCAAGCAGTCCGTGGGCCTGTCCCTTGTGGGCTACGTAATCTTTGCGAGCACCTTTGGCCTGACCGCGTCGTTTGGCCTTGCCAACTACGACCTGCCCACCATCAACACTGCCTTTATCGCCACGGCCGCCATCACCTTTGTCTTTGGCGCCTTGGGCGTGACGTTCCCCAAGTTTTTCCAGCGCGTATATGGCATCGGTTTTGGCATTCTGCTCGCTACTATTCTGGTTGAGATCGTGCTGATGTTCATGGGCGTCTCACAGACCATCACCGACCTGATCGTGATCGTGGTGTTCGCCGGCTTTATTGGCTACGACACCTATGTTGCCACGACGGTGCCGCCTACGCTGCCCAACGCCGTGCTTATGGCCTCTAACCTGTTCGTGGATATTATCAACGTGTTCCTGCGCATTCTGAACATCCTCGGCCGTCGCGACTAGTGGCGAATTGCGGCGGTGCTTGCCGTGCGTGCAAATCGATGCGAAAGGCGGTCCTTCGGGGCCGTCTTTTTTGTACGCGGCGGGGTATCATGGATGGGAAAAGCCGATAGCGGCAGAGACCGAGAAAGGTGACCACTTATGGCAGACGTCGACAACAGGAACCGTAACCGCAGGTCCAACCGAGCGGGTCAGCCCAATCCCAAGCGCGAGGCCCGTGTCAAGGCCGCCGAGCGTCACGTGGCAACTGTGTCCGAAGCGTGCGCCAAGGATATCGAGCGTTCGCTTGCCGGTGTTCGCGAGTTTGACGGTATGCCTGCCGGCTTTGTCTCGGCGATGAAGGCCAAGGTTCAGAGTGCTGTGGCCACCGAAGAACAGGTTGCCGAGGACGTCGAGGGCGCGGAGGCTGCCGAGGTCGAGGCAGCGCTCGAGCCCGTCGAGGAGCCTGCCGAGGAAATCGCCGAAGCTGAGTCCGCGCCTGCTGAGGAGCCCGCTCCGGTTCTGCCCGAGGTCACCGTGCTCGATGCCTCCACCACGCAGGCCATCTTGGACAACGGTCGTGGCTATGCGCAGTTCTGCGACATGGCCGTGCTCGCCTTTGCCTCGTTCACCAATCCGGGCGGTGGCTATATTCAGGGTTATCTGGGCCAGGAGGCCACGCTGTGCGCCGATTCGTATCTGTACAACGTTCTCGATAAGCAGCGCAAATGGTACGGCGAGAACCGTCGCCGCAACATCAACTGCGAGCTTTACCGAAACCGTGCGCTGGTGGTGCCTGCGGTGCGCTTCGACCGCAACCACGTGCATGCATACGCCGACGTGATCGTGGCCGCCGCGCCCAACGTTAAGCGCGCCCGCCAGGAGTATCGCGTGAGCGACGATGCTCTGCTGGATGCCCTGCGCGACCGCATTCGCTTTGTGCTTGCCATCTGCGACGAGCTAGGTCGCGAGAAGCTCGTGCTGGGCGCTTGGGGCTGCGACAACAACGGCTTTGACGCAGAGGCCGTGGCCGAGCTCTTCCGCAAGGAGCTCGCGTCGGGCGACTTTAAGGTCAAGCAAGTCTTCTTTGCCGTGCCTTCTACGCGCTGGGATGAGGATTTTGCCAAGTTCGAGCACGTGCTGGCAAACTTCCCCGAGCGCAACGAGGAGTCCTATGCCCAGGTTGCCGCTCGCGCTGCGGCAGCTCGCGCCGCCGAGCAGATCCAAGCTGCTACCGAGGATGATGAGGACGAGGACGACTGGCGCAAGTACCTGTAATCGGTACGTGCTGACAGATGGGTCGAGCCGGCGGGAGAGGCTGCTTCCGTCGGTTTTTTACTGAGCGAGGGGCTTACGATGAAAAACGTTCTATGCTTTGGCGACAGCAACACCTATGGTTACGATCCGGCGGGCATGCGCGACGGCACCGCGGTGCGCTATGCGCAGGATGTGCGCTGGTGCGGCGTGGCCCAACGTGACTTAGGCGAGGGCTGGCATGTAATTGAAGAAGGCCTCAACGGCCGCACGACGGTACGCGACGACATGTGCCATCTGAACACCAATCTTAACGGCATCCGCGCACTGCCGATGCTGCTCGAGGCCCATAAGCCGCTGGATGCGATCGTTATTATGCTGGGAACCAACGATTGCAAGACGGTCTTTGGTGTGACGGCCTCCGATATTGCCCGTGGCACCATGGCGCTGATTCGCGCGGTGCGTGCATTTCCCTGGACCAATGCTGCACCCTGCCCGCGTATTCTGCTGATGGCACCTATCAAGATCAAGCCGCAAATCGCCGATGTATATATGACCGATTTTGACGAGCGTTCCGTCGAGGCCTCGGAGCATTTTGCTGAATACTATGCGCACGTAGCCGAGCAGTTTGGCTGCGACTTTTTGAATGCAGCGGAGTTTGCCGAGCCGGGCGATATCGACTATCTGCATATGATGCCCGAAAGCCATGAGAGCCTGGGTCACGCCGTGGCGGCCAAGCTCCAAGAGATGCTCGGAGAGTAGCGCGACCCCAAGCCACCGCAAAGGGGACGGGCGCCTTTGCGGTGGCTTTGGACTGCGAATCTTAATACTGCCACTATTAACCGCGCCCGTTTTACCTGCTGGTTTGTTGGGAAATATCCCAATTTATCCCAAGTGCGTCGCAAACGGAACGCGCCACCTGCTCGCGGGAGGGGCGAATATAATGCCGCCCGGACACGCCCGGCAGGGAGTGGCCCATGAGCATCTCCATGAGGTCCCAGGACATGTGCAGCTCCATCTCGCAGATCGTTCGCCATGAGTTGCGGAGGTTCGACCACGGTATGTGCTCGATGCCCTCGGCCTCGCACCATTTCTTCCATCTATGGTTGCACATTCCTCGGTTCATGGGCAGTCCGTCCCCGCGATCTGCTAGCCATTCGGAGCCTGCCGCGCGGCGCTCGTCTGCAATTTCGAGCAGGCGCCCGGCGGCATCCGGCAGCACCACGACGGTGCGTATGGACTTTCGCGTCTTGAGTACGCCGTCCGCCGTGGGCTCGATGCCCGCTTGCTCCATCTGGCGCACGAGGTCGACCGTTGCGAGCGTTGTTGACCCTGTCGCGAACGGCAGAACCTCGTCGGTGCGGATGCCCAGCGATTCGCCCGAGCGGCACGATCCGAAGCATGCCATGATGAACGGCGCCTCGAGCGAGGTCCCGTGTAGGCGCTCCAGGATGTCCTTGGCTTCGGCAAGCGAATATAGGCGCTTGGAGCGCTCGCGCGTTTTGCGCGTGGGCATGGTGTATTTCACGGTGGCGGCAAATGGATCGATGGGCAACACGACGAAGCCCGACACGGTTCCGTATATCTTGCGCAGGGTGAGTAGGGCAGTGTCCGCCGTCGCTGCGGGGAGAGTCAGGAGCCATTCCTGCAGATGCACGGGGCGCAGCTGGTCGACCGGCATCGAGCCCCACGCGGGGCCGACGTAGTTCGCCCACGACCTTGTGACGAGGTTGCGGGTGTTTGGCGCGAGCGTGCCCGCCGCGACCTGTGCCGCCATGGTCGGTTCGAGCCATGTGCCGTACGCCTGGGCGATGGTGGGCACGGGCTTGTCGTCGGTTCGCTCGATGTGAATGCGATCGAGCTCGGTGCACGCCTCGCGGTAGGTGCCGTATACCGTCTTGGTTTTACGTTTGCGTCCGCACGGCGTGTTCTCCTGCCATCGGAGGATGTATTTCTTGCCACGCTTGACTTCGGTGATTGAGCCCCACGCGCGGCGCCTCTGCTTGCGTGTCATATAATGTCCCTAGGTTGCCCGGAGCTATCTCCGTGTTACTCCGGCATCCTTGTTGTCACCCCACCGCGCCAAGGTTCCAGCCATGCGCGGTGGGGTTTCTTTTTTGCTGCCGTTAGTCCATCTTTTATGACGGACTAACGGCTACGCGACTGCGCGGCGCTTGGGCCTGCCCGAGCGTGGCGTGTCGATCAGGCGCGCCGCTATGCTCTCCACGGTCACGTAGGTGCGGCGGCCCTTGCGGTAGCCCGTAAGGATCCCCGAGTCGAGCATGTGGGTGATCCTGCCGGGGGAGACGGAGAGCCTGCGCGCGGCTTCGGCCGCCGAGACCGTCTCGCCCTCCACGATGTACCCCTCGTCCGTGGAGAAGGCGACCATCATGGAGAGCCCGCCATCTGCAGGCTCGATGAACTCGGGCTCAGGCACAGCAAGACCGTCCTTCACGAGCGCGGCCACGTAGGTGCTCGCCGCGTCCACGGACTGCTCGGCGGCCTCGGCAATCGTGTCGCCGCAGGTGAAGCATCCCGGCAGTGAGGGAAACTCCACGTCGTAGCCGCCGTCCTCGTCGGGTGTGAGCACCGCCTGGTAAACGTATGTCTTCATATCTTTCGACCCCCAAGGGGGCGGGGCTAGAGCCACCCCGCCGTCTTAGCTATTTTTCGGTACGTCCCTATCGGTATCTCCTTCTTGGAGGTGGGCACGCTGATCTGGACCCCGTCCTTTCGCGCGACCACATGGCTGCCCTTGCCGGTGTAGAGCGTCCAACCCTCCTTCTTGAACCGCTTGAGCACCTGCGCGGGCTCCTGCTCCTTGGGCATCTCTCCTCCTTTCTACAATTAAATTATAAATAGTTGATAGTTATCAATCAAGTAAATTATCAAGTATTTACAGTTTTAATAATGACCACACGGATCAGCCAAGATCGCCGCACGGGGTTTCTTCATTTGGTGGCAGTCGTTGCGCTTTCTGCAACAACTTAATCAGCCGCCTGCCCATTTTCGTGGGGTTACGAAAATGGGGGGGTAACTGGCGTTTTGGTGTGCCCGTTGGAGGTTTTTCCGGAAAAATCTGAAAATCCCGCCGTGCCGCGGGTCATAATCGTGATGAACACCATTCACGCTCCTGGAGGTACCCATGGCTCGCTATAGCGTCGGCGCATACACGTACGAGGACGATTCCCTCGACACAATGATCTACGACGGGCTTACGGGCATTCCGTTGAACTTGGGGTACGAGCTCGTGTCGCAGGAGCGCGGAGACACCGTGAGGGTCGTCGCCCTGGGCGTGAAGGACGACACCGCGGGCCCAGTCCCGTTTGCAACGCTCAAGCCGTGTGCGTACTCCCTGGCATCCGAGTACGACGTGCGCGCCGTGAGGTGCCCGCAGACCGGGCAATGGGTCCTCATCGGGTACATGGGCGTCTAGAGGAAGCCCGCGATCTTCCCTCCGATGGAGAGGATGCCTGCTACCAGCTCACCGCCCTTCTTCGCTATCTCCAATCCCTTGATCATGCGGTCGGCCAGCGATGCCTGGTCGCCACGTTTTGCTGCCAATTCCATCTGAGCGAGGCATGCTGCGAGCATGTCTTTGTCTTCCGAAGTGAGTCCCTGGTCCGCAGCGATCGTCTCCATCAAGTTGTCGACGGATGCCCTCAGGGAAGATGAGGACGTCGAGCTCGAGCTTGAGGTCGCATTGCTGTCTGCGTGCTGCTCGACGCTCACGTTTGTCCTCGCCGTTGAGGACTTCATCTTTTCAATCTCATAACTCATGCGCCTGTCATCGGCGTACAGCTTCGCTTTCGCCTGTAGCCGCCGTATGTCCTCGGCGGCATCTTTCTTCCCGTATGACGACTGCCCGCCGATCGTCGCGCGGAACATCTTCAGGCCCACGCGGACCTTGGGTACAACTGTTTCTAGCGCCGACTCGATTCTCTTGGCCTCGCTTTCGAGGTTGTAGGAATCGGGGTTTGCTAGGATTTCCCCGCATTCCGCTATGAGCTCGTCAATTGCGTTGTCCATGAAATGTGCTCCTAAATGAAAAGGCGGTTGCCCCTTGGGACAGCCGCCTTTCCTTGGACGCGGGCCCCGTGGGGTCCCCGCGTCAATACCGCTGTCCAAATTACCGTTAGTCCTCGGCACGGTCAAGCCGATCAGCCCATTTTCGTGGGGTTACGTAAATGGGGGAGTAGCTGGCGTTTTGGTGTCCGTTGCCTACGCGGACCTTACTTGATCCGCTTCCAGCCCTTCGCCTTCAGGCGCTGCAGCCTGAGCTTGGGACAGCTCGGCCTGGTCGCGTGCCGTCTCCAGGATCTTCGAGCGCCTCTTCTCGGTGCTCCGTCGGTAGCAGGTGATCAGCTCGCCCTCCGCGCCCGCCGGCGCCGTCGGCCTGTCCTCGGGATGCTCCTCGTACCATCCGAGGAGGTCGTTGGGGTCGGTGTGCAGAACCTTCGCGCACTTCCAGAGCTGCTCAATATCGGGAAGAGTTTTCCCTCGTTCCCAGTTGCCTACTGTCTTGATGTCAACGTTCAGCGCGTCTGCCAGATCGGCCTGTGAATATCCGTTTTCTTTCCTAGCCTGCTTAAGTTTTAGGTTCATCGTCACCTCCAATATAGGGAAATATTTACCGAGGATTCTATAGATACACAAAAGAAAAGGCAAGAAAAGCCCTAGTTTGCTATTGCAATCGGGAAAAGATTCCCTATACTCTGATTTGCACAGGGAAGATGTTCCCTATTTCAGAAGGAGGAAGACATGAAGTTTTCGAAGGACGAGTTCGGAGCGAACCTTCGCGCTCCCCGCGCTCGAGCCGATATGTCTCAGGAGCAGCTGGCTAACAAGGCGGGGCTCTCGGCATCTTCAATCATCGGATACGAGAACGGCTCGATGGTTCCGGGGGTCGACAAGGCCTATGCCATCGCCCAGGCCCTCGGCTGCACACCCAACGACCTGATGGGCTGGAACACGGACGAGGCCGCATAGGGATGGGGGAAGAGATGACAGGCAAGAGCTACGAGCTGCCCGACGACATCACAACTCTGGGCGGCATGGTGACGTGGGCAGGCGGTGATGACGTGTGGCACACGGAGATGTTCGAGTTCCTGGCGGACGCGC
>CABUQK010000089.1 GCA_902493615.1 uncultured Collinsella sp.
CTGCCGCACCGGAGCCCGCCGCGCAGGCGCCTGTCGCCGCACCGGAGCCCAAGGGCACCGAGGTGACCGCTCCCATGGTCGGCGTTTTCTATGCTGCCCCGGCGCCGGGCGACGAGCCGTTTGTGCACGTGGGCTCCAAGGTCAAGGCCGGTGAGACCCTCTGCATCATCGAGGCCATGAAGGTTCTCAACGAGGTGACGGCCGAGGCAGACGGCGAGGTGCTCGAGATCTGCGTGGCCGACGGCGACCTCGTGGAGTTTGGCAGCTGCCTCATGAGGATCGGATAGGTGATATCCATGAACAAAGAAGAGCTCAAGAAGCTGTTGCCGCATCGCGAGCCGATGCTTTTGCTCGACGAAGCCGAGCTAGTGGGCGACGAGGCCCACGGCAAGATCACGATTACGGGCGACGAGTACTTTTTGCAGGGGCATTTTCCGGGAAACCCGGTTGTCCCCGGCGTGATTCAGTGCGAGATGCTCGCCCAGAACTGCTGCGTGCTGCTGATGGGCGATGAGGAGGCGCGCGGCGCGACGCCGTTCTACACCAGTCTGGACAAGGTGCGCTTTAAGCGTCCGGTGCGCCCGGGCGACACGGTGGATCTGGTGTGCTCCATCACGCGTGCGCGCGGGCCGTTCCGCTTTGCGACGGGTACTGCGAGCGTCAACGGTGAGGTTTGCTGTCGCGCCGATATGTCTTTTGCACTCATGCACGAAAGTTAAGGAAGGCTTCATGTTCGACAAAGTGCTCATCGCCAACCGCGGCGAAGTCGCGGTCCGTGTTATCCGCGCGTGCCGCGATATGGGCATCAAGACCGTCGCCGTCTACTCCACGGCCGATGCGGACGCGCTGCACGTGCAGCTTGCCGACGAGGCATATTGCATCGGCGGCCCGCGTCTTGCCGAGAGCTACCTCAACGACGACGCTGTGCTCACCTGTGCCGTAAAGTCGGGGGCAAAGGCGATCCATCCTGGCTACGGTTTCTTTTCCGAGAAGGCGAGCTTCGTGCGCGACTGCGACAAGTATGGCCTGGCGTTTGTTGGTCCCTCGGCCGAGGTCATCGACAGCATGGGCGACAAGGACGCCGCACGCCGAACGGCTGCCGCGGCGGGCGTGCCCATCGTTCCGGGCTGCGATTTGCTCAAAAGCCCCGAGGAGGCGACGGCCGAGGCCGAGCGCATCGGCTGCCCCGTGCTCATCAAGGCGCGTGCAGGTGGCGGCGGTCGCGGCATTCGCAAGGTCGAGCGCGTGGAAGATGCGGCAAAGGCGTTCATCGAAGCGCGTGCCGAGGGCGAGGCCGTTTTTGGCGACGGCGAGTGCTACATGGAGAAGTTCGTCGCGCCGGCGCACCACGTTGAGGTTCAGATTATGGCCGATAAGCAGGGCCATGTGTTTTCGCTCGGCGAGCGCGAGTGTTCGGTGCAGCGCCGCAACCAAAAGCTGATCGAGGAGAGCCCCGCGCCGTGCCTCGACGGACGCGATAATATTCGCGCGCGCATGCACAAGGCGGCGCGCGACCTGGCTCGTGCCGTTGGCTATGAGGGCGCCGGCACCATTGAGTTTTTGTACTCAGATGACGGCAATTTCTACTTTATGGAAATGAACACGCGCTTGCAGGTGGAGCATCCGGTTACGGAGTTTGTGACCGATACCGACTTGGTCAAGTGGCAGCTGCGCGTAGCAGCCGGCCAGCCTCTGCCCTTTGAGCAGGAGGACATGCCGGTCCGCAACCACGCCATGGAGTGCCGCATCAATGCCGAAACGCCGGACTTTCTGCCGTCATGCGGAACGATCACCGCGTTACGTGTGCCGGGTGGTCCGCGTGTGCGCTGGGATTCCGCCATGTTTGCCGGGGCCGCCGTTCCGCCGTACTACGACTCCATGCTCGGCAAGCTCATCGTGTGTGCGCCCACGCGTGACGGCGCCATTCGCAAGATGCGCTCGGCCCTGGGCGAGCTCGTGATTGAGGGCGTGAGCGAAAACAGCGAGCTTCAGCTCGACGTGCTGGCAAACGACGAGTTCTTGTCGGGCATGTATCACACCGATCTGATGGGGCATCTCTATGCTGATGAATAGAAAAGCGAAGACGGTCAATGTCCTTGAGGGGCCGATGACCGAGTCGTGCGCCGAGTTTCCCGCGCGCCACGTGTTTATCAAGTGCCCGGAGTGCCGCCGCGTGATCGATGAGGCACGCCTGCACGACAACCTCGAGGTCTGCCCTCGTTGCGGCAAACACTTTCGCGTGAGCGGTCGCGCGCGCATGCGCATGACGGTCGACGAGGGCACGTTTGAGGAATGGGATGCCAATCTGGCGTCGGAGGACTTCCTCTCGTTTCCCGGCTATGCCGACAAGCTCAAGAGCGTGAGCGAGCGTTCGGGCGAGCACGATGCCGTTGTGTGCGGCAGGGGCAAAATCTGCGGTTGCGATACCGCGCTCTTCTTTATGGACGCTAACTTTATGATGGGCTCGATGGGCTCCGTGGTGGGCGAGAAGATCTGTCGCGCATTTGAGCGTGCGACCGAGCTGGGATTGCCAGTTGTCGGCTTTACCGTTTCGGGCGGTGCTCGCATGCAAGAGGGCGTGACATCGCTTATGCAGATGGCCAAGATTTCTGCGGCGGTTAGGCGCCACAGCGAGGCGGGCGGCCTGTATATCACGGTGCTCACCGACCCCACGACCGGAGGCGTAACCGCGAGCTTTGCCATGGAGGGCGACATTATCCTGGCCGAGCCCGATGCCCTGACGGCATTTGCCGGCCCGCGCGTGATCGAGCAGAACATGCACAAGCGCCTACCCAAGGGATTCCAGCGCTCCGAGTTTTTGCTGGAGCACGGCTTTTGCGATGCCGTTGTTCCACGTGGCGAGATTGCGCTCACGGTAGGCGAGCTGCTGGCGCTGCACGAAGGGCATGCGCCCGGCCTGGGGGCACCGCATGAGATCGTGCATACGGGTCGCCGCGGCAAAAAGCTGGGGCACTTGTTCAAGCGCTCGACGGCACCAAAAACCGCGCTCGAGATTGTCAAGCAGACCCGCTCGGCAGATCGCGCCACGGCGGGTGAGATGATCTCGCTGGGCCTGGATGGGTTTGTGGAGCTGCACGGCGACCGTTACTTTGGCGACGACGCTGCTGTGGTGGCTGGCATTGGCTGGAAAGACGGACGCCCCGTAACGGTCATCGCCATCGAGCGCGGCACCACGACCAAAGAGCGCATGCGTCGCAACTTTGGTATGGCACATCCCGAGGGCTACCGCAAAGCGCGTCGCCTTATGCGCCAAGCCGAAAAGTTTGGTCGACCGGTTCTGTGCCTGGTCGATACTTCGGGCGCGTTTTGCGGCATCGGTGCCGAGGAGCGCGGCCAGGGCGAGGCGATTGCCCGGAATCTCATGGAGATGAGCGGCCTTAAGACGCCGATTGTCTCGGTGGTGACAGGCGAGGGCGGCTCTGGTGGCGCGCTGGCGCTATCCGTGGCCGACCGCATCCTGATGCTCTCGAGCTCGGCCTATTCGGTCGTGAGCCCCGAGGCCTGTGCGTCGATCCTGTGGAAGGATACCGAGCGCGCGAATGAGGCCGCCGAGGCGCTGAAGCTCACGGCCCCCGATCTGCTGGCGCTCGGCATCATCGACGGCATTGTTGACGATAAGGGCCTGTCGCATGAGGAGATCGCCGGTGCCGTCATGTCCTCGGTATTTGATGCCTTCGATACGCTTGGGCGGCTCGACGACGCGACCCTCACAAACCTCCGCTACGAAAAGTACCGCGCAATCGCACGATGTGACAAAGGGACAGTCCGCATGTCACATTGGGAAAGGGTTCCTGTGTCACAAGTTTCTAACACCTCGTTTACAACGACGGTCTCATCAAACGCCATGGCCGTGGTGGACTATCTGTCCAAAAGCATGATGTCGGCGCTGCCGTTTATTGTCTGCGCGGCGTTGTTCCGCACCGTCGCCGTCATTATGGGCGAAGGCATGCTGGGCCTATGGTCTGCCGATTCCGAAATCTATCGCCTGTTCTACAGTTGGCTCTATAACGCCGGTTACTACTTTTTGCCCATTTATCTTGGTTGGGCGGCCGCCCGCCAGCTCGGTTGCTCGGAGCAGCTGGGCATGATGCTGGGCGGCGTATTGATTGCGCCCGATCTGCTTAAGCTCGTCGATGCCGCATCGACGGCGGCGGCATCGATGACTTCCGTGTATGGCCTGCTTCCCGCGCCGGTCAACGATTACACGACGACTGTTATTCCGGTTCTCATCTCGGTGCCCGTGCTATGGCGAGTGGAGTGTTTCTTTTCGCGCGTTATCCCTAAGGCCGTGGCGTTTTCGTTCGTTCCGTTTGCGACCATGCTCGTCATGGTTCCGGTTTCGCTGTGTATTACGGCGCCGGCGGGCAGCTATCTGGGCATGCTGTTGGGCCAGCTTATGTTTATGCTTGGCAATTCCGGTGGCATCGTATCGTTGCTCACACTCATGGGGCTTGCCGCGGGCTGGGAGTTCCTTAAGATCGCGGGCGTCAGCAACGTCGTCCTATCGCTCGCCTATGCGCAGTTTATGAGTGTGGGAACGGATTCGTGCATTCTCATTGCCGCGACGATGGCAACGTTCGCCGTTTGGGGCATGCCCTTTGGCGCGTCGCTCCGCGTTGCGGATAAGGACGAGAAGGCGCTCATGCTGGGTTATTCGATCTCGGGCGTGCTTGGCGGCGTAAGCGAGCCGGCGCTGTACGGTTGCGGCTTTAAATATGGCAGGTGCCTGACGTGCATGGCCATTGGCGGCGCCGTCGGAGGCCTTGTTGCGGCCATGGGCCACGTTACGGCCTATACCATCGGCATGACGAATGTCCTCATGGTCATTGGCTTTGCCACGGGCGGCATCTCGAACCTGCTGTGGTGCTGCGCTGCCGGCGGCACGGCATTTGCGGTGTCTGCGGCGCTGAGCTACTGCTTTGGCGTGGTGCCGGCGAAGGGGCGGGCGACGGGGGACGGAGCCGATTCGCCCGAAACAGTGGCGAGCGCTGCTGAAGTAAGCGCATAAACCTGTGCGACAAAAGGACGATCCCTTTGTCGTGTTCCAAGGCCGCGGCCCGTGTGGGCGCGGCCTTTTTGTATCTGGGGGACAAAGTGGCTACACTACAATCCGTTTGAGCAATAGATATATAAGTAGTACCGTGGGGGCGGATGCAGATGGTCGAGTGGATTGTTAGGCGCGCACAGGGCGATCGTGCGCGTGTGGGCACGTTAGCTGGCATGGTGTGTATTGTCGCCAATGTTGCGCTTTGTGCTGCGAAGGGTGCCATTGGTGTGGTTTCGGGATCGGTTTCGATTGTGGCGGATGCCATGAACAACCTGTCCGATGCCAGCTCGAATATCGTGAGCGTGCTGGGCTTTAAGCTGGCGAGCAAGCCGGCCGACCCCGAGCATCCTTACGGCCACGGTCGCTACGAGTATCTCTCGGGTCTGGTCGTGGCGGCACTCGTGCTGCTGATTGGCGTTGAGCTGGTGAAGTCCTCGGTCGAGCGCGTCATCCACCCCGAACCTGTCGAGTTCTCGCTTGCCCTGGTGGCAGTTCTAGTGCTTTCGATGGTCGTTAAGCTGTGGATGGCGGCCCTCAACCAAAAGCTCGGCGATCGCATTGAGTCCGAGACGCTGCATGCGACCGCGCAGGATTCCAAGAACGATGTCCTTGCCACGGGCGCCGTGCTGGCGTGCGCAATTGTTTCGCAGGTGACGCACATCAATCTTGACGCATGGGTCGGCCTTGCTGTTGGCGCCTATATTGGCTGGAGCGGCTTTGAACTCATCCAGGATACGGTGAGCCCACTTTTGGGCCAGTCGCCCGATCCTAAGCTGGTCAAGCACATTCGAGACAAGATCATGAGCTATCCCGGCGTTTTGGGCGTTCACGATCTGATGGTTCACGATTACGGCCCGGGCAGGAAGTTCGCAAGCGCTCACGCCGAGATGGCAGCCGAGGCCAGCCCTCTGGAAAGCCATGACACGCTCGATAACATCGAGCAGGCGTTTAGGAACGAGGACGGCATGATCGTCACGCTCCATTACGATCCCATCGTGACCGACGATCCCAAGGTGGCGAGCATGCGTTTGCGCATTAACGCCATGGCTCAACAAATCGATAGCCGCCTTTCGATTCACGACCTTCGCTGTGTGCCGGGTCCTACGCACACCAACGTGATCTTTGACTGCGTGCGTCCCTCGGATCTGCAGATGAGTGCCGAAGACGTAAAGCACGCGCTGGCACAACGAGTCGAATCGGAATACCCCAAGTCGATTGCCAAGATTACGATTGACGAAGACTACGTAGGCCATACCCACGAGTAGGGCTGCGCCGGTAAAGCAAGTTATACAGAAGGGGAGAATATGAAGAGGCTGTATCTGCTCCGCCACGGCCAGACGGAATTCAACGTCAAAAAGCTCGTCCAAGGCCGTTGCGATTCACCGCTCACCGATTTGGGCCGTCAGCAAGCCGGGATGGCAGCCGCATGGCTCAAAGCCCACGGCGTCGCCCCCGACAAAGTGGTCTCATCACCCTTAGGCCGAGCCATGGACACAGCTCAGCTCGTCGTATGCGAGCTCCTCGGCCCGGACGCAGCAGTCGAGCCCTGCGAAGGCATCATCGAGCGCTGCTACGGCACCTTCGAAGAAGGTCCCCACGATGCCCTTCCCACCGACGTCTGGGATCCGGGCGAGGACCTGGTCCCCTTCGGAGGAGAAGGAAGCCGCGCGCTGCAAGAGCGCATGGTAGACACCCTCACCAATCTCATGGGCGCCGAGGGCATCGAAACCCTCCTAGCAGTAAGCCACGGCAGCGCCAGCCGCCAATTTATCAAGGCCGCAGCCCCAGAGGGCTTCGAGCTCCCAGCAAAACTCCCCAACTGCGCCATAATGATTTTCGATTTCGATGAGCAAAAGCCACAAGCAGAAGACGAACCTCATCAATGCAAGTTCACTCTCCAGCAAATAGTGGACCCCCAACAAAGTCAATAGCCTGAGCGAGCAAGGTTTAGCAGACATCAACGTGGCGTTCCCAGTGTGCGGCGGAGGGGGCGGGCCTGAGACATATTAAGGTTGTCGCGAGTTCCGCACGAACAGGAGAGCACTTAATGTGCTCTCCGTCGTGAGCAGGACTGTAGAGCAGCAACCTTAATATGTCTCAGGCCCGCCCCCTCCGCCGCACACTGGGAACGTGCCACGCACTTTACCTGCGTAAACAATGTGAGTGAAATATGAATCTCGATGGATACGCCCGCAGCCGTGTATACTAAACAGCTGTGTGAAACCAGGGGAGTATTCTGGCTGGACAAAATGCCTGCTTAATAGGGTTGTCAGGTAGTCCGGACGCAATACAAGGCTGGGGAGCACGTCGTGTAAGTAGTGGTCCTCTAGGGGCGTACGCTCGGTGGTGTACGCATTGTCCCAAGACCACGCGAGAGTTGGGATCATATCTTGATCAGCATGATTCTCGGCCGCAAGATTGGCATGACCCAGGTTTGGGACGAGGACGACAACGTCGTTCCCGTCACGGTCATCCAGGCTGGCCCCTGCGCTGTCTCGCAGGTTAAAACTCAGGCAACCGACGGCTATGACGCCGTCCAGATCGGTTTCGGCGACATCAAGGCCAAGAACGTGAACAAGCCCATGGCTGGTCACTTCGCCAAGGCTGGCGTCGAGCCTGTCCGTTTCCTTCGTGAGGTCCGCGTCGAGAACGGCGAGGAGCACAAGGTCGGCGAGGTCGTCACCGTCGCTGATTTCGCTGATGTCGAGAAGGTCGACGTCATCGGTACCTCCAAGGGTAAGGGCTTCCAGGGTCGCATCAAGCGCTGGGGTCAGCGCCGCGGTCCTATGACGCATGGTTCTCACTTCCAGCGTCACCCCGGTTCTATCGGTCAGTGCGCCTATCCTGCGCGCGTCCTCAAGGGCGTCAAGATGGCCGGTCACATGGGTAACGAGCGCGTTACCGTCAAGAACCTTTCCGTTGTCCGCATCGATGCCGAGCAGAACCTCATCTTGGTCAAGGGCGCTGTCCCGGGTGCCAAGAATGGTCTCGTCGCCATCCGTATGGCCTAAGGGCCCAGCCCATTTAGCCCAGCGTCATACCAAGGAGAACACTTAAATGGCAAAGTTTGAAGTAAAGAACAGCGAGGGCAAGAAGGTCGCCGAGGCCGAGCTCGCCGCTGAGGTGTACGGCATCGAGCCGAACATCCACGTTATGCACCACATCGTCAAGTGCCAGATGGCCTCTTGGCGTCAGGGCACCCAGTCCGCTAAGGGCCGCTCTGAGGTTTCCGGTGGCGGCAAGAAGCCTTGGCGTCAGAAGGGCACCGGCCGTGCCCGCCAGGGTTCCATCCGTGCTGCCCAGTGGCGTCACGGTGGCGTTGTCTTCGCCCCCAAGCCCCGTTCCTACGCAAAGCGTATGAACAACAAGGAGGTCAAGCTGGCTA
>CABUQK010000090.1 GCA_902493615.1 uncultured Collinsella sp.
GCGGCCGCGGCGGCCCGCGCTGCATGAGCATGCCCTTCTGGCGCGAGGACCTCTAAGTCTTTCCGTTTCCGGTGCGGTCCCCCTACAACCGCACCGGCTTCGCCCGTTAAACGGGTAACACTGATACTTACGTAATTCATTTCTTCGAAAGGAATCGAACCATGGGTGTTAACCTCTCCGGCCGTAGCTTCCTCAAGCTTCTCGACCTCACCACCGAGGAGATCGAGTACCTGCTCAAGCTCTCCAAGAACTTCAAGGATATGAAGCGCGCTGGCGTTCCGCATCGCTATCTCGAGGGCAAGAACATCGTTCTGCTCTTCCAGAAGACCTCCACTCGTACCCGCTGCGCCTTCGAGGTCGGCGGCATGGACCTGGGCATGGGCGTGACCTATCTCGATCCCGGTTCGTCGCAGATGGGCAAGAAGGAGTCCATCGAGGACACCGCCCGCGTTCTCGGCCGCATGTATGACGGCATCGAGTTCCGTGGCTTTGCCCAGGACGACGTCGAGGAGCTCGCTGCTAAGTCCGGCGTGCCCGTGTGGAACGGCCTGACCACTGAGTGGCATCCCACCCAGATGCTCGCCGATATCCTGACCGTCCAGGAGAACTTCAACTACGACATCAAGGGCAAGACCCTCGTCTTCATGGGCGACTGCAAGAACAACGTCGCTCGCTCCCTCATGGTCGTCTGCTCCAAGCTCGGCATGAACTTCGTGGCCTGCGGCCCCGAGGAGTGCATGCCCGCCGACGACGTCATCGAGGCCTGCAAGCCCATCGCCGAGGCCAACGGCTGCACCATCAAGCTGACCACCGACGTCAAGGACGGCGTCACCGGTGCCGACGTTATCTACACCGACGTGTGGGTCTCCATGGGCGAGCCCGACGAGGTCTGGGCCGAGCGCATCGCTCAGCTCACCCCGTATCGTGTCACCTCCGAGGTCATGGCTATGGCCAACCCGGGTGCCATCTTCCTGCACTGCCTGCCCAGCTTCCACGACACCAACACCACCATTGGCGCCGAGAAGTGCGAGCAGTTCGGCATCACCGAGCAGGAGGTCACCGACGAGGTCTTCGAGAGCCCCGCTTCCAAGGTCTTCGACGAGGCCGAGAACCGCATGCACACCATCAAGGCTGTCATGTACGCCACGCTCAAGTAAGAGCATCTAGCATCTCGCTCGGGGTGTATTGCTGCACACCCCGAGCGGTTTTATCTGGTAATAATCTCGCATCAAGCGGCAGGCACGGCACGGAAGAGCCGCTTCTGGCGAGATCAGTAAATGATTTATGAAGGGGGGATGAGAACTATGACTGAGACCGCTAAGAAAAAGCGCGGTATGCCTTCATCGTTCACCATTCTTCTTGCTCTGCTGGCAATTGTCGCAGTGATTACCGTTATCGTCTCCGGCACGTCCGGCGGCGCGGTTACTGCCGCCCGTCTGAGCGATTTCTGCACCGCCCCGATTAAGGGCTTCGCTGACGCTCTGCCCGTCTGCCTCTTCGTTATGATTCTGGGCGGCTTCCTCGGTATGATGACCGAGACCGGCGCCCTGGACAACGGCATCGCCGTTCTGGTGCAGAAGCTTAAGGGCAACGAGATTATGCTCATTCCCGTGCTGATGCTCATCTTCTCCCTCGGTGGTACCACCTATGGTATGTGCGAGGAGACCGTTCCCTTCTACGCCCTGCTCGCCGCTACCATGATGGCCGCTGGCTTCGACCCCATGGTCGGTGCTGCTACCGTCCTGCTCGGCGCTGGCTGCGGCTGCCTGGGCTCCACGGTTAACCCGTTCGCCGTCGGCGCTGCCGTCGACGCTCTGACCGGCGTTGGCATTGAGGTCAACCAGTCCATCATCATCGGCCTCGGTGCCGTCCTGTGGATTGTCACTACCGCTATGTCCATCTTCTTCGTGATGAGCTACGCCAAGAAGGTCAAGGCTGACAAGGGTTCCACCATCCTGTCGATGCAGGAGCTCAAGGACGCCGAAGAGGCTCACGGCAAGGCTGCTTCCGAGGTCCACAAGGAGGTCAAGCTCACCGGTCGTCAGAAGGGTGTTCTGATTGCCTTCGCCTTCACCTTCGTCGTCATGATCGTCGGCTTCATTCCGCTGGCCGACCTCAACGAGGGCGTCGCTAACTTCTTCGACGCTGGCGCTGTCTACGACGCCGACGGTAACGCCGTCGTCCAGGGCTGGTCTGCCCTGATCACCGGCCTGCCCATTGGCCAGTGGTACTTCGACGAGGCTTCCACCTGGTTCTTCCTCATGGCCGTCCTGATCGGTATCATCGGTGGCCTGTCCGAGAAGCAGATCGTTAACACCTTTATCACCGGCGCTGCCGACATGATGTCCGTTGTTCTCGTCATCGCCCTCGCCCGTGGTATCTCCGTCCTCATGGCTAACACCGGCCTCGACGTCTTCGTCCTCGACGCTGCCGCCAATGCTCTGGCTGGCCTGTCCGGCGTGATCTTCGCTCCCATGAGCTTCCTGGTCTACTTCGGCCTGTCCTTCCTGATCCCCTCGACCTCTGGTATGGCTACCGTCTCCATGCCCATCATGGGACCGCTGGCTGTTAAGCTCGGCTTCTCGCCCGAGGTCATGGTCATGATCTTCTCCGCCGCCATCGGTGTCGTGAACCTGTTCACCCCGACCTCCGGCGCCATCATGGGCGGTCTCGCCCTGGCCAAGATCGAGTGGACGACCTGGCTCAAGTTTGCCCTTAAGCTCATTGTCGCTCTCTCCGTCGTCTGCGCCGTCATCCTGACCGTCGCCTGCGTGCTGATCTAAGTACCCAACGGGTACCCCACGGAAACCTTGACGATCCTGTAAAGGATCACCTGGTCATCGTCTGTCCGGTGGGGTCAACCCACCGGTAGACTCCTACCTTTAGCCCCCTCCCGTTCCGTGCGCGGGAGGGGGCGCTCTTGTGTTCCGGCGTTTTACCAAACGCCGGAACCACTCGACGCTGCAAGCCCGCCAGAGCGGCAATCTGACGTTCAATCGTCGGGCATGGCCAAAAAGGCCTATGCCCTCCTCTTTCACGTCACCTTGCTCGCTCTGGCGGGCTTTCGCTGACTTTTGCTCCACCTGCGGCGCTGCCATTGTTGGTGCTGAGCGACTTGTTCCCCGCCTCAAATTAGCCATCCTGGGTCCCCGGTGGTTGCGGTGGGCGTGTTTGGTTGGTGCCTGTTGATGGTTTGGGTATCGGGGAGGGCGGGCTCCGTTATAATCGCCTAGAACATTAAATGGAAACGGGACGGGAGCCATACATGCGCCAGGGTTTCGACAACGCGAAATATATCGAGCTGCAGGCCGCTCATATTAAGGAGCGCATCTCGCAGTTTGGCGGCAAACTCTATTTGGAGTTTGGCGGCAAGCTGTTTGACGACTATCACGCGAGTCGCGTGCTGCCGGGTTTTGAACCGGACAGCAAGTTCCGCATGCTCAAGAGCATTGCCGATGACGTTGAGGTTATCATCGCGATCAACGCGAACCACATCGAAAAAAACAAGGCTCGTGGTGACCTCGGTATTACCTATGACGAGGATGTGCTGCGCCTGGTTGACCTGTTCCGCGGCAACGGCTTTGCCGTCGCGGCTGTGGTCATCACCCAGTACGCCGGCCAGCCTGCTGCCGATGTGTTCCGCAACCGCCTGAACGCGCTCGGTATTCCCGCCAAGCTGCACTATCCCATCGAGGGGTATCCGCACGATGTCGATCTGATCGTGTCCGACGATGGCTACGGCAAGAACGAGTTTGTCGAGACCACCCGACCGCTCGTCGTGGTCACTGCCCCCGGTCCTGGCTCGGGCAAGCTTGCCACCTGCCTGTCTCAGCTCTATCACGAGCACAAGCATGGCACGGCCGCCGGCTATGCCAAGTTTGAGACCTTCCCGGTCTGGAATCTTCCTCTGACGCATCCGGTCAATATTGCCTACGAGGCCGCCACGGCGGACCTCGACGATGCCAATATCATCGATTCGTTCCACCTTGAGGCCTACAACAAGACCACAGTCAACTACAACCGCGACGTCGAGGCCTTCCCGGTGGTCCGTGCTCTGATGGAAAAGATCCTGGGCAAGAGCCCCTACCAGAGTCCTACGGACATGGGCGTCAATATGGTCGGCTTTGCCATCACCGATGACGATGCCTGCCGCGACGCTTCCAAGATGGAGATCGTCCGCCGCTACTTTACCGCGGTCGAAAATGTGCGCCGTACCGGCGTGGGCGATGAGCAAGTCGACCGTCTCAAGATTATTATGAAGAAAGCCGGCATCGATAAGAACTACTCACCGGCGCGCTCGGCGGCCCTCACCAGGGAGCAGCTGACGGGTGGTCCCGTGGGGGCCATGGTCATGCCCGATGGCTCCGTGGTGACCGGTAAGACCTCCACGCGCCTGGGCGCCGCAAGTTCGCTCATTATGAACGCCCTCAAGCACGTCTCGGGCGTCGACCTTGAGCTCGAGGTTATCAGCGATGAGGCGATCGAGCCCATCAGCAAGCTCAAGACGCATTTCCTGGGCAGCAAAAACCCGCGCCTCCACACCGACGAGACGCTTATGGCGCTGTCGATCACCTCGGCCACGAGTGAGACGGCCGCTCGCGTCCTTTCGGGCCTGGAGCAGCTGCGCGGTTGCGATGCCTTTTTTAGCGTGATTATCTCGCCGACGGACGAGACGGTACTGCGCAAACTGGGTATCAACGTGTGCTGCGAGCCCAAGTTTGAGCGCCGCGGTTTCTTCCATCGCTAAGTTTGAAGCACCGCGGTAATTGCATTGCATTTTGGCCGTATCGGGTTAGCGCCCGGTACGGCTTTTTGATCAATAAAGCGCCTATTTCGGCGAAAAATAGCTGTTTACCTGCCTAGAAACAATTTGAGCGGTATACAATAACCATAACTGTTTCATCCTTAGCGGGATGCCGCATGATGGATATTACCTGCCATCGTGAGGTGTGTCGGTCGCGCACGGCGCGTTAGATGCTCGTGCTCGGTTTGAGGAGGCTGCTATGGCGGGCAAGGGTCGTGCGAGCGTCAACGATATGAAGCGTGTCGAGGTGCTGGTGTTGATGGAGATCGACCGGCAAACCGAAGACAATGGCGGGCCGTATGGTTTCTCGCGCAAAACGCTTGCCGAGCGCGTGGGGGTTTCGCCGTATCGTGCCCGCGCCGCAATCGATCGCTTGGATTCCGAAGGCATGATTGATGTCGTCTCGCGTTATAGCGACGACGGCGGTCAGCTTGCAAATGGCATTTGCCTCACCGAACATGGCAAGTGGTATCTTGAGGGCGTCCGTACCGGCATGCTCGTTCAAGAAATGCTCGAGGACGAGGTTGCTGATCGATAGCAGCATGTAACCCTTGCCATAGCGACGCCGCCCGGGAAACCGGGCGGCGTTTTGTTTCAAGATTGAGAAATGCAATCGCACGCGAGAAAAATTGCGAACGGTCCGTGGCGCGAGTATTACAATGAAGACCCGTAAGATGTGGATAAACAACTTCTACGGGAAGCGCAGGTAACTCAATATGACCAAGCATGTGTTCGTAACCGGTGGCGTGGTTTCGTCCCTGGGCAAGGGTATTACCGCGGCCTCGCTGGGCCGTCTGCTCAAGTCGCGTGGCTACAAAGTAACGATGCAGAAGGCCGACCCGTATCTGAACGTCGACCCCGGTACCATGAGCCCCTTCCAGCATGGTGAGGTCTTCGTTACCGAGGATGGTTACGAGTCCGACCTGGACCTGGGTCATTACGAGCGCTTTATTGATGAGAACCTGACCCGCGATTCCAACTTTACGACCGGCGCCATCTATAAGAGCTTGATCGCCCGCGAGCGTCGCGGCGACTTTTTGGGCGGTACCGTGCAGGTGATTCCCCACGTCACCAATGCCATTAAGGACAAGTTCCGCCGCATTGAGGAGCAGACCGGCTCCGATGTAGTCATCACCGAGCTGGGCGGCACGATCGGTGACATCGAGTCCCAACCGTTTGTCGAGGCCATCCGTCAGTACCGCAAGGAGGCCGGCCCCGAGAACGTCTGCTACATCCACGTGTCGCTCGTTCCCTATATCGCCGCCGCCCACGAGGTCAAGACCAAGCCCACGCAGCATTCCGTCAAGGAGCTCCGCAGCTTTGGCATCCAGCCCGATATCATCGTGCTGCGCTCCGACCACCATATCGATGACGCTATCCGCGGAAAGATCGCAAGCTTCTGCGACGTTGACACCGATTGTGTCTTTACCAACGAGGACTGCGCGAGCATTTACGATGTTCCGCAGCTGCTTGCCGAGCAGGACTTTGACCTGCGCATTTGCGAGCGCCTGGGTCTGGACCCGCGTGAGCGCGACATGAGCGAGTGGAACGAGTTCCTGCGCAAACAGAATCACGCCAACCATCACGCCGACAAGGTGAAGATTGCCGTCGTGGGTAAGTACACGCAGCTGCCCGATGCGTACCTGTCGGTTATCGAGGCCCTGCACCATGCGGGCGTCTTCTACGATCGCCATGTGGACGTCCAGCTGGTCGACGGCGAGAGCCTCGACGAGCAGAATGTCTCCGAGGTTTTGGGCGACGCCTCGGGCATCCTGGTCCCCGGCGGCTTTGGCAAGCGCGCCCTGGAGGGCAAGATCCTCGCGGCCGAGTTTGCCCGTGAGCACAAGATTCCGTATCTGGGCATTTGCCTGGGTATGCAGGTGGCCGTGTGCGAATTTGCGCGCAACGTCGTCGGCCTTGCCGGCGCCAGCTCCTCCGAGTTCGATCCGGATGGCCCGTATAGTGTCATCGATCTGATGAGCTCGCAGGAGGACGTGACCGAGAAGGGCGGCACCATGCGCCTGGGCGCCTATCCGTGCAAGCTCGCCGCCGATACCCTCGCTCGCGAGGCATATGGCGAGGAGCTCGTCTACGAGCGTCACCGTCATCGCTTTGAGTTCAACAACGCCTTCCGCGACCAGCTCGAGGACGCCGGTTTGGTTATCTCGGGCCTGTCGCCCGACGAGCGCCTGGTCGAGATGGTCGAGCTGCCGCGCGACGTGCATCCGTGGTATGTGGCAACCCAGGCTCATCCCGAGTTCAAGAGCCGCCCGACCAACCCGCAGCCGCTGTTCCGCGAGTTCGTGCGCGCTTCGATCGGCCAGCACGAGGGTGTCGACCGTCTGCAGGTGACGCCCATGAACCTTGCTACGGACTAAGGGTGCCGTCGAATAAGGAACATACCGAAGCTACTCCCTCGCCGTGGCGGCGGGGGAGTATCTCGATTCCCTCGCGGTCGAGCGGGGTTTGGCGCGCAACACGATTGCGGCCTATCGTCGTGACCTGACGACGTACTGCGCCTATCTGGAGCGGGCGGGTATTGTGTCTTTTGAAGAGGTGACTCGTCAGGTCGTGGAGGGCTTTGTCGCCGACCGTCGCGATGGGGGCTATTCCGATGCCTCGGTGGAGCGTGCGCTTGCGGTCGTAAAGGGCCTGCATGCCTTTTTGGTGCGCGATGGGGCTGTGGCCCAAAATCCAACGACGGCGTTGCGCCTGCCTAAAAAGGCTGAGCGTTTGCCGGAGTATCTATCGGTGGAGGATGTCTCGGCGCTGCTCGATCAAGACTTCCCCGAGGGCGAGATGGGCTTGCGCGACCATGCCATCTTGGAAGTGCTCTACGGATGCGGTTTGCGTGTGAGCGAGTTGGTGGGGCTCGATGTGGGCGATATCCATATCGACGATGGTTTTGTGCTCGTTCGCGGTAAGGGCTCAAAGGAACGCCTGTCCCCGCTGGTGGGAAGCGCGGCGCGAGCTCTGATGCTCTATGTAACTGAGGGGCGTTCTCGCTTGGCGGCCCATGCCCGCGGAACCGAGACCTCGGCGGTCTTTTTAAATAAGAACGGCCGCCGTCTGTCGCGCCAGGGCATCCATGCCATCTGTGAGCGCTACGGGCGCCAGGTGGGGCTGGTGGGACTCCATCCCCACACGCTGCGTCACTCCTTTGCTACCCATATGCTTGCGGGCGGCGCAGACCTCCGTGTGCTACAGGAGATCTTGGGACATGCCGATATATCGACCACGCAGGTCTACACGCATGTCGATCGTACGCAACTGACCGAGGTCTATCTGGCGGCGCACCCGCTGGCGCATCGTTAACTCATCGCTGACCTGCAAATTTATAGGTATTTGGGGACGGGCCCCAGTGAACTGCCTCCCATTTCTTGGACATGAGAAATGGGAGGCAGTTCACAGATTGCCACGGCGTGCTTTTGCGCGCGCATGGGCAATCTGGGGCCCGTCCCATTTTTCGCCACTTGGCATCGCGGTGGTGGGCCGCACGTGCCTTGGGTGGGGGAGTTTGGGGGCGATGTGAACGGCATATAAAGGGACGCAAAATCGCCTCAAGGTCAACTTGAAGGTTGAGGTTGAACGGCGGGGGGCCACAGGTGGCATCCCGCCGTTGCTGTAAACACAACATATTGTGTT
>CABUQK010000091.1 GCA_902493615.1 uncultured Collinsella sp.
CATCGATGTAGCGCACCGAAACCTGGGTCTTGCCGTCGGGACGCAGGTAGGGCAGGGTGCCGTCGTGACGCACGGCGGCCAGGCGCTCGGCCAGGCGGCTTGCCAGGTAGTGTGGTATGGGCATGAGAGTCTTGGTCTCGTTGGAGGCATAACCGAACATCATGCCCTGGTCGCCGGCACCGATCAGGTCGATTGGGTCGGTGGTAGCGCCGGTCTGGGTCTCGAAGGACTCGTCAACGCCCTGGGCGATATCGGGCGACTGTTCGTGGATGAGGCTCATAACGCCGCAGGTGTCGCAGTCAAAACCGAACTTGGCACGGTTGTAGCCAATGCGGCGGATAACACCGCGGGCGATTTCCTGTACGTCTACGTAGGCCTGGGTGCGAATCTCGCCGGCGACAATGACGGTGCCGGTGGTCACGAGGGTCTCGCAGGCGCAGCGGACGTTTTCCACGTTGGCGGGCACGCCGTTGGGGGCGATGTAGCCCTGCTCCTGCAGCTCTATTTCTTTGGCGAGGATTGCGTCGAGGACGGCGTCGCTGATCTGGTCAGCGATCTTATCGGGATGACCTTCGGTCACCGACTCCGACGTAAAAACAAAGGATCCGTGTTGGGGTGGGATGGAACGAAGTTCTTCTGACATGATTGTCCTTTCAAAAACGTGTCCCGGCGACCGTTACCATTCCGCCGGGCTCTCTATGCAAGGGCACATCATAGCGCGTAAATCAAACATTCACACCCTTTCCGCACCTACTCATTGGGGACAGACTTAAATGACCAGCCATAAACTAAGAACGTCCCCAGCGACTGGTCATTTAAGTCTGTCCCCAATGAGTAGGTCGGTGCCCTTTGTGCGGAGGTTGCTCTGATGCTTTATACTGGTGCGGTTAGACATCCATCCTGCAATCGAGGAGATTTCCATGGCATCAGACGTTCGCGTCCGCTTTGCACCCTCACCCACGGGCAAGCTGCACATCGGCGGCGCCCGCACCGCTATCTATAACTGGGCTTTCGCCCGTGCAAACGGCGGCACGTTCATCCTGCGCATCGACGACACCGACCCCACCCGCTCCACCGACGAGAACACGCAGATCATCCTGCGCGCCATGCGTTGGCTAGGCCTGGACTGGGACGAGGGTCCCGAGGTGGGCGGCGATTTTGGTCCCTACGCCCAGACCGAGCGCCTGGACCTGTACAAGCAGGCCGCCCAGAAGCTTTGGGACGAGGGCAAGGCCTATCCCTGCTTCTGCACCAAGGAGCAGCTCGACGCCGACCGCAAGGCCGCGCAGGAGCGCAAGGACCCCTTCCAGGGCTATCAGCGCCGTTGCCGCGATCTTGATCCCGAGGAGGCCCGCCGTCGCATCGAGGCCGGCGAGTCCTACGTCCTGCGCATCAAGGTGCCCGAGGACCGCGGCGACGTCGTCATCCACGACGCCGTCCACGGCGAGGTGACCTTCGACGCCAAGGAGCTCGACGACTTTGTCATCTTCCGCTCCGATGGCACGCCCACGTACAACTTCGCGACCGTCGTCGACGACGCCATGATGAAGATCACCCATGTCATCCGCGGCGACGACCACCTGTCGAACACCCCGCGTCAGGTCATGGTCTACGAGGCCCTCGGCGCGCCCGTGCCCACGTTCGCCCACATCTCCATGATCCTGGGTGCCGACGGCAAGAAGCTCTCCAAGCGCCACGGCGCCACCTCGGTGGAGGAGTACCGCGACGCCGGCTACCTGTCCGACGCCTTCGTCAACTACCTGGCGCTTTTGGGCTGGTCGCTCGACGGCGAGACCACGATCATCCCGCGCGATGTCCTGGCCAACAAGTTCTCGCTCGACCGCATCTCCAAGAACCCGGCGACCTTCGATCCCAAAAAGCTCGATTGGGTTAACGCTGAGTACATCAACGGCATGTCCGATGCTCAGTTTGCCGACGAGATCATGGTCCCCGAGCTGCACGAGGCGGGTCTCATCGAGGGTAATGTCGAGTACGGCGAGGATTGGATCGACGCGCTTGCCGCCATTGTCAAGCCGCGCACCAAGATGCCGGCCGACGCCGTGACCGTCGCCGCTCCCATCTTCGCTACGGCCGAGACGCTCGAGTATGACGAGAAATCCGTCAACAAGGGCCTGGCCAAGGAGGGCATGGGTGCCATTCTTGATGCCGCCAAGGCCGCGCTCGAGGGTGTGAACGAGTGGACGGCTGCCAACATTGACGCCGCGCTTGAGCCGCTGCCCGAGCAGATGGACCTCAAGAAGCGCGTGGTGTTCCAGGCCGTGCGCGTCGCCGTCTGCGGCAACATGGTGAGCCCTCCGCTGGGCGAGACCATGGCGCTCATCGGCCGCGACGACTGCCTGGCGCGCATCGACCGCGCCCGCACGATGGCGCTGTAATCGCTGCGCAAACGTTTGTATTCGAGCCCCGTTCACTCAGAGCGGGGCTCTTGTTTCTGTAGACGTATGGGATAGGAGGTGCTGGGGCCATGGCCGAGCAACTTTCGCTGTTTGGTTCGTCGGAACCGGAGGAAGCTCCGAAGTCCGCGGCTCCTGCCGCCGCCCCGGCGCAGCCCGAGCCCGTACCCGAACCCGTCGTCGCCTATGCGAGCGTAGTCCTCGACATCCCGACGCGTGCGTTGTCCGAGCCATTCGCCTACGGCATCCCCCGGTCCCTTGCTAACGAGGCGCAGATCGGATCCACGGTCCTGGTCCACTTTGGTAACCGTGCCGCCGCGGGCTATATCGTCGACATTGCGCCTGAGCTAGGCGACCTGCAAGGCAACAGCGCCCTCGACCCCGCGCGCATTAAAGCCATCGAGGCTACCCTAAGCAAACCGCTCTTTACCGCCGAGGCTGCCCGTATCGCACGCTGGATGAGCCGCGAGTATGTCGCGACGCTTTCCGAGTGCCTGCGCCTGTTTTTGCCCCCGGGCGGCAGCCCGCGTGTGGTCAAGGGCGACGACGGCGTGTGGACGGTTGAACGTCCCGCCGTCAAGCCTATCCAAAACCGCTGGGTCATGCTTACGCCCGAGGGCTTCGACTATACGCCTCCCAAAACGGCGGTTCGTCAGCGTCAGCTCATCGAGGCGCTCCAGTGCGGACCGGTCACGACGCGCGACCTCAACCTTCTCTACAGCAGCATGTCGGCGACTATCAAGGCGCTCGAAAAGCGTGGCGTCGTGGTGGTGGAGGAGCGTCGTGCGTGGCGTGGCTGCAGTGAGCAGACCACGCTGTCTTCGGCAAGCGGCAAGGCGCCGGTCGCACTTACCAACGGCCAGCAGCAGGCGCTCGTGCAGATTGAGCGCGCCCGTCTGGACGCTCATGGTGACGTGGTGCTGGTCGACGGCGTCACCGGCTCCGGCAAAACCGAGGTTTACCTTTCGGCGATTGAGCGCGTGCTGGCCGCCGGTCGTTCGGCCTGCGTGCTCGTGCCCGAGATCTCGCTGACGGCCCAGACCGTCGGCCGCTTCCGCTCGCGCTTTGGCGAGACGGTCGCCGTGTTTCATTCGCGCCTTTCGGCCGGCGAGCGCCTGGACCAGTGGGATATGGTCGCCAGTGGAGCGGCCCGCGTGGTCGTCGGCGCCCGCTCGGCGCTCTTTTGCCCGCTCAGCGACTTGGGCCTCATCATCATCGACGAGGAGCACGAGACCAGCTACAAGCAGGGCTCCAGTCCGCGCTACCACGCGCGCGAGGTAGCGGCCGAGATGGCGCGCCGCTACCGCTGCCCGCTCGTGCTGGGATCGGCCACGCCTTCTGCAGAAGCGCTCGACCGCTGCCGCCGCGGCACGTACAGCGGCGTCTCGTGGACGCGCGTCGAGATGCCCGAACGCCCGGGACACGCCGTGCTGCCCACGGTCCGCATTGCCGACCTGCGTCGCGAGTTCTCGCACGGTAGCCGCTCAATGTTCTCAAAACCGCTGTTGGAAGGGCTGGAGCGCGTTGTGGAGCGGCGCGAGAAGGCTGTGCTGTTGCATAACCGTCGCGGCTTTGCGCCGTTTTTGATGTGCCGCGAGTGCGGTTGCGTCCCCACCTGTAACCATTGCTCCACGGCGCTTACGTACCACGAGCGCACCCATACGCTGCAGTGCCACACCTGCGGGTCATCCTGGCGCGTGCAGCCCTATCCGGCGCCCACGAGTCGCTGCCCCAAGTGCGGCAGCCGTTATCTGGCAAAAATGGGCCTAGGCACGCAGCAGATCGAGGACGCGCTGCACCAGATGCTGCCCCAGGACGTCGCCATCATTCGCATGGACGCCGATTCCACGCGCGGCAAGGACGCACATAAAAAGCTGCTCGAGCAGTTCGATGCGGCCGATTGCGCGGTGCTGCTGGGTACCCAGATGATCGCCAAGGGTCTCGATTTTCCCGAGGTCACGCTCGTGGGCGTGGTCAATGCTGACTTTGCCCTCAAGCTGCCCGATTTTCGTGCGGGGGAGCGCGCCTACGACCTGCTCGAGCAGGTGGCGGGCCGTGCCGGTCGCGGCGATCGTCCCGGCGAGGTCATCATCCAGACCTATCTGCCCGAGGACCCGGTCATCCGAGCCGTCGCTGAGCACGATCGCTCGATCTTTACCGATTACGACCTGGATCAGCGCCGCGACGCACTGTATCCGCCGTTCGTGCGCCTGATCAACATTTTGGTGTGGTCGGCAAGCCGCGATGATGCACAGGATTATATCGGGCGTATTGCAAAGCTTCTTAAGCGTCGTTGGCATGCCGCCGCGCCCGACTTTTTGCGGGCGGGGAGTGCCGTGCCGCAGGTGCTGGGCCCGGCTTCGTGTGTAATCGAGAGAGCCAAGGACCGTTACCGCTTCCATCTGCTTGTGAAGTCGCCCGTGGGGTACCATGTCTCTGATGATATCGACGCCTGCCTCAAAGAGGTGGGCTCTGTGCGCGGCGTGAGCGTGAGCGTTGATGTCGACGCCTATGATTTGATGTAACAACCCGAAAGGATGGCCATGGAAGCCAACGGAATCGTACTGTCGCCCGACCCTCGTCTGCGCCAGGAGTGCGCCGTCATCGAGGAGATTACCCCGGCGATCGAGGCACTTGCCGAGAAGATGAAGAAGATGATGTTCGAGAACGGCGGCTGCGGCCTGGCTGCCCCGCAGATCGGCGAGCTCATCCAGCTCGTCACCATCGACTGCGACTACAGCGACAAGAACGACTACGACCCGTACGTGCTCATCAATCCCGTCATTGTTGAGCAGAGCGACCATCTGGTGCCCTTTAGCGAGGGCTGCCTGTCTATCCCAGGCATTAGCTGCGAGATCGAGCGTCCCGACCATGTCGTCGTCGAGGCGTACGATCTGGATGCCAACCTGATTCGCTATGAGGCCACGGGCGACCTGTTCTGCGTGTGCCTGCAGCACGAGATTGATCACCTGCACGGCAACACCATGTTCGAGCGACTGAAGCCGATGCAGCGGATCAAGGCCGTCAAGGAGTACCAGGACGCCCTGGCCCGCGGCGCTCGACCGGGCGAGACGGAGTAAGTCCCACCGTCCCCTTCCGCCGCAGGGCCTAGGTTTTGCTCCATGCTCAAACAGTCCTGCTCGCACGAAGAGCACATTAAGTGCTCTTCGGCTCGTGCGGAACTGCGCGTGGAGCAATAACCTAGGCCCTGCGGCGGAAGGGGACTGCGTTTTCGTGCTCCTTTTCGCCCGGGTGCCGTCGGGCCAGGGAGGGGCGTCTTCGCTGATAATTGCTTTGTTGGAAGAGCTGCTTTTATTGCGGCTCTTTCTTTGGTTTTGGGTATATTTGTTCTTGTTGAATTGTTCTTGCGGATGGGCTGGGTACTTGGCTTTCCACTGTTATTTGTAGCCGTCTCGGCTTTGGTTGAGAGGAGACGATCTTTATGCGTATTGTGTTTATGGGTACGCCTGATTTTGCTGTGCCTTCGTTGACTTCGCTTGTTGAGGCTGGGAATGAGATTGCGCTTGTTGTTACTCGTCCTGATGCTGTTCGTGGGCGTGGTAAGAAGCTTGAGCCGTCTCCTGTTAAGGCTAAGGCGCTTGAGCTGGGGTTGCCGGTCGTTGAGGCCAATCGTATGACGCCTGAGGTTGTTGAGGCGCTTCAGGCTGCGCAGGCTGATATTTTCTGCGTGGCTGCCTATGGCTGCATTTTGCCCGATGAGGTGCTGCATATGGCGCCGCTTGGTATTGTGAATGTTCATGCGTCCTTGCTGCCTCGTTGGCGTGGGGCTGCTCCTATTCAGCGTGCGATTCTCGCTGGTGATGAGGTTGCTGGTGTTTCCATTATGCGTATTGGGCATGGCGTGGATACCGGCGCTTATTGCGCACAGGCCTCGACCTCGGTTGCCGGTAAGCATGCTGAGGCGCTGACCATGGAGCTTGGTGAGCTTGGCGGCAAACTGCTTGCCGATACGCTTCCTTCTGTTGCCGATGGCACCGCCGTGTGGACTGAGCAGGATGAGGCACTCGTTACCCATGCTGCCAAGATTTCCAAGCAGGAGATGCGTCTGGATCCGCAAATGACGGCGCTTGATTGCGTGCGTCATGTGCTGGCCTCGTCCGATACCGCGCCTGCTCGTTGCGTGATTGCCGGCAAGACCGTGCGCGTGCTCGATGCTGCGCCGGCTGATGTGTCGCTTGGCGAGGATCAGGTTCTCGTTAAGGCCAAGCGTGTTTACCTGGGTCTTTCCGATGGTTCGGTTGAGTTGCTCGAGGTTAAGCCTGATGGCAAGCGTGCTATGGCCGCTTCTGCTTGGGCTGCCGGCCTGCAGGGCGCCGATCTTATCTGGGGTGTTTTGTCATGAGCAAGCTGTCTCCCGCGCGCAAACTTGCGCTCGATGTGCTAATGGAGGCCGATCGCCGCGGCATGTATGCGCGTGACGTGCTGTCCTCTCGCGCATCGGCCAAGGCTATTGACCAGCGCGATTCCGCTTTTGCCGCCCGCTTGGCGCTGGGTGTTGCCGCCACGCAGGGTATTTTGGACGAGTTGCTCGATCAGTTTCTCGATAAGCCAAAAAAGGTTGCGCCGCGTGTTCGCATGGCGCTTCGTATCTCGGCCTTCGAGATGCTCTATTTGCATACGCCTGGCCGCGTCGCCGTAAGTCAAGGTGTTGAGCTGGTTCGCTGCGGTGCTAAGTCCGCCGCTGGCTTGGCCAATGCTGTACTGCATAAGGTTGCGGACAATGTTGAGGACTTTGCTACGGCATCCGATGTGGATGAGTCTGAGCGACGCTTGGTTCGTCTGTCGCGTCTGATGGGTCTGCCGCGTTGGCTGTGCGCTCGTATTATGGCTTCGTTTGACACGCCAGAGGGTGCGCTCAACTTTGCCGGTAACTTGGCACCTGCGCCGCTGGCTTTGCACGAGAACGCCTTTACGACTAAGCCCGATCCGTATATCTCGCAGCTCGTCGCGCCTGTCTTCCCGGGCTGCCATGCCCCGGTTGATGCCCAGGTTACCGTTGCTTCGGGTGTATTTGAGCGTGCTGCCGCGGTGGCCTCGGACCTTAACGCGCAGCTTATCGCCACAGCTGCCACACGCCCTGGTAGCTGCCTTGAGATTGGTGCCGGTCGTGGCACCAAGACCTATGTGATGATGTGCCAGGCCAAGCGTGCGGGCTATGAGCGTCAGCATACGGCGCTCGATCTGCATGATCGCAAGTGCGACCAGAATCTCGCTCGCCTACATAAGGCTGGTATTCAGGGCGTTCGTACGGTTTCGGGTGATGCCTGCGAGCTTGATGAGGTGCTCACATCGTTTGATGCCATGCGCGGTGAGCGGGTCAAGTTCGATACCGTGTTTATCGATGCGCCGTGCTCTGGCACCGGAACCATGCGTCGTCATCCCGAGATCCCGTGGCGCCTAACCGAGAATGATGTGACGGCCGAGTTACCCAAGCTTCAGCTGACGATGCTTAAGGAGGCTTCTGCGCGCGTGGCCGCCGGCGGAGAGCTCATCTATGCCACCTGCTCGGTTTTTGATGAAGAGAACACGCAGGTCGTGGATGCCTTCCTAGCCTCTCCCGAGGGTGCCTGCTTTAGCGTGGCACTGCTCTCCGAGGCGCAGATTTTGCAACTCCCGGAGTTCGATCAGGCTAAGAAGCTCGTATCCGTACGCCAGAACGAACGAGGCCTCTTCCAAAGCGTGCCGGTAAACGCCGACTCCTACGACGGCCACTTCTGCGCCCGCCTGGTCCACAAGTAATACGGGCCCAAGGGTAGCTAATTTGGGACGGGGCTATTTTAACTACC
>CABUQK010000092.1 GCA_902493615.1 uncultured Collinsella sp.
GTTCATGCGGGCATCGGACCCGGCGGCCGCACGGGCACGGGCACGGCAGGCGACGTCATCGGCACGAGCGCCCAGCAGCGTACGGCCCACCTCGGCGCCCCAAGCGTGCGCCAGGCCCTCGGCACTGATCGCACCGTTCAGCTCAATCTGACGCTCAACGGCAGCGCGGGCGTCCTCAATGTCACCGTCCTCGATAAAGTCGATGATGGACTCAATGCTCATAGGGGTATCGGCGTTATCTGCCGCACGCTCGGCCACAACGCGCTCGGCGCAGGCGGCACACTCCCCCGCCGACTTGCCGCATACCGGAATACCGTCGAGCGTATGGCACGTAACATTAGTGTGGTGGTCGGTAATCTCGACGACCGCGGTATGGCCCCCGGCCGTGGCAGTCACCTTGATGTAGAGGTTGGGCACACCCTCGACAAGCGACACATCGCAGTAGCCGGCGTCAGCGAGGAGATCGGCCACGCGCGCACGGTCTTTATCGTCAACGCTCTCGAGCACCTCGAGCGCGCTCTTGGCGTCGCCGCCCACGGCACCCAGCACGGCCGCCGCCTCAATACCATGCATGCCGCCCGAGTTGGGCACGGTCACGCTCTTGACGTTCTTGATGATATTGCCCGAACAGGCAACGTCCATATGCTCGGGCTCGCAGCCAAGCGTCTGGCTCGCCAGCGCCGCTGCATAGGCAACGGCAATGGGCTCGGTGCAGCCGAGCGCGCAGACAAGCTCGCGGTTCAAGACATCGCAAAAAGCGGCATCGCGAATGGAATCGGTAGACATAGGTATCTCCTGCTTACATAACGGACTGGGCTCTCAATAATAGTTAACTCTACTTATTTGATAACAATGCATCAAAAACCGCAACCCAAGTTCCGGCGGACGGCGTTCAAGCGCAAACTGACGGCATTAATTCATGAGAAGTAAGTCTTATTGCATGCTAAAGCGTTTGACCAAAAAACGCCCGAGCGTTTACACAAAAGTCGCGCTATCATGCAGTCGAACGCGGTAAAACCTTTAGCAATTCCGCCGCACGGACCAGAGAGGAACCACTCATGAAGATTGGTATCGGCAACGACCATGCCGCCGTCGAGCTCAAGAACATTATCTCCGAGCACCTGAAGGAGCGCGGCTGTGAGGTCGTGAACTTTGGAACCGACACCTCCGAGAGCTTCGATTACCCCATCGCCGGCTACAAGATGGGTAAGGCCGTGGCCAACGGTGACGTCGACCTGGGTATCCTGATCTGCGGTACCGGCGTCGGCATCAGCCTGGCCGCTAACAAGGTGGAGGGCGTTCGCGCCGTCGTGTGCTCTGAGCCCTTCAGCGCCAAGCTCTCGCGCATGCACAACAACACCAACGTGCTCGCCTTTGGCGCCCGCGTCGTGGGCTCCGAGCTCGCCAAGATGATTGTCGACGAGTGGCTCGACGCCGAATTTGAGGGCGGTCGTCACGAGCGTCGCGTTAACCTCCTCAACGAGATCGACCACACGCGCGGCCTCAAGGTCGTCGACGAGGCCTAAACTACTCAGTGCCACAAGCTAACAGCAGGGGCCCGCTCGGAACTCAAGTCCGAGCGGGCCCCTTCATAGATTTTGGAATAAAAAGGGCGCCGCGGATGGAATTCCGCAGCGCCCAAGCCACACGCTAACAGCTTTAAGGAGTCAAAGCTGGTTTAGCCAAAAAAGCGCTTGATCTCGATCTCGGCGTTCTCCAGGCAGTCGGAGCCGTGAATCACGTTGGCGTTGACATCGACAGCAAAGTCGCCGCGAATGGTGCCGGGGGCAGCATCAAGCGGGTTAGTAGCGCCCATAAGGGTGCGCATCTTGGAGACAGCGGAGAGACCGGAAACGACCATCTTGACGACCGGACCGCTCGTCATAAAGTCGCAGAGACTGCCAAAGAAGGGCTTGTCGGCCAGATGGGCGTAGTGCTCCTCGACGGTAGCGCGCTCGAGCGTGGTCATCTCCATGCGCTCGATGACAAGGCCGCTGCGCTCAATGCGAGCAACGATCTCGCCGATCTTGCGGTCGCGCACGGCGTCGGGCTTAATCATGATGAAGGTCTTCTCGATAGCCATAAAAGTAGCCTTTCAAGTAGGTTCGCGCGTGCCCAAGTCCCATTCCGGCACCCGCCTGGACTGCATCGTAACAGAGTTTTAGCTGCAGTTAAACAAAAAGCTGTTTATTGAAACGCTGCAATTTATTAAAGCGCTCCATATGTGTCACTTCTGTTTCGAAGCCCGATTAGAGTACCATCCGACCGCCTATCAACCGCACCGAACAGAGCAGACGGTCGGTTGCCACCCGCGAACGTACCCCCCTTCACAACCTGCCCAAAGGTCCTACAGAAGTTCTCGACAAACCCCTCCCCCATAGCAACAAAATACGGGCGCCCACATCAGCAGGCGCCCGTAAAGCGAAAACGATTTATCAATAAATGGACAATACGTCTTCAGCCAAACCTCTACTTTGCCCCGTGGCCCATCTCGACGACCTTGGTCAGCGATCCAAACGCGCCCTCGTCGGCCACGAGCTGTGACTCGGCACGCTGCAGCTGCGCGGCAACGGCGGCAGGAGCGGTGCCGCCCTCGGTCGTGCGCGCGGCGACAATCGACGGGATGTCGAGCGCCTCGGTAATGTCGCGCTCAAAGAGCGGGCTTGCCTCCTGGAACACCTCAAACGGCAGGTCTTCAAGATTACAGCCGCGCTTCTCGCACATCAGGACCAGATGCCCCACCACGGCATGTGCCTCGCGGAACGGCAGGCCACGCTTGGCCAGGTAATCGGCAACATCGGTGGCGGCAAGGTGTCCCACGCCGCACTCGCGCGCCATGGCATCCTCGTTGACGGTCCAAGTCGAAATCATTCCGGCCATAACGGACAGGCACTGCATGAGCGTATGGGCGGTATCGAGCGCGCCCTCCTTGTCCTCCTGCAAGTCCTTGTTATAGGCGAGCGGCAAGCCCTTCATGGTCACGAGCAACTGCACCAGGTTGCCGTACACGCGACCGCTCTTGCCGCGGATAAGCTCGGCAAAGTCGGGGTTCTTCTTCTGCGGCATGATAGACGAGCCGGTGGAGTAAGAGTCTGAAAGCGTGATAAAGCCAAATTCGGAGCTCGACCACAGCACGATCTCCTCGGAAAGACGCGACAGGTGCATGGCCATGACGGAGCCGGCGTAATGCAGGTCGAGCAGGAAATCACGATCGGAAACAGCATCGAGCGAGTTAGGAATCACGCCCGCAAAGCCAAGCTCGGCAGCTGTCATCTGGCGATCGAGCGGATAGCTCGTGCCGGCAAGCGCGGCAGCACCCAGCGGGCAGTTGTCGGCGGCATCAAAGGCGGCCTTCAGGCGTGTAAAGTCGCGCGCGAACATCCAGGAATACGCCAGCAGATGATGCGACAGCAGCACGGGCTGAGCATGCTGCATGTGCGTGTAGCCCGGCAGAATCACCTTGTCGTACTTCTTAGCCGCATCCACCAGCACATGACGCAGCTCAAGATTGGCCTCCATGAGCTCCTTGGCAAGCGCCTTGACGCCCAGGCGCGTATCGGTCGCCACCTGGTCGTTGCGCGAACGCCCGGTATGCAAGCGCTTACCGGCCTCGCCGATGCGACACGTCAGCTCGCTCTCGATGGACATATGGATGTCCTCGTCGTTGATATCGAAGGTGAAGTTGCCGGCATCGATATCCTGTTCGATTCCGGTCAGGCCCTCGGCAATCGCCTGCTCGTCCTCGGCACTGATGATGCCTTGGGCGGCCAGCATCTTGGCATGTGCCTTAGAGCCGGCGATATCCTGCTTATAGAGATGTTTGTCGACCGGCAGCGACGCGCCAAACTCCTGCGTGACCTCGGCCACGCCCGCCTCAAAACGACCGCCCCAAAGAGCCATGGAACCGTCTCCTTTCTCCAAATACCAAAACAAGCGCCCAAAGCAATGTGCCCTGTCGCTAAAGCGATTTATCAACCGCTAGTTTTACACACTCCCTACCGTGCGCGGGGCCATGTAGCTAATTTGCAAAGAAGTGACGCACCATGCACTTGGCGCCCAACGTCTCCCTCCGGATGTTGCCCTGCGAACCATCGATCCAGGCCTTCAGGCTCATAGGGACATCCTCGACCTTTGCAGCATCGATCTCAGGCGCGAGGGCAAGCAAAGCATGCGCAATAGCATTGAACATAATGGATACTCCTCATATATATAGGCGCAGAGCCGCCAAATTGATAGAAGGAGCCCCGCCGGACAACCCCGGCGGGGCTCGGACTCAGCCGCAGTCGCGGCATCATATATGCGGGCGGAACGTAGGGGCCACCGATGTTAAGAAGTGTCAGCAAGCATAACGAAAGGTAGGGACCCCATGCGCCCGTTATGTATCACGCGGATGGGCCGCGCGGATACCAAGGGAAGGAAGACTTAAGCCTGGGCAGCGGCAGAGCTGGGACCCTGGACCTTGGCCCACGTCTTGAGCGACAGCGTATCGATCTCGATAAAGCCGGCACTGGCCTTCTCGTCAAACGTGGTGTCACGGTCGTAGGTAGCCAGACCGTAGTCATACAGGCTAAACGGGCTCTTGCGGCCGACGACATGGCAGTTGCCCTTAAAGAACTTCAGGCGGACGGTGCCGGTCACGAACTTCTGGGTGTCGGCCATAAAGGCGTCGAGCGCGTTCTTGAGCGGGCTGTACCACTGGCCGTTGTACACGGCGGTGGCCCAATCCTGCTCGAGTTTAATCTTGGTCTTGAGCAGGTCGCCCTCGACGCAGATGTCCTCGAGTGCCTTGTGGGCGGTGATGAGCGTCAGGGCGCCGGGAACCTCGTAGCACTCGCGGCTCTTGAGGCCCACCAGACGATCCTCGACCAGGTCGAGACGGCCAAAGCCGTTGTCGCCCGAAATCTTGTTGAGGGCGATGACGATCTCGGAGAGCTTCATCTTCTTGCCGTCGACGGCGACGGGCTTGCCCGCCTCAAACTCAATCTCGGTGTAAGTCGGGGTATCGGGCGTGTCCTCGGGATTCTTGGTCATAACCCAGGCGTCGTCGAGCGGCTCGTTCCAGGGATCCTCCAGGTGGCCGCACTCAATGGCACGACCCCACAGGTTGTCGTCAATGGAATAGGGGTTATCGTTGGCACCCTCGGGAACCGGCACGTTGTGGGCGTGGGCATAGGCGACCTCGTCGGGACGGCACTTCAGATCCCACTCGCGAACCGGGGCGATAACCTTAAGCTCGGGATCGAGGGCCTTGACGGCAGCCTCAAAACGAACCTGGTCGTTACCCTTGCCGGTGCAGCCGTGGGCGACGTAGGTCGCGCCAAACTCGTGGGCGACCTCGACAAGCTTCTTGGCAAGCAGCGGGCGAGACAGGGCGGAAAGCAGCGGATACTTGTTCTCGTACATGGAGTTTGCGGCGATGGCCTTAGTCAAGAACTCATCGGAGAACTCGTCGCGCAGGTCGAGCACCTGGCAATCGAGAACGCCCAGGTCGAGCGCCTTCTGCTTCTTGGCATCCAGGCCGGTCTCCTCCTGGCCAACGTTGCCGCAGACGCAAACGACATCGAGATTCTTCTCGTCCTGGAGCCACTTGACACATACGGATGTATCAAGACCACCGGAATATGCGAGAACGACTTTTTCCTTGCTCATGGCTGTTTCCTTTCGCCCTTGGTAGCTAGTTAGAACATCGGTCAGTTGCAAGTCATTTCAAGGTCAAATACCGCGCAATATCAGGTTATTCAGCAGAATGCATCACAGGCATGCCCTAGAAACATGCGTCTATGTCGTGCTAAAACCCAACGACCTCAAAATGACTCTGTTGGGGCATTTCACCCCATGCGGACAGAGACGATTGTTATCGTCGTCGGGAAATTGCGCGCTGGCGTCGGATGGCATTGTCTGCAGTAGTGATGATCTTAACGAACTGCATCTGCCTCTCCTTTCACCTATCGCCGGGCGCAATTCTAATATCGTAAACGGTACCTTTTCCTCGGTAAGCGGTTGTTTTTCCGTCTCCGTTTTCGATGTTCGCTATATTACGATAAAGTGCACGCTGCGCAAGCGGCAAATTCAAATTTCTGAAAAGTTTTTTCATTACTTTGTGAATGGTGATGCAAACGCGCACCAATCCTGCGAAAATACGACCGACTACGAGTTGATGGTTATAACGTCTGAAACAATCTCGAAACGAAAGGCGCATTTTTATGCAAACTTACGAATCGGACGCCAACATCGGCAACATTAAGATTCTCGCCGTCGATATGGACAAGACGCTGCTGACCGACGAGCGTGTGCTGCCCCAGGGTCTTGATGAGCGCCTGGACAAGCTCGCCGACGCCGGCATCGTATTCTGCCCCGCCAGCGGACGTCCCGCCCCCAAGCTCGAGGAGATGTTCGAGGGCATCAAGAACCGCCTCGCCTTTTGTCCCGACAACGGAGCGTGCGTGATCTATCGCGGCAGCTATATCTATAAGAGCAATATTGACGTGGAGCTGTATCAGCAGGTCCTGAGCCGCGCCTCGGAGGATCCGCGCGCTGTCCCCGTCCTGTGCTGCTTCGACGAGTTCTACGTACTTGCCCGCGACCATCAATACCACGACGAGATCAGCGTCTACTACAACACAATCAACTACGTCGACAGCTTTGAGGGCCTTGATATCGAGTCCAACAAGATCTCGATCTTCTTCCCCGCCTATGATGCCGAGCCCGCGTTCCGCGACGACTACAGCCCGGCATTCTCGGACCGACTCTATGTCACCAATGCGGGACGCGAGTGGATCGACTTTATGAACCTGGGCGTCGACAAGGGCGCCGGCGTCGCGCACCTGTGCGAGCACCTGGGCATCAATATTGCCGATGCCGCCGCCGTGGGCGATACGTACAACGATATCCCCATGCTCGAGCGCGTCGGTCACAGCTTTATCGTGGACAATGCCGAGGAGCACATGAATGCGCACGCCAAATGGCGCATTCCGAGCAACAACGACGGGGGCGTACTGACGCTCATCGACGCCATCTTGGCGGCTCGTTAGCGCGCTCGTCGGACCTGGCCGGGCGAGGCGGGTAAGTTTTTCGTTCGGTCAGGTCCAGGGCTCGCTCGAAGAGCACATTTAGTGCTCTTCGGCTCGTGCGGAATCTACGAAAAACTTACCCGCCTCGCCCGGCCAGGTCCTGCGGTGACTTGCTTGCCGCCTGGATGGCGTCTTGGCGCCTAGATACTTAGGCTGAATTTAATTGAACGAAGGGGGCTCCTTGTTGGCAAGGAGCCCCCTTCTGCTTTTGGTTACTTTGGAACTGTGGTTACTTTCCTATTTCGCGTCGGCCCAGGTTATGCCGGTGCTGGCTTCGGCGATTAGGGGTACGCGTAGGTCTACGACGTGCTCCATGACGTCACGGACCATGGCGGTGAGGCGCTCGACTTCGTCGATGGGGCACTCAAAGTCCAGTTCGTCGTGTACCTGCAAGATCATGTGGGCGGCAAAGCCCTCCTCTTCCAGACGGCGGCTTACGCGGGCCATCGCGATCTTGATGATGTCGGCGGCGGTGCCCTGCATGGGATGGTTCATGGCTGTGCGCTCGCCAAAGCCGCGAAGTTGCGGATTTTTGGCCTTGAGCTCGGGAATATGGCGTCTGCGGCCATACATGGTCTCGGCGTAGCCCGTCTGCTTGGCGCGCGCCACCACGTTGTCGAGGAACGTACGCACGCCCGGGTAGGCCTCGTAGTAGCGGTCGATCATGTCGCGCGCCTCGGCCATCGAGATATGCAGCGACTGCGACAGACCGTAGGCCTGCTGGCCGTACACGATGCCAAAGTTCACGGCCTTGGCGCGGCTGCGCAGGTCGGGCGTCACCTCGGACACCGGCACACCAAACACGCGCGCCGCCGTCTCGGCATGGAAGTCCTCGCCCTCGTTAAAGG
>CABUQK010000093.1 GCA_902493615.1 uncultured Collinsella sp.
TGATGCCGCCCATAGTCTCGACGCCCAGCGACAGCGGGGTAACGTCGAGCAGCAAGATGCCCTCGACGTCGCCGGTGAGCACGCCGCCCTGGACGGCAGCGCCGTCGGCAACGACCTCGTCGGGGTTCACGGACATGTTGGGCTGCTTGCCGGTCATGGTCTTGACGAGCTCCTGGACGGCGGGCATACGGGTGGAGCCGCCGACGAGGATGACCTCGGTCAGATCGGAGAGCTTAAGCTTGGCGTCGCGCAGGGCGTTGGTGACAGGCTGCTTGCAGCGCTCGAGCAGGTCGCGGGTGATCTTCTCGAACTCGGCGCGGGTCAGCGTGTAGTTGAGGTGCAGCGGGCCGGACTGGTTCATGGTAATGAACGGCAGGTTGATGGTGGTCTGCTGGGCGGCGGAGAGCTCCTTCTTGGCGTTCTCGGCGGCCTCCTTCAGACGCTGCAGGGCCATGGGGTCCTGACGCAGGTCGACACCGTTCTCCTGCTGGAACTTATCGGCCATCCAATCGATGACGCGCTGATCCCAGTCGTCGCCGCCCAGGTGGTTGTCGCCCGAGGTGGACAGAACCTCAAACACGCCGTCGGCGAGGTCGAGGATGGAGACGTCGAAGGTGCCGCCGCCCAGGTCGAAGACCAGGATGCGCTGGTCGGTGCCCTGCTTGTCCAGGCCATAGGCAAGAGCAGCAGCGGTCGGCTCGTTGACGATACGCTTGACGTTGAGGCCAGCGATCTTGCCGGCGTCCTTGGTGGCCTGACGCTGGGCGTCGTTGAAGTAGGCCGGGACGGTGATGACGGCGTCGGTGACGGTCTCGCCCAGATACTTCTCGGCGTCGGCCTTCATCTTCGCGAGCGTCATGGCGCTCACCTGCTCGGCGGTGTAATCCTTGCCCTCGATGTCGACGACGGCACGGCCACCCTGGCCCTCCTTGACCTCATACGGCACGGTCTTGATCTCGGAGGTGCACTCGGAGTACTTGCGGCCCATGAAGCGCTTGATGGAGAACACGGTGTTCTTGGGGTTGGTGACAGCCTGGTTCTTAGCGGCCTTACCAACGACGCGGTCGCCGTCGGCACGGAAGCCCACGACGGACGGGGTGGTGCGGTCGCCCTCGGCGTTCACGATAATGGTCGGAGAACCGCCCTCGAGGACGGCCATAGCGGAGTTAGTAGTACCAAGGTCGATACCAAGAATCTTACTCATTAGAAATTCCCTCTCTCTTTTGCGTTCGCGCCGCCTCGACGATCTGTCGCGCGGCGCTTCGGCTTGTCTTTCAGGATGTAGTGTATCCCCTTATGGGCCGGAATATACAAAATCTAAGTCAATTCATATAAGATTTCTTATTGCTGAGAGTTTAGGTTCTTAAATGCGCAGGTAGACACACTGTTTGAGTTCTCGGCAAATCTATCGAGATCTATGTAGAGATGGCTGAGGTTTGCGTCCGGGGGTGCCTGGGGGCCGTCTTGCGGAAAGCTCATCCCGGTTTGAGCGTGGATTCCGGGTCGCAGTTTCCGTCTGAAGGCTCAACCGGAAACCGTATCCCGTTTTGAGAGCTGATACCGGCTCGCATTTTCCGCTAGCAGGCCTAACCGGAAACTGCAACCCGTTTTTCGACAAAATAATGGGATGCGGTTTCCGCAAGCACGCTCAATCGCCCAATATTTCAAGTCACCTTTAGCTAACATTTGCGCAGCTCATCGGCCTCACCTGCATGTTTTTTAGTAAGCCGTGGCATACTCGGCGAACGGTATGAAGATGCCGGCCAGAGGGTATTGCAAACGGTCGCTCCCGTGGTATGTTTTTGCCCGAATCAAACCGGCGCGCATCGCCTGTAGCGTCGGTCAACAGAGAGGAAACTACCATGGCTCATCCCGTAATTGATGCCGACGAGTGCATCGCTTGTGGCGTTTGCGTCGACTCCTGCCCCGCTGGCGTTCTGGAGCTCCAGGACGTCGCTACCGTCGCTGACGAGGACTCCTGCGTCGCCTGTGGCGCTTGCCAGGACGCTTGCCCCGCTGGCGCGATCACCGAGATCGTCGAGGAGTAACAACTCCCCCACTTGCACACTCAAAAGTACACCGTGCACAAAAAAGGAGGCTTCCGCATCGCCGCGGAGGCCTCCTTTTGCATATGTGGGCAGTTGCGGTGGAATAGTTCCTGGCTCATTGCTTAGGTGCCGATTGTAGGAACTATTTCACCGCAACTTATAAAGACGGTGTCGGGCTAGGACAAATCATCCTCGTAGGGCATGAGGTCTGCCAAGTAGCCTTTCTCCTTGAGCATGGCCTCGATCTCGTCGAGGGTTTGCTCATCCTCCGCGGCGATGCGATGGAAGTGGTAGCCGCTCGTCACCGTTAGCAGCGGAAAGCTCTTGCCGCTCTCGATATCGCGCAGATAGCGCTCGACATCGCGGCGGTTGCGAATGTCCAGGTCGGCCGTGATCTTGCCGTACACACGATGGTTGACGATCACGTTGAGCACGGCGCCACCCGCGTCGACGATACTCGTAAGCTCGTCGCCCGCCTGCTCCACGCTGTGGCGCACCTTAACAAGACGCGTGGGCACGGCGGGGCTGCTGGGGGCCTCCTGCAGCACGTAGCCGCGATTGGTCGCCACGATATCGTGTCCATCGGCACGCAGCAGGGCGATGTCTTGCACGACAATCTGGCGGCTCACACCCACCTCGCGAGCAAGTGCACTACCGGAGACGGGGTCTTTGGCTCGCTCGAGCACGCCCATGATGGCACGGCGACGCTCGCGGGCGTCCATTATTTACCGTCCAGCAGACGCAGGTGCTTAAGCGAGAGGTCGAGGATCGGCGCGGAGTGCGTCAGGGCGCCCGAGCTAATAAAGTCAACGCCCAGGTCGGCAAGCGCGCGGATATTGCTGGCATCCACGTTGCCCGAACACTCGGTCTTGGCACGGCCGGCGATAAGTTCAATCGCGGCAGCCATATCGTCGTGGGTCATGTTGTCGAACATGATGATGTCGGCGCCGGCCTCCATGGCCTCGCGCACCATGTCCAGGTTCTCGCACTCGATCTCGACCGTCGTGGTAAACGATGCATGGGCGCGCGCCATCTCAATCGCACGCGTCACGCCACCGGCGGCATCGATGTGGTTGTCCTTGAGCATGACGGCCGTCGACAGGTTGTAGCGGTGGTTGCTGCCGCCGCCAATCTCAACCGCCGCCTTCTCAAACACGCGCATGCCCGGCGTGGTCTTGCGCGTGTCGACGAGCACGGTCTTGGTTCCCTCGAGCGCCGCGGCCATGCTGTGTGTATAGGTAGCGATGCCGCTCATGCGCTGCAGGTAGTTGAGCGCCACGCGCTCGCCCGAAAGCAACACGCGCGCGTCGCCGCGCACCTGGCCCACGTGATCGCCGGCATGCACCTCGTCGCCATCCGAGACATCAAACAGCACCGAGCTCTGCGAATCCAGCAGCTCAAAGGTGCGGGCAAACACATCCAAGCCGGCGATGATGCCGTCGGCCTTGGCGATAAGCTCCACCGTGGCGGGACGCGCCGTGGGGCACACGCTCGCCGTGCTCACGTCCTCAAACGTGATGTCCTCGCGCAGGGCCTGCAGAATCAGATCATCGACGACGAGCTTCATGGTAATGGGATTCATGGTCTACTCCTCCACGGCCTGCGTGCCGGCGGCACGGGCCAAATCATCGATTGCCAGAGGGTCGGCGCCCAGGGCGCGATGACGGCCATCGAGCGCGGGATCGCCCGCCTGCTCCACTGCGAGCGACTCGCCGGTGCGCATGTACCACGCGGCGCGACGACCCCAGACCAGCGCCTCGAGCAGGCTGTTGGAAGCCAGGCGATTCTTGCCGTGAACGCCGTTGCAGGCCGTCTCGCCCGCGGCGTAGAGCTCGGGCATCGAGGTGCGGCCGTCCTTGTCGACCCACACGCCGCCCATAAAGTAGTGCTGCGTCGGCGTAACGGGAATGGGCTCGTCCAAGATGTCGCGGCCGTCCTCCAGGCAGCGCGCGCGAATGTTGGCAAAGTGCCCGGTCACCACGTCGCGCTCGACGGGGGCAAAGCTCAGCCACTCGTGCTCGGTGCCGTCCTGCTTCATCTGCTCGCGAATAGCGGCGGCGACCACATCGCGCGGCTGGAGCTCATCGGTAAAGCGCTCGCCGGCGGCGTTAAGCAAAATCGCGCCCTCGCCGCGGCAGCTCTCGCTGATCAGGAAGGTGCGGCCCGGCTGCGGCGAGAACAGCCCCGTGGGGTGAATCTGCACGTAGTCCAGGTGCTCCATCTTAATGCCATGCTCCTGAGCAATGTAGCAGGCATCGCCCGTGAGCTGCGGGTAGTTGGTCGAATGGTCGTATACGCCGCCGATGCCGCCCGTTGCCCACAGCGTGTGGCGGGCATGGATCTTAAACGGCTCGCCGGCATGCGCGCCCTCGGCGGCATTTACCAGCTCGTCGGCGGGACGAACCGAGTTGTTCTCGTCCACGGGAACGGCGACGATACCGGTGCACACCGTGGCGCCGTCACGCTCGCCCGTCAGGATGTCGGTCATGGCCACGTGCTCCAAAATCTGCACGTTGTCCAGCTTGCGAACGGCCTGGAGCAGTTTGGTCGTGATCTCCTTGCCCGTAATGTCGGCATGGAAGGCAATGCGCGGACGGCTGTGCGCGCCCTCGCGGGTAAAGTCGAGGCTGCCGTCGGCCTTGCGCTCAAAATCCACGCCCATCGCTAGCAGGTCGTTGATGACCGAACGGCTCGAGCGGATCATGATGTCGACGCTCTCGCGGCGGTTCTCGTAGTGACCGGCGTGCATGGTGTCCTCAAAGAAGGCATCATAGTCCGAGCCCTCGGGCAGCACGCAGATGCCGCCCTGCGCGAGCATCGAATCGCACTCATCGACCGCGCCCTTGGAGAGCATGATCACGCGCGTGCTCGTCGGCAGATTGAGGGCCGCGTACAGACCCGCCACGCCGCAGCCGGCAATGACGACGTCGCACTCCATATCGGGGTATTGCTTGGTTTCCACAGGAATCCTCTCCCTTGTAATGTGACATAAGGAACTGTCCCCCATGTCACATTGGCTTAGCGCGCCGCGTACTCGAGCATGCGGTCGAGCGTAAGTTTGGCCTGGTCGGCAGCCTCGTCCGACACGCCGATCTGCACCTCGCCCTCGCCCGTCTCCAGGCAGTGCACGAGTTTTTCGAGCGTGATGAGATCCATGTTGACGCAGGTGGGCTGCACCGCGGGGAAATAGAACTTTTTGCCGGTGCCCTCGCAGCGGCGCTCGAGCTCGTAGAGCACGCCGCGGACCGTCACGATGATGAACTCACTCGCGTCCGACTCCTCGGCGTACTTGATGATACCGGCGGTGGAGCCGATGTAGTCGGCCTCGGCAAGGACGTCGGCCTTGCACTCGGGGTGCGCCAACACGAGCGCGTCGGGATGCGCCTCCTGCGCATCGACGATCTGCTCGACGGTGATGATGTGATGGCGCGGGCAATAGCCATTGTTGAGGATGACGTGCTTTTGCGGCACCTGCTCGGCTACGAAGCGGCCCAGGTTTTGATCGGGGATGAACAGGACGTGTTGCTGCGGCAGCTCGGACACGATCTTGACGGCGTTGGAGCTGGTGACGCACACGTCGCTCCAGCTCTTGATCTCGACCGTCGAGTTGACGTAGCAGACCACGGCAAGGTCGTCGCCGTACTCGGCGCGCGCCGCGTCGACCGTCTCGCGCTTGACCATGTGCGCCATGGGGCAATCCGCGCCCGGCTCGGGCAGCAGCACGGTCTTGGTGGGGTTGAGCAGCTTGGCGCTCTCGCCCATAAACTCCACGCCGCACAGCACGATGGTCTGCTGCGGCAGGCTCTTGGCGAGCTTTGCCAGGTAGAAGCTGTCGCCGACGTAATCGGCAACGGCTTGGACCTCGGGCGCCACATAGTAGTGCGCCAGGATCACCGCGTCACGTTGGGTTTTTAGTTGCTGAATGGCCTCGACGAGCTCTGCGGGCACCAGTGCCGCGCGCTCCGTTGCCGTCGTTGCCGATGCTAGGCCGGCCGCGATATCGCGTGCAAGCTCCGACGCATCCATGTTCGCGCTCTGTGCCATCAAGGCCCCTCTCTTTTGGCGAATCTTGGGGCTTTAGTATGACACCTAGGTTTACAGCTGACAAGACAGCTGTAAACCTAGGTGTAAAGTTGAAATAAAGATTCAATCATGCGGCAGGTCCATTTTGCCTTGGCCCAAGAAACGATGGGCATAAAAGCGGGTCCAGATCGCTCGATCCGGACCCGCTGGGGACTGGCATGCGGTTAAGCGCGGCGCTTCATGGTCCACGCCAGCAGCAGGGCCGCCACACCGGCTGCGAGCACGGCACCAGCCATGGCGTACGCGCTATCGCCGGACTGAGGCAACGTCTCCCTGCTAGCCTTCTTCTTAGGCTTGGAAGTCGTAGTCGTGGTCGTAGTCGTAGTAGTCGTGGTGGTCTGACCAGGAGCGGGCTTGGCAGCCTCGGCAACGGTAAAGGTCGTCTCGGCCGTGCCCGTGGTCGAAACCACGCTCAGCTTGTGCTCGCCCACGCCGAGCGTCTTCAGGAAGCTCGCCTTGAGCGTCACGATCGTAGAGCCTTCGGTGAGCACGTAGCTCTCGGCCGCGACCTCCTTATCGTCAACCAGCACCTTCTGGAAGTACTTGATCGGCGCGTTCGAGCGGAAGCTCAGGTCCTTAGCGGCCTCGACCACCATCGTCTGACCCTTACCGTCGATGATCTCGGGCTTCAGAATCGCGATCTCCTCGGTCTTGCCCTTCTCGCCGCAGACGGTGCACTCCTCATGCCCCTCTCCCTTGGCCTCAACGGTCGCCGGCTTGTCGACAACCCACTTAAAGGTATGCTCGGCCTTGTCGAGGACCTCGCCGCAGCGGCAGATATGCCAGTGGTTCTTGGCGTCGTGTGCCCAGCCGGAGCCGTCGGGCTCGTGCTTGAGCACGCCCTCGACCGTCACGTTCACATCGCCCTCGACGTCCTTGAGCTCATAGGTGCCGTCGTCGGAAAGCTTAACGGCCTTACCATCAACCTTTACGGCGTAGTCCTTGCCCGCAAAGTACGCACTATCGATGCTCATGGTAAGCGTTGCGGAACCGTGCCAGTCGAGCTCGGTTGCCGTCGCGGTGAGCGTGTAGCCAACCTGGTTGCTCGGCAGCGTCACGACGAGCTTGCGACCGGTAGCCACGGTGACCTCGGTGACGGAAGACGCGTCGTAGTTGGCCTTGGCCTGATAGCGCACCTCGTACACGCCGGCGGCGAGATCCTTAAGCTCGGTCACGCCCTCGCCCACGGCCTGGTACTCGGCAGCGCCCTTGGCGCGCCACTCCATGGTGGCGTCGACGCCCGTGATCTTGCCGTCCTTCTTGCCGCTCACGGTCTCGGCGGTGGCCTGGACCACCGGCGCGTACTGCGCGGCGTTCTTGATGGAGAACTCGCAGGTCAAGCCATCGGCGGGCAGCACGTAGTTGCCAGCAGCCTTGCCCGTCAGCTCGGCGAGGGTCGCCTTATAAGAGGTGCCGACCTCGGTCTGGGAGCCCTCGACGGTCGCGCCGAGGTCATCATTGCCGACAACATTGCCGAGCGTGGCCACAGGGCAGTGCTCCTTGCCGTCATAGGTGAACTCGGTGGTGCCCCACGTCACAGTGAGCAGACGCTGGTTGATGGTGAACATGCCGTCGACGAACGTGATGCTGTAGTTGGGGTTTGCACCCTCGGGCTGCGTCAGCTGCAGAGCATAGCCGCCCTCGCGCACGTTGTCGTCATCTTCGCGCTCGATCTCAATACCCTGGAGGCTCTCGCCCTCGACAAGCTCGCCGGATGTGATCGTCCACGTAAACACGGGG
>CABUQK010000094.1 GCA_902493615.1 uncultured Collinsella sp.
CCCATACGGACCTGAACCGTACGCGTCTGCCAATTCCGCCACGCCCGCGTGCAGGAATTAGAATAACGGAGCGCCAGCGCGAACGCAAGAACTATTTTTGAAAAAGTTTACGAGCGTTATTGCGTATACATTTGAGGGCCCTCACAGCCCCATCATGAATTTAGCATGCGTCCTCTTCATGCCGTGATTCTCGTAAAACCGGTGAGCACCCAACCGTGCGGCATTTGAGGTCACCTCGATTACCTCGCAGCCCTGCTCTCGTGCACACGCAATGGCCCTCTCAAGCAGCAGTGTCCCGCGTCCACCACCACGGTATCCCTTGTCAACCACGAGCTCGCAAATCTCGGCCACGGGGTGTTCATGGTGAAGCTGCCGCTCGACGCGCACGTTCACAATCCCGACAACGTCATCCTCTTCGAGCACAAAAGCGAAAAATGGCTGTCGGGCAAGCTGCCAGGCAAAACGCTTACAGAACGTCAATCGGTCAAACCGAGTGTCCTCGAGCTGGCACATGAGCTCGTACACCGCGTCGGTATCGGCAACAGTCGCCATTCGAACTGTCATCTCCGGACCCCCTAAGCAAGCAGGCGTTCTTGGTCGAACAGCTGCGCGACGGACTCGCCGGCTTCATCCGGCGTGATGAAACAAGACCCGACGCACTCGGGGGCGCCATAGCGCCCATGGTAATCGCTACCGCCGGTGCACACGATTCCGTACTGCCGTGCAAGTCTAAAGGCCTCTTCGGTCGCAACGGCATCGTTATCGGGATGAAACGCCTCGATGCCCATCAGACCTGCCTTAACAAGTTCGGGGATAGCCCCCCACGAGTCCATCTGCTGGGGATGTGCGAGCACGGGCACGCCTCCCTGTTCGCGAGCAGCCCGAACAACTGTAAGTGCGTCGGGATAGGAAATGTCGCGCTCGGCAATACCGCCATTTTTAAATAGCCGACGATAAACGCACTGATATTCGCCATCTCGATAGCCCAGCCCCGTAAGCGCCTGCATGACATGCTGTTTGTAGACACCAGTACTTGCCCGCGAGACTTCGACCACGTCGGCCACCGATGCTTTTCGCCCGCAGGGGGCCATCCCTTTACGTTCGAGCGTCCATGCCTGCCACAGGGTGTTGGCAGTACGGCGGGCAAGCGTTTCGTTTACCAAGAGCTCAAGCGGGCCAGATTCATCCGCCGTAGCCGCGAGGCCGTAGCAAAGAATATGAATCTTGCGTCCGGTTTCCGAGTCAATGCAAGAAGCCTCAACGCCCGCAATCACGGGAAAACCCATCTTGCGGGCTTCGGCGCGTACGGATGACAGCTGGCGCAAACTGTCGTGATCGGTAATGGCAATACCCGAAAGACCCCGCTCACGAGCCTCGGCAATCAATGCCTGCACCGATTGAGAACCATCGGAATAAACCGAATGCGTATGCAGATCAAATGACCCCTGCACGGATCTATGTTCCTGCATCCGTCCCTCCTATGCCTGGACAAACCCACCAGTCTGCATGTTGTACTCACGATCGCAAACGCCTTCCATGAACTCCAAATCATGGAAGATGCCCAGCATCGTAGTACCTCCGGCCTTGAGTTGCTCAATCAAATCGCGGACTCTGACCTTGCTCGCGTTATCGAGGCTGGCAGTCGGCTCATCCAACAGTAATAGACGTGGACGACGCACCATAGCGCGCGCGATGTTGAGCCTGAGCTTCTCACCACCCGAGAACGTATTGGGATACAGGTCCCACAGGGGCTTGGGGAAGTCGAAATGCTCGAGCATGCGCGTTGTCTCCTCCTCAATCGCATCTTCATCGGCAAACGCCTCAGCGGCACTCGCGTGCACGATTTCACGGGCCGTGGTACGTGGCACGGCATCGAGGAACTGGGAGACATAGCCAATCTCGTAGTTGCGCAGATAGATCACACGACGTTCATCGAGCGTGGCAAGGTCGACCGGACCAAAGGCCTCGGAATTGTACATGATGTGGCCGCTCTCCGGCAGGTTTGTGCGGTAGATGCACTTGAGGATCGTGGACTTGCCCGAACCCGAACGGCCGGTAACACCTACGAACTCGCCCGGCAGCACGCTCAGCGAAATGTGCTCGCAGCCACGCACGCGACGATTGGCGGCGTGCAGGGTAAAGCCTTTGGAAAGATCCTCGATTGCAAGAAGCGGACGCGCTTCGGGCTCAACAAATTCGGTCACATCGCCCATTATTTGTCCTCCCATCCGTCCGTATCCGCCGCAGTCGCGGGAACGTGGTCGGCCGTCTCGGCGATCGTCGCGGCGTCGGTGGCAAAGCGGGCAGACATGCTCGGCAGCGCCGGATACCACATGCGCGAAACCACGCGGCCGTCCACAAGCGTCGCCGTAATCACGGGGTAGGTGCGCTGGCCTTCCTCAACCTCGCGAATCACCAGGATATCGGCCTTTTTGCCCTCTTCCAGGCTACCAATCTGGTCATCGGCATGCACGGCGCGCGCCGGATTGATGGTAAGCATGGCAAACGCCTCTTCAAGCGGCAGCTTGAAATCGTGGTGCAGGGCAAAAGCGCTCTGCAGCATTGCCGTGGGATAGTAATCGGAGCACAGCACGCTCGCCACGCCGTTGGACACAGCGTCGCGCGCCGAAAGATTGCCCGAGTGGCTCTTTCCCAGCAAGATGTTGGGCGTTCCCATGACGGTCGACATGCCGCGCTCGCGAGCAGCGCGTGCCACCTCCAGGCTCACCGGAAACTCAGAGATCGTGCAGCCAAGCTCGCGCATGAGGTCGAGATGCTCAATCGAATCGTCATCGTGGCTCGCCAGCGCGATGCCGTTTTCACAAGCAACATTGGCAAGGTATTTGAGCTGGTCAAAGGAGAGCTTGGGCGCCGCCTGCTGAGCGGCGACAATCTGTGCCGCCTCCTCGTCACTCAACTCATGGTCGCTGCGCACGCTCTTGCGCCAGATCTCGATATCGCGATACTGGCCCTGGCCGGGGGTGTGATCCATGAACGAAAGCTCGTCCACCTCGCCCGAGCGCAGGTGTCCTTCGACCTGCTCGACCAAATTGACGTTATCAACCTCGAGGCGCAGATGCAGACGATGGCGAATCAAGTGCGCGTTGCGCCCCTCGGTGCGCTTGCAGCCGGCAATGAGCGCCATGATCTTCTCGGTGTTCTCCCAGCGCCGGACCGGCTTGGTGTCCATGATGTCTTGCGCATATGCCGAAAGCGAGTGATACATGGTGGTGATGCCGTGGGCGATGAGCTCGCGCTCGGCCTCGAACAACGCCGTCGAGAAGTCCATGAGCACCGTCGGGCGCGGCGAGATAACGGTCTCGATATAGTCGGAATGGATATCCACAAGACCGGGCGTGACGTAGCCGCCATGGGCATCGATAACGCCGGCGCCTGCGGCAGCCGCATCGAATTTACCCTGGCGCTGGATCGCGGCAATCCTATCGTCTTCGACCACAAGCTCGTAGCCAAAGAGCAGACGGTCGGGCTGAACAATGATTCCGTTGCGAATGACGTACATCGGCGAGCCTCCTAAAGAAGCGAATAGACGAGTTCTTGGGTGTAGGCGTGTTGAGGGTCTTGCATGATCTGGTCGGTCAAGCCATGCTCGATAACTTGGCCGTCGAGCATGACGATGGTGCGATCTGCAAGCAGGCGAATCACGCCCAGGTCATGGCTTACCACGACCATTGACACTCCCAGGTCACGACGCAGCGACAAGATGAGGTCGAGCACACGCGCCTGGACCGAAAGGTCCAAGCCGGTGGTGACCTCGTCCAAGAACAGCAGCGGAGGACGGTTGGAAAGCGCCTTGGCGATCTGCACGCGCTGCTGCATGCCGCCCGAGAACGCGCGCGGCGGATCCTGCTCACGACGCAAAGGGATGTTCACACGGTCAAGCAGCTCGCGACCACGATCGACCATGGAGGAGACGTCGCGAATGCCGGCGGCGATCTGTTTCTCGGCGATATTGGACAGGCTCGAGAAGTTCATGCGCAGGCCCAGGTACGGGTTTTGGTAAACCATGCCAAAAATCTCGTCGCGAATAAGACGCTTTTGCTGGCGAGAGAGGTCAAAGCAGTTGCCCTTGCCCCCGTCGTATGCAGCGACGCGCATGTCGCCCGCCGTGGGCTCCTGGTCAAAATACAGGCACTGCATAAGCGTCGACTTGCCCGAACCGGACTCGCCCACAATGCCTAAGATCTCGCCGTGATGCACCTCGAGCGAGATGTCGCGCACCGCATGCACCGTACCGCACACGGGGCAGATGTTGCGCTCGAGCTTGGCATGCGGGTCGCGGCAGTAGTCGCAACCGGCACCAAAACGCTTGGCCAAATGGCGAACGGACAAAACCGGAGCCTCGTCCTTAAACTCATGATGAACCGTAGCGGGAAGCATCGTCGTGCCTTTACTCATCGCTTCCGCCCTCCTCAAGACGCTCTGCGCAATAATCGGTATCGGAGCACTGCCATGCCTTCTCACCCGTTGCGGGATCGATGGTTTGAGTCATATAGACGCCCGTCGCCCCGCAGATACAGCAGCGCTTGCCCTCAAAGTCCTCGCGCACAAAGGGATAATCGTCAAAGGCGAGCGATGCGACCTTGGTATGCGGCGGCACGGCATAGATCTTCTTCTCGCGCCCCGCGCCAAACAAAAAGAGGTTCTCGGCATCGTTGAGCTTAGGGTTATCGAAACGCGGGATAGGGCTCGGCGCCATGACGTAGCGGCCTTGCACCATCACGGGGTGATCGGCGCCGGTGGTCGTAGAGCCGTAGCGCACGATCTGTTCAAAAAGCTCCAGGTAGGCTCCGGTGTACTCTGCCTCGGCATGCAGGCGACGCGTCACGCTTTCGCGCGCTTCATAGGTGCGCAGGGGCTCCGGCATGGGAACCTGCAGCACCATGAGCTGGTCGCGGCGCAACGGAAGCTCGGGGATGCGATGACGGCTCTGGATAAGGGTTGCATCCGCTGTGGCCGTGGTGGTCTCGACGCCCGTGGTCTCGTGCACGAGGCTCCTGATGGACACGGCGTTGACGCTCGCGTCCGAGCCCTGATCGATAACCTTGAGCACATCGTCGGGACCGATGCAGGACAAGGTGACCTGCAGGCCGCCCGTGCCCCAACCGCGGCCGATGGGCATCTCGCGGCTGGCAAACGGCACCTGGTAGCCCGGAATGGCAACAGCTTTCAAAATCGCACGGCGAATCTCGCGCTTGGATCCCTCATCCAAAAAAGCGAAGTTATAGTTGCGCTGCACAGGAACCGTCCTCCTTCTGCTCCTCGGCATGATTCATAGAACGCAGGGCCGCATCGAGCTTGCTTTGGAACGTCACGTAGTGCGGCAGCTTAAGATGGCTGATAAAGCCCGTAGCTTCCACGCCATCGATGTGATAGAGCACGAACTCCTGGTCCTGCGTGGGATAGCGCACGTCGTCGACGCGCAGCGAGTGGTCAAGGACGCTCATGGCGATAGCCTTGCTCTCGTCGCTGCCGGTGACGAGGCCGTAACCCACATCGAGCGCGTTCACGTGCTCGCCCGTCTCGGTAACCTCGTCGTCGGCAATCAGGCTTTCGACTTCACAAACCGGAAGTGCGCCCAGATAGTACGCGTCGTCGGCAGAAGCCTGGGCAGGGTCGACACCGGGGGCATCGATCGTCACCGGCACGCTGCCGCGGCGCAGCTCGCCCACCGTGGGATGGGAGATGCCAAAACCGCGGATAGCCGCATATCCGATAGCGATGACCGCCTGGGTAAGTCCGCGCGAAAGGGCCTGCAGGATGACGCTGCGAGGTGCCGGCGTGGAAAGCGGAGTCTTGGTGATGTCGATGGGCTCGGTATCATCCACGGCGCAGGGACGAATCATGCCAATCTGACGCAGGTAATCGCACACCTTAGGAACGCGGTCGAGAGGTGCGGCCTCGGCCACAGCGTAAAAAGCCTCGGATGCTTTTTCCAGACGCTCATCGATTGCAGCACGAGCGGCACGGACATCGGCATCTTCCTCTTCGCTCAAATCGAAGTTGATAAGGCGATGGCTGTAATCGCGCGTCGCGCCCAAAATCTGCCCGCCCTCGATATCTTTGAAGGCAGCGGAGATGCGACGCGAAACGCGCATCTCACCCGTATCGATCACGCGCGATGTGTAGAGGCGCTCGAGGGTGGAGCGGTAGGCACGTACCAAAAAGACCGCCTCTTCGATAGAACCCGATGCCTGCTTGAGTGCGATTGCAGCAACCTCGGGAGCCCAAACGGAACCCTCGGACTGCACCTGCTCGACCGCATGCGGCATGGCCTCGATGATGAGCGCGGGATCGAGCGTGCGACCACCCGCAACGCGCTCGCGCTCGAGCAGCTCAAGCGACGCGGCAATCGCCCGCTCGCCGCCGGAGACAGCTACATATCCCATGATTCAACCTCCCTGCAGGCACTGGAACGGGGAACGGCGGCGATATGGCCAAATCCATCTACAAACATCAGGTCGATGCCGCAGGGGAATTCGTCCTTACGCGCAACGCGCGCACGCAATACATCACCGCGATCGCAGGAGAGGTGCGCAGCGCCGTCGACGCCGGGGCCGCTGAGCTCCCAGGCGCTCTTGGCGCACGCATGAGAGGCGGAACCTACACGCATGCCCTGCGCGTCTAGACCCAAAAGCACCGAGCATTCGACGATAGCCGTCGCACCCAGATGCGGCTGCTCAAGAGTCCCCGCCGTAAGCTCGGCAACCGCACTCGCTGCATCCTCGCCCCGGAACGCCTCCGGAACGATCACGCATGCAGCCGTACCCAGCGCCGCGGGCGTCACATGCGTCCGGCTCGCAATCTGCCGAGCGGCATGCTCGTAGCCCACCGTCGCCATACAAAAGGTCGTGCCGCTATCAAGCAGCATGTCGGCCAGCATCAGCGTTGCGGGGAATACACCGCAGCGCTTGGCCTCTGCCTCATAGGCATCCGTGACAGACAGGCGGCAAACCTCGCCGGGACGCGCCATGCAGTCAAGAACCGTGCGAAACGTCCCTTGCAGCTCAAAGGCACGCTCGTCCAAAGAGGGATCGCGGTCGAAGACCTCATCCTGCTCGCTCATTTGACCACCGCCTGAACGCTCATGTCTTGACCGGACATCTCATCAAACTCAACGCGCGATACATAGGTTCGAGCGTCTTGCGCAACCGCGCGTTCCGACACCGCGGCCTGTGACTCCTCGATGCGACGCTCAAGCTCCGCCATACAGGCAGGCGCCGGCTCCATCGCATAGGCGGCATCGATCACCGCGAGCGCGCGAGCATGCGCGGCATCGGTTCCCATGAGCACGCCCAGGCCGTCCGCCTCGCCAATGCGCACGCGACTCTCGGTAACAAGCACCTCGCTTAGATAAAAGCGGCTGTTGCGAGCCGTCTCGCGCACCTGGCACATCACAAGGCCCTGGCGCGCCGGCACGATATCCTCGACAGGAGCGTTGGTTTCGACCAGGCTCGCCAGTTCGAGCGCAAGCGCAGGGCCGCTCTCAACCAGGACCTCGGTCCTCTCTCTTCTTGTTAGCATGTAAATCTTTCCTTAGTTATCCGAGTCGATGATGTAGCGACGGCGAAGGCGAACCGAAATGAACTCGAGCGCAAACGACACGGCCAGGCACACATAGACGATCACGCCCACCTCGTGCAGGTTGTAGTAGTAGTTGCCCGCCTGGTACAGCTGAAAGCCGATACCGCCCGCGCCTGCAAAGGCGCCCACGGCCACCGCGTTGGCAAAATTGATCTCGAAGCGAATGAACGTCCACGAGA
>CABUQK010000095.1 GCA_902493615.1 uncultured Collinsella sp.
CGACACGCATAAAAAGCCTCCCATTTCTCATGTCCAAGAAATGGGAGGCAGTTCAGGAGGGGCCGCGGGGGCGTTCAGCTAACTGCGGGAACGGCCCATTTGCTCAATGTGTTCGGCTGAGATCGGAAATCAACCTCCCTACCAAAAGCGACAGCTTCATTTTGGTAGGTTTTATCTGGGCAAACGAGAGCCTCTCGAAAGCAACGGGGCTTTCGGGGGGCTCGTTCGGATGGGTTGCGCAGGACCGGCAAAATGCCAATACCCTACTTGCCGTCGTCCTGCTGCAGGCTGTCCTGTTCGCTGAGGCGCGCCTGCCTGCTGGCCATGCGTGCGGGCTTGTCGGGATCGGGAACGGCCGTGGGCATGGGCTCGTCGACATGACCACCCCACCAGCCGCCCACAAAGTTGAGCGTGTGGAACACATTGATCACGGCGCCGGAATCAACGTCGCACACCAGCTTGATAATGTCCTGACTCTCGTAGGTCGAGACAACGGTGTTCAGCAGGTACATCTTTTCGCGGCTATATCCGCCGACGACCTCGGCGCAGCTAATGCCGTGCTGAAAATGGTTTACGTAGGCAGTCATGACCTCGTCTGCCTTACGCGTCGTGATCTGCAGCGTCACGCGATCGTAGCGACGATAGAAACTGTCGATGGTCTTGGTCGAAATAAACTGGAACACGATGGAATACGCCGCCTTGTCCCAGCCAAACATAAAGCCAAAAATCGCCAGGATAAAGCAGTTGAAACCAAAGATGACGCCCCAGATGGTCTTGCCCGTGTGGTTGGAAACCCACAGCGCGATAAAGTCGGTGCCGCCGGTGGATGCGCCGGATTTAAGTGCGATGGCAGCGCCCAGACCCGAGACCACGCCGCCAAAAATGATGAGCATGATCTTGTCGCCCAAAAATGGAGCGAAGTGAAAGACGTTGAGGAACAGCGACGAGAGCACGACCTGCATCATCGAGAAGATGACGAAGCGCTTGCTAATGCCGCTCCAGCATAGGAGCGCCACGGGGATGTTGAGCGCGAGCATGCCGAGCGAGATGTCGATATGAACGCCACCCAGCGAGGTAACGCGATCGAGCAGGACCGCAACGCCGGTAAGACCGCTCGGAAGCAGGTCGGCGGGCTGAATGAACGCCTGGATCAGGAATGTCTGGAGAACGGCGGAAATCGTGACCGCCACGGCAGTAATGGCGCGGCGGACGATGGTAAGGCGGCCGAGCACGAGCACGCGGTCCGTGAGCTGATCGATGGCGTTCGCCACGCGGGCTCCTTTCGAAGGCAAATCTGGTTGTGAGGCATGTCGGCGATTGTAGCACGGAGCATGCGGGGGCGCTTCAATTCACCCTCCCTCGACAACCAAAGCGGGACCAGCAACTCCACGACCAAAGGCCCAAATAACAAGTGAGTAGACTTTACGCGACCTGCAGAGCACACCCAAAACCGCCACCCCTGTGACCTGCGGTTTTACTAGAGCAGATGCGCTTTGTGCTCGTCTTGCACCAAAAAGTCTACTCACTTAGTCCGAATCGAAGCCAAACGGATCCAAATAGATGACAAATTAAGCCAATCCGCAGCAAAAGACGCGTGAATCAGTGCTTCTCGCGGCGGATTGACACTACAAAGCGGCCAAAATGTCGGTCAGATTATCGATAACGACATCGGCTCGCGATTGATCGAGGTTGACACCCTCGTGCGGACGCAGCGCCAGGACGCGGGCGCCGGAGCGCTTACCAGCCTCGATGCCCAAAGGCGAATCCTCTATAACCAGGCACTCGGCAGGCTCCACCCCTAGCGCCTCCATGGCACGCAGGTAGATCTCGGGGTCGGGCTTAAACGCACTGCACTCGTGACCGCTGATGGTGTAGTCCAGCACGTCGGCGATACCGGCAATCTCCACCAGCTCGTCGATCAACTCGCGATAGGACGAGCTCGCGATGGCACACTTCACGCCGCGCTCGTGCAGTGCGCGCATCACCGGCTCCGTCTGCTCGTTGAGCAGCTCGGCATACGGAACGGGATGGTCCGGGCTATAGACCTGCTTGTACTCCACGCGCAGACGCTCGCGCAGCTCAACATCGTCGGGCACCAGCGCCTCCCAAATGGCAGGCTCGTTAGACCCCGAAAGATCGGGGATCTCGTCAAAGTGGAAGCCCTTCTCCTCCATAAACGCCACGCGACGACGGTTGTAGAACCACTCGGTATCGACCAGCACGCCGTCCATATCAAACAGCACTGCCTTGATCATACGCATCTCCTCCCACCTGCCAAAAAGGGTCAGGTTTATTTTGGTAGGTTTTATCTGGGATTTGCGACGCGACAGACACGCCCTCCCCAGAGCAAAAAAGGGGACGGGGCGCAAACCCCATCCCCTCTCAATCAACCCGTAAGGTCTACTTACTTGTGATTAGTAGGAAAGCTTCCACATGTAGCGACGCATGGTCAGCGGATGCTGACGGGCCTCGGCGATCTGGTTGCCGTACTCGCGCATAACGGCGAGGTGCAGCAGCGGGTTGAAGTAGGTGACGACGCTCGCGGGCACGGCGTCAGCCAGGCCGTAGTCCTTGGAGTCGATCAGAGCGACCTTGGCGCCCATGCGCTCAAGGAAGGTGAGGGCGCGGGCGTCCATCGGACGGGTAGCGCCATCGGACATGAAGAAGACGTAGGGCTTACCCTCGGTGGAAACCTCGAACGGGCCGTGGAAGTACTCGCCGGTGTTGTAGGCGGCGGCGTCGATCCACTGCATCTCGGTGAACAGGAAGGCGGCGTGAGAGTAAGCCATCTTCTCGGAGGCACCAGAGGCCATGAAGTAAATCATCTTGTCGTCCTTGAAGTCCTCAGCGAACTTCTTGGCGAGCTTCTTGCAGGACTGAGCAGCGTTCTCGCAGAGATCGAAGACGTTGGTGAGGCCGGTGATCATGTCGTCGTACTTGTCATACCCCTCGGTCTGCTGAAGGATCTCGAGAGCAAGAGCGATGGCATAGCCGGGCTTCTCGCACTTGGCAGCGAAGTTGGCGTGGAAGCCGTGAACGATGACGTAGTCAGCGTCGACGGTCAGAGCGGAGCCAGCCTTGTTGGTGAGGGAGACGACCGGGCAGTTGTGCTTCTTGGCGGTCTTGTTGGCCTCGACGGTCTCGGGCGTGGAGCCACCGAGGGAGCAGGTGATCACGAAGGTGTGCTCGTTGACCCAGGAAGGCGTGTCGTAGTTGAACTCGTTAGCGGTGAAGATCTGAACGTTCAGCTTGTCCGTGTTGTTGGCCAGGAAGTACTTGGCGGGGTACAGGTCGGACATGGAAGCACCGCAGCCGACGAAGGCGACACTGTGGATCTCGTGGTTGGACAGGACGTCAGCGACGATCTGCTTAGGGAGGTTAAGGTCGATCTCGTACATCTGACACATTCCTTTCGATTTTTGCGGCGCCACATTGCCGGGCGCTCGCAGGGTTACCGTGGTTTGGACCGAGTCGCCGGCCCGTTGAGGATGCGACAAGGGGACTGTCCCATTGTCGCATTTTGGGAATGGAAGCCTGCCTGGGGTATGGGATGCCAGGCAGGCCCCCGGGGGAAAGCGGTTAGACGCTTGGTCGCGACTAGGCCAGGATGCCGGCCGCGGAGAGGGCGATGCCGCCCACGATGGCGATCACGAGAAGCCAACCGGTGTTGACGTTCTTCTTGATGAGCCAGTACATAAGGCCGGTGAGGCCAAGGGAGATCATCTGGGGCATCATGCCGTCCAGGATGTCCTGGATAACGACGGTGCCCTCAGCGAACTGCAGCGGGGTGGTAGCGCCGATCAGCGTAGCGATCATGCCGCCCACGGACATAAGACCCACGATGCCGCAGACATACATGAGCTTCTCCATGAGGTCGCCGCCCTGAAGCTTGCTCAGGTACTCGTGGCCGCCCTGATAGCCCATCTTGGCTGCGAACCAAGTGATCAGCACAGAGGGGACGATGGAGATGAGCATGGCCAGGATCGGGCCCATGATGGAGCCCTGCTGAGCCAGCTGAACGCCCAGGCCAAAGGCGATAACGCGGATGGTGCCCTGGAAGAAGGAGTCACCGATACCGGAAAGCGGACCCATGAGGGAGGTCTTGACCGCGTTGATCGAATCGGGATCGAAGTTCTCGGGATTCTTGGCGTACTCCTCCTCCATGGAGGCGGAGAGGCCCAGAATGAAAGCGCTCGTCTGCGGGGTGCAGTTGTAGAACGCCATGTGACGGTGGTAAGCCTCTTTCTTAGCAGCGAGCTGCTTGGGGTCGGACTCATCCGGATAGAGGCGATCGAGCGTGGGAACCATGCCGTAGAGGAAGCCCATGTTCATCTGACGCTCGTAGTTCCAAGAGGCCTGGATGGCCCAGGAGCGCCAGAAGAACTGGCTGACCTTCTTGTTCAGGGACACGTCCTTGGTTGCGGTTGCCATAGTGTGTTCCTCCTTAGTCTTCGTCGTCTTCGAGCGGATCGTAGTCGGAATCGACACCGGCGGCTGCATGGGAACCGTTGAACTTGAAGCCCATGAAGACGACAGCCAGGCACACACCGATCAGAGCGACCGCGATGACGGACAGGTTGAGGTAAGCGGCGAGCAGGAAACCGATGAACAGGAACGGAGTCATACCCTTCTTGATCATCATGGTGAGCAGCAGGGCCAAGCCGTAGGCGGTCATGATCTTGGTCGAAACGTTAAGACCAGTGGACAGCCACTCGGGAACCATGTTGACGATGGCCTGAACCAGGTCGGTGCCAACAAAGACGGCGAGGAAGATCGGCAGGAAGTACATGACGGCGTACAGACCGGAGCCGGCGCAGATGTGCATGCGGTAGGCGGTCTTGAACTTTCCGTTATCGATCGCGCTATCTGCCACATGGGTGAGGGCGGCGATGATGGAACGGAACACGATGCCGAGGAGCTGACCCAGGACGGCGACCGGGATGGCGATCGTCATGGCGGTCTCGGCGGAAGCATCGGTCAGGCACGCAAAGGCAGCGGCCACGATGCCGCCCAGGACCATATCGGGCGGAACGGCAGCGCCGACCTGCACCAGGCCCATGGACACGAGCTCGACGGCGGCACCGACGGCAAGGCCGGTGGGCACATCGCCCAGCAGCAGACCGACGAGCGTAGCGCCAACGAGGGGCTGCTCGAAGTTAAGACGACCGAGCAGGCGGGAGTCCCACATGCAGAACACGCCGACGAGGCCGACGAGCACCGCACTGATGAACGTATTCATACCCTTCTCCTTTCAGTCAGGCAAAAGCCTGGTTGATTACAGCTTGGCGTCGATGTCGACGCTCTGATACGTAGGGGTCTGCTGGACGTAGAGCTTGATGCCCATGTCGAGCAGCTGGTTGACGTCGGCCTTCTGGGTGGCGTCGAGGAAGACGGAGCTGTCCTTGCCGCCAATCTGATCGGCACCGTCGTGGTTGGCGGTGGCGCCCAGGTTGATGGCGTCGAGCTTGTAGCCCTGGCAGAACTGCAGCATCTCGGCAGTGTTGCCAAAGACGAACATGACGCGCTCGCCGAGGGTGTTGAGCTTGTCCATCTTGGCGAGGGCACGCTCGACGGTGAAGACGTTCAGGCGCACGCCCTGGGGCTTGGCCAGCTTAAGAGCGCCCTTCTTGATGTCATCGTTGGCGGCAGCGTTGTCGACGACGATGATGCGCTCGGCCTGAACCTTGGTGGTCCAGGTAAAGACGACCTGGCCGTGCAGCAGACGGTAGTCAAGACGTGCGAGGACGATCTTGGCGGGACCGGAGCTGTGACGGGACGCCTTGGCCTTCTTGGCGGGAGCCGCGGCAGCCTCGACCGGGGCGTTGGGGTTGGTCAGACCGGTGCGGGCCTCGTTGATGAGGGCCGCGAGCTCGGCGCCCTTGACGGGGACGGGGCTCATAGCGAGCGTCAGTGCCAACGGAATGTTGAAACCGCTGACAACCGTGAACTTCGTGCCGTTCTTGGAAAGCTCGACCATGTTGTTGTTGACCGAGCTGCCGAGCATATCGGTCAGCACATAGACGGTGTCGTCTGCGTTGAACGTGGCGATCATGGCGTCCACCTTATTGGTGATGGGCTCCTTGTCGTCACGAGCAAGCGACACGACGTGGACGTTCGACACGTCGCCGAGAACCATCTCGAGCGTGTCTTTGGCGCCTGCGGCCAGGCCGCCATGAGATGCGAGAATGATCTGATTCATCTTGCCTCCTCCTTTTCGTTATGGTCATTATAACGTCTTATACGTTGCGGATATTGCTAATTAGTATAAAGACCGTTCGCGGGTGAAAATCGACCGTTAACGGGTTTAACGTACTTGAAACGTTGGCGCAGGGTAGGCCGGCGCTGGCTGGATAACCCGAGGTCAGACCCTGCGCGCAATCCTCTATCGCACAAAGTACCAGGGGCTTTCCTGCACGGTGGGCTCCAGCGCGATGCCGGTGCGCTCGCGGAACAGATCCATGTCCTGCGATTTCTCCGTCCACCACGCGTTGGGCTTAAAGGTCATGCTCTCAACGATATGGCCGACAAAGGCACTGTTGCGCAGCTTGGAGAAATCGGTGTTCATGATCAGGATGGACGCGAGCACCAGCACGATGCCCAGGACCTTGATCGCGCCGGCGGGCTCGGCATAGACACCAATGCCCACCAGTACGGTGACGACCGTCTCGAATGACATTACGACGGGAACTTTCGATGTCTCGAGCCCCATGGACAGACCCTGCATATATAAGATGTAGGCCACGGCTGTGGGGATGAGTCCAAAGCCAAGGAATAACAGCAGCAGCTGTGGCGACATTGCCGCGGCGACATCCGGCCACGGAGCCGCGATAGCTGCCATAACCGCACCGCCAAAAACAAAGCCCCAAAACGTGACAGCCAGCGGGTGGACCGTCTTGGTTGCTATCCGGCTAAACACCGCAAGCGACGCACCGCAAAAGCCTGCAATCACGCCCGACGTGACGCCCCAAACCGAAAAATGAAAACCGGAAAGGTCGCCATTGGTCACCGCAAGCACGCAGCCAACGATGTTAAAGACAATGGCAACGAGCTTGTTGGGGGTCACGTCCTCGCGATAAAGCACGCGGCCGAGCATGACGCCAAACACCGGCGAGGTGTAGAGCAGCACCGAGGCCGTGGACATGCCCACCTCGCCCATGCACTCGTAATAGCAGGTGTTGGCGACGGCCAAGCCGACGATACCGACAAGTGCGCAGGGGACGAGCTCTTTGGGGCTTGCCTTGAACAGTGCCAGGGGACCCGATGCTTTTCCCTCACGATCGCCTCCCTGGCAACCCATGAACGCCAAGACCGGAGCCATTAAGACGGCACCCGACAACAGGCGAAAGGCCGCCATGCTCTGAGACGAAACGCCCATGGCCGAGATGCCGTTTACAAAGATTCCGATGCTGCCCCACATAAGCGCGGCGATCAGCACCAGCACATAGCCCAGATTGCTTTTCTTCAACGCAGCCTCCTCGGTATTGTTTCCAATATGTTTCACACTACGTTATAGTCGTTATATACATTTTTCAAGACACAAATCGGCGAGCGGAAAAATCTGCTCTACCGCTACAACCCATTGGTGCAAGGGGGTCAGGTTCATATGCGCCAACTTGGTGTAAAGTAACCTGTCCCCAATGCACCAATCCCTTAACAAGCACGGCGACGCCGACGTTTTGGCAACATCAGCGAGCGCCCGTCATTTGAGCCAAGGTGCCGTGAAATCAGAACCACCCTTAAAAAGGGTGGTTTGCTCTTAGGGTATAACCCACGGGC
>CABUQK010000096.1 GCA_902493615.1 uncultured Collinsella sp.
TTGACTTGATCTTGGACTTCTCACGCCAGTCCAAAATCAGGCGCACGATCTCGTGGTCGCGGGCAAGATCGCTCAACACCTTGGCATTAGTCGAATAATAGCCGCGCTTAGTCTTCTTGAGGCCCTTGGTCGGAAGCCCCATCACATCAAAGAGCACGTGCGACAGCTGCATGGGACTACCGATGTTAAACGTCTCATCACCCGCCAGGTCGCGAATGCTGCGCTCGACCTCGGCAATCTGGGTCGCCAGACCCTCGGACAGACTGTGCAGGCGCTCGGGGTCCACGAGCATGCCCGCGCGCTCCATCTTGGCAAGTACCGGAACGAGCGGCATCTCGATGCCATCGAACACGTTGGCGGCGTTCTCGCGGGCCATGCACTCGCGCAACGGCGCCACGAGCGCCAGCGTCAGAGCCGCAGTACGGGCGGCAGGTGCCGGAGCGTCCTCGCCGGCACCCTCTGCGCCGCGCGCCGCAGGCAGCGCCATCTGCAGATACGTATCGGCAAGATATGCCTCATCGAACTCGGAGCGGTCGGAATCCAGCAGGTAGGCGGCAACCACGGTATCGAAGATGCGCGTAGAATCGACTGCCAGCGGATCCATGAGCTCGGGCTCAGAAGAATCGATGGGCGAAAGCTCGTGCAGCAGCGCTTTCGTATCCGGGCTCGCCACGCGGCCCTCCATAAACAGGCGCGCAAGCACGCCGGCGATCACACCGTGAGCGAAGTTGAAGCCCTCAACCTCAGCCGCCGCACAGCTGTCGCCCTCCTCGAGCGCGAACAGGCCCTTGGACGTCGCCAACCACAGCGTGCGCGTCAGCCCAAAGAGCGCGCCCTCTTCCTTGTCGTCGTCCACCACGGCGGCGACCCACTCGCCGGCATCAATCGCGCGGGAGACCTCAGCCGCAACGGCACCAAGCGCGTCGGCATCGCCGGCGGCTGCGCGAACCATAGCAGGTATCTCAAACACACTGGAGGCAGCAGCCCCGCCCTCGCCGCCGATCAGCGCCAAGAAACGGTTCTGCATGGCGGTGATACCAAGCGTACCCAGCGCCGCGGAAACCTCATCGGCAGAAAACGCCGGGAAGGACGTCGCCTCAAAGTCGAGCTCGACGGGCGCATCGGTGCGAATTGTCGCAACCTTGCGGCTCAGTAGTGCGTCATCGATGTGTGCACGCAGGTTCTCGCCCATCTTGCCCTTGACCTCATCGGCATGCGCGATGACTTCGTCCAGGCTACCGTACTTCGCAATGAGCGCACTCGCCTTTTTGGGACCGATGCCCGGTACACCGGGGATGTTGTCGGACGTATCGCCCTTTAGACCGTAAAAATCGGGCACGAGCGCCGGCGTAATGCCGTGATACAGGTCGTCCACGCTCTCGGGCGTCATAATCGCCACGTCGGACAGGCCCTTGCGGGTCGAGACCACGTTGACGTGCTCGGTCACGAGTTGATACATGTCGCGGTCGCCGGTCACCAGTAGCATGTCGCAGCCGGCCTCTTCACCCAGGCGCGCCATGGTTCCCAGGATGTCATCGCCTTCCCAGCCCTCGGACTGCAGAATCGGCACGTTGAGCGCGGCGAGCAGCTCCTTAATCATAGGGAACTGCGCATGCAGATCGGGGTCCATGGGCGGGCGCTGCGCCTTATACTGCGGCAGCATCTCCATGCGCACGCGCGGCTTGCCCTTATCAAACGCCACGACCACGCCGTCGGGGTTAAAGGCATCGATCATCTTAAGAAACATGTTCAGGAAGCCGAAGATCGCGTTGGTGGGGCGACCGTCCGGCGCGTTCATAGTCGGCGGCACGGCGTGGAAGGCGCGATGCATGAGCGAGTTGCCGTCGATAACGGCAAAGGTGCGGCGCTTGTCAGACATATTGAATACCTCGCTTTAGGCTGGGCACGGTTTGCTCACTCCAGTTTACACGCTCCCCGCCCCGCGGCCACCTCACATCAAGCTCCCCCGCCACCGTGAGCCCGCGCGTGATACGATGGCTCACGGTACATCAACCAGCACGATCGATCCGAAAGGAGCCTGCGTCATGGAGCGTCCCTGCGCATGGAAAAAGTACACGCCACAGCAAGTCGAGGAGCTCGAGGAGCTTTGCCGCGGCTATAAGCAGTTTTTGAGCGAGAACAAGACCGAGCGCCTGTGCGTCAAGACCGGCATCAAGATGGCCGAGGAGGCGGGATACGTCGACCTGGAGACCGTGATCGCCGAAGGCCGCGAGCTCAAGGCAGGCGACAAGGTGTACGCCGCCAATCACGGCAAGGACCTCATGCTCGTCAACCTGGGCAACGCCCCGCTCGAGCAGGGCTTTAACATCCTGGGCGCCCACGTGGACTCGCCGCGCCTAGACCTTAAGCAGAACCCCGCCTTCGAGGCCGGCGACATGGCTTATCTCGACACGCACTACTACGGCGGCGTCAAGAGCTACCACTGGGTGGCCTCCCCGCTCGCACTCGTGGGCGTCATCTGCAAAAAGGACGGTACCACCGTCGACATCAATATCGGCGACAAGGCCGACGACCCGGTCTTTACCATCTCCGACCTGCTGATCCATCTCTCGAGCGAGCAGATGTCTAAGCCTGCCAAGGACGCCGTCGACGCCGAGATCCTCGACGTGATCGTGGGCGGCCGTCCCGTCAAGTTCGATGAGGACGACAAGGACGCCCCCAAGGAGCCCGTCAAGCAAATGTTCCTGGACATCCTTAAGGAGCAGTACGACGTCGAGGAGGAGGACTTCCTCTCCGCCGAGATCGAGGTCGTGCCCGCCGGCCCCGCCCGCGACATGGGCCTCGACCGCTCCATGATTTTGGGCTATGGCCACGACGACCGCGTCTGTGCCTACCCCTCCATGCTCGCCCAGATCGACGTCGCCAACGTGGAGCGCACGAGCATCACGCTCATCGTCGACAAGGAGGAGATCGGTTCCGTGGGTGCCACCGGCATGACGAGTCGCTTCTTCGAGAACACCGTCGCCGAGATCATGATGCTCGCCGGCGAGGACAGCCCGCTGGCTCTGCGCCGCGCGCTCGCCCGCAGCCGTATGCTCTCCTCCGACGTGTCCGCCGGCTTCGACCCGGGCTATGCCGGCAAGTTCGAGACCAAGAACGCCGCCTTCATGGGTCGCGGCCTGTGCTTTAACAAGTACACGGGCAGCCGCGGCAAGGGCGGCTCTAACGACGCCGACGCCGAGTATGTGGCCCTCGTCCGCGACATCATGGACGAGGCCGGCGTGGACTTCCAGACCTGCGAGCTCGGCCGCGTCAACGCTGGTGGCGGCGGCACCATCGCCTACATCATGGCCAAGTACGGCATGAACGTCATCGACTCCGGCGTTGCCGTCCTGTCCATGCACGCCCTGTGGGAGGTCGCCAACAAGGCCGACATCTACGAGGCATATCGCGGTTACAAGGCCTTCATCGAGCGAGCCTAACCAACCCTTCATCAGTTGCGGTGAAATACGGACTAAACTGGCCCATAAACAGCCAAAACAGACCGTATTCCACCGCAACTTTTTTGGCAGAGGAGAGCCCATGCTGCAGGTCATCATTTCGCCCGCCAAGCAGATGCGCGCGGCCCAAGATGCTTTTGAAGTCCTGGGCATCCCACCCTTTGTGCGCGAGACGGCTCGCCTCCACCGCGCACTGCTAGATATCGAGCGGAATGAAGGCAGCGGCGGCCTGCAGGCGCTGTGGAACGTGAGTGACAAACTGCTGGGACCTTGCCTCAACACCCTGCATGAGTTCGGGCCCATCCTGAAAAGCGGCGATCTCGACAATCCCGCACTCGCCCGTCACCTCTCCCCTGCCGCCATGTCCTATCACGGCATTCAATACCAGAGCATGGCACCCGAGGTGATGGATTCCGCGCAGCTCGCATGGCTGCAAGACCATCTGTGGATCCTCTCCGGCCTCTACGGGTGCGTTCGTCCCTTTCATGCCGTCGAACCGTATCGGCTGGAGATGGGCGCGAAGCTTGTCGTCGACGGTGCCCGAGACCTCTACGCATTTTGGAGCGATAAGCTCGCGCGGGCTATCGCCCCGGCAGGTTCAAACACCACGATCGTCAACCTCGCCAGCGTAGAGTATGCCAAAGCCGTTCTGCCCCACCTCGCGGGCGACGCCACAGCCGTCACGTGCCTCTTTGGCGAGGGTATCCGCAACGGGAAGCCCATCCAACGGTCGACCGCCAGCAAAAAGGCGCGCGGCTCCATGGTGCGGTGGATGGCAGAAAACAAGCTCGAGGATGCAAGCGAACTTACCGCATTCAACATCGGCTATCGCCACGTCCCCGAACTCTCATACCTAGGCACCCTCATGTTCATCAACGAACAGATGCTCTAGAGCCGGCACCCAACACTGACCCGCTCAGCCTTCTCTATATAACTTGCGGTGGAATAATTCCTATTTGAGCCTTTTTCGCACAATCAGGAACTATTCCACCGCAACTTTTATGAATTGGCTGCTAGGCTCGACACCTATTCTGCTAGACCGTCGGCCTTTGCAATCCCGTTTGTCGAACCGTCCTGATAGACAATCTTGACGTGCTCGACCTCGGACACCGCAACACCCGACGGGGGCTCCAGGCGCCATTCCGTCAGCGCGATATCCATCGTCGTGGGCACATCCCCTTGATCTTTGAGCTTCACCGTCAACGTTTTGAACGTCGCATCATACGTCACGCGTTCGATTTCCTCACCAGGAATAGACCCACCACTCAGCTGCAACTGCACAAACTCATCGCACGGGTACCAATAATCGCCCGGAACGGCGAGCGTATTGGCATTACCGCCAGTACTCCTCACCGTCATAATCGGTAGGCTATCATCAGCCTCGAACTCCCATGCAGCGCCGCCGCGACCACCAAACGTCCAGATACAAAAGGCAATCACCAGCACGGCAAGCACCGCAAAACCGATCGCGACAAGGCCATGGTGCGCACGGCTTTCCTCGGCCGATACATCCCATTGCGTCTCTCGATATAGATGCTTGTCTTCCATGTTCGCCTCCTCACAGGCACGCTCGTTAGGCCAATCGTACCCATTCGAGCTATACTTGAGCCCATTACATAAACGGGGGGCTTGCAGGACAAGACGGCAGGCTGAGATTGGGCGCGCCCGCCCTGACCCGCAAACCTGATATGGGTAATGCCAACGAAGGGAGCCGTGCCAATGAGCACACAGACCGAGCCCAAGCTCGTCACGCAAATCGACTTCGCCCGCGCCGGGCAGATCACACCGCAGATGAAGGAGGTCGCCGAGCGCGAGCATCGCGACCCCGAGTACATCCGCGAGCGCGTGGCCGACGGCCGCATCGCCATTCCTGCCAACATCGTGCACATCAAAAAAGGCATGCGCGCCTTTGGCGTCGGTGAGGGCCTGTCCACCAAGGTCAACGTGAACTTGGGCATCTCGGGCGACAAGGCCGATGCCGCCGAGGAATGGAAGAAGGTCAAGATCGCCGAGGACTTTGGCGCCGACGCCATCATGGACCTCTCCAACTCGGGCAAGACGCGCCAGTTCCGCCAGCAGCTCATCGACGAGACGCCGCTCATGGTAGGTACCGTCCCCATGTACGACGCCATCGGCTACATGGAAAAGCCGCTGGTCAAGCTTACCAAGGACGACCTGTTCGAGGTCGTGCGCGCGCACGCCGAGGACGGCGTGGACTTTATGACCATCCACTGCGGCATCAACAAGTCGGTCACAAAGACCTTTAAGGAGACCGGCCGCCTCATGAACATCGTGAGCCGCGGCGGCTCGCTGCTGTTTGGCTGGATGGAGGTCACCGGTAACGAGAACCCGTTCTATGAGTTCTACGACGAGTTGCTCGAGATTTGCCACGAGTACGACGTGACGATTTCGCTCGGCGACTCCTGTCGCCCGGGCTGCCTCTACGACTCCAACGACGCCACCGAGACCGCCGAGATGATCGAGCTGGGCAAGCTGTGCAAGCGCGCATGGGCCGCCGGCGTCCAGGTTATGGTCGAGGGTCCGGGCCACATGGCGCTCGACGAGATCGCCGCCAACATGAAACTGCAGAAGCGCCTGTGCCACAACGCCCCGTTCTATGTGCTCGGGCCGCTGGTGACCGATATCGGCGTGGGCTACGACCACATCACCGCTGCCATCGGCGGCGCTATCTCCGCCAGCTCCGGCGCCGACTTCCTGTGCTACGTGACGCCGGCCGAGCACTTGTGCCTGCCCAACGCCCAGGACGTGCTCGACGGCCTCATGGCCACCAAGATTGCCGCACACGCCGCCGACATCGCCAAAAAGGTGCCCCACGCCCGCGACATGGACGACAAGATGGGCCAGGCACGCCGCAAGCTCGACTGGGACGCCATGTGGAAGTGCGCGCTCGACCCGGTTACGGGCAAGAAGCGCTACGAGGAGTCCCCCGCCGCCACCGAGGGCACTTGCACCATGTGTGGCAAGATGTGCGCCGTCCGCACCGTCAACAAGATCTTCGAGGGCACCACGATCGACCTCGGCATGGAGGACTAACCCTGTCGCCGCGGCCGCTTCTGGCGGCGAGCTGGTGCCTGTCAATTGTTGACTTGTGAACATTTACTTACACTTGCGTAGAGATTGCATCGCCCGCCCGGGTTCGGCATAGAGTCGGCCCGGGCATCTTTATAATGCTGGCTTAAAGACCCATTTGATTCCGACCGAACAAGGGAGCGAACATGGATCGTAGTAAGGTACCTGCCGTCCTGTCCATCGCGGGATCCGATTCCAGCGGTGGCGCCGGCATTCAGGCCGACATCAAGACCATCACGGCGCACCGCCTGTATGCCGAGACGGCCATCACCGCCATCACAGCGCAAAACACCCTGGGCGTTACCGCCGTGCAGGATATCTCGCCAGATATCGTAGCCGCGCAAATTGACGCCGTTTTTGACGATATCCGCCCCAGCGCCGTCAAGATCGGCATGGTTTCTTCTGTCGAGATTATCGAAGTCATCGCCGACCGCTTGAGCGCCTGGAACGCAACGAACGTGGTCGTCGACCCCGTCATGGTCGCCACCTCGGGCGCGCGGCTGATTGCCGAAGATGCCGCCGAGGCGCTCACCCGCCGCCTGTTCCCGCTAGCGACGGTTATCACGCCCAATATTCCCGAGGCCATGGCACTGCTCGACTATGAGGTCGACTCCGAGCGCACGCAGCAAAATGCTGCCATGCTCCTCACCCGCCGCTTTGGTTGCGCATCCCTCGTTAAGGGTGGGCATCTTGTCAACGAGGCCAACGATGTACTGGCCGAACCCGCGCCACTCGATGACGAGGGCAACCATCTGGGAGATCCACTCACCACGTGGTTCCGCCACAAGCGCATCGAGACCGACAACACGCACGGCACCGGATGCACGCTCTCGTCCGCCATCGCCTGCGCGCTGGCTCAGGGCATGGATCTTGCCGACGCCGTCAACGCCGGCAAGGCCTACCTAACCGGCGCCCTGGCCGCCGGCTTTGACATGGGCAAAGGCTCCGGCCCCGTCAACCACATGTGGCAGTACTGACCTGTAGGAACGACAAAAACGAACACGCCGTTTACCTGCTGGTTTAAGTACGACAACAACGGCAGAAGCGCGTAAAAACGGGTTAGCACGCGCACTTGGGATAATTTGGGGATATGAAAGCCGCGCGGGCGTGCACCCGAAATATCCCCATTTATTAACACAAAGAGGCCCCTCCCCGGGACTACCGTGAACTGCCTCCCATTTCTTGGACATGAGAAA